>CAZPPH010000012.1:0-37344 GCA_964588375.1 uncultured Rhodobacterales bacterium | reverse complement strand
CCGGCGGCATGCGCGGTGCGGGCATGATGAACATGCTCGACGAGGATGGCGACGGCGACGTCACGCCCGGAGAGGCCCGCGCCGTCCTCGAGGGTCTCCTTGCGGAGTACGACGCAGACGGCGACGGGACGCTTTCCATCGACGAATTCGAGACGCTTCACAGCGCCCTTGTCCGGAGCACGATGGTCGATCGGTTCCAGCATCTCGACGCCGATGGCGACGGCGAGGTGACCGCCGAAGAGATCACGGCGCCGGCCGACCTGATGGAGCGGATGAGAGCCAACCGGGCACGCGTGTCGCGGAGCGACGGGTCCGGACAGGACCGGACGATGCCCGGCCGCGACCGGATGCGGGACGGTGCGATGGACGGCGGGCACCCGATGAGGGACGGCCAGCGCTCGATGATGGATGGCAACCGCTCCGGGATGCAGGGCGGCGAGGGCAACTGATCGCCGGCCCCCGGAGTTGACTGTCCGGCCGGTCGGGGCATCGCTTCGGCCGGGAGCCCATCACGACCGAGGAGCGCGCAAGATATGACCTACACCTACGACCGCATCCTGACCGATACCGCCATGCCCGAAGCCGAGCGGCGCGTCCGCGAGGCGCTCGGCGCCGAGGGATTCGGTGTTCTCACCGAGATCGACGTCAAGGCGACGATGAAGCAGAAGCTCGACGAGGATATCGACGACTATCTCATTCTCGGCGCCTGCAACCCGAAGATGGCCTGGGAGGCCATGAATCTCGAACCCCGCATCGGCGCGATGCTGCCCTGCAACGTGATCCTGCGCAGCGTCGACGGCGGCACCGAGGTGAGCGCGGTCGACCCGGTGGCCTCGATGTCGGCGGTGGACAACTCAGAGCTTCACGCGGTCGCAGGAGACGTGCGCGACATGCTGGAGCGCGCGGTCGACGCGGCCTGAGAGAGGACTGGCATTGCGGTCGGGGTCGGGTTGCGGCCGTGGCCGTGGCTTGCCGCCGAGCGATCATCGCCATGAGCAGGCTGGCGCCGCGCTGCGAAGCGAGGTCCAGCCTCGGAATTCATGCGACATCGCCGCACTTTCCGAGCCGGCATTTGGCTGTGCCGGGTCAGAGCCCGACAACGTCCGGACCGATACGATCTACCCGACCGGCAGGAGCGTCACCATCCGCCCCGGGATCATGATGCAGGCGCTTGGCGGCTTGATGTGCCTCGCACGGTCGGCGACATTTCACCCTTTCATCCGCGAACGCAGTTGGAAGAAGGCGGAGGGAGACTGACGCGGAGTCCGGCTTCGCGATGTGTTTGGCAAGGAAAACGGGCCCGTCCGCCACGGTCGAGCACCGAAGAGCTTCCGGCCGAAATCACGGTGGCGCCCGCCGGTTTCCGAAAGGCGGATTGGACAAGGTGTCAGCCGAAATGCAGGCTCTTGACCTCCTGGTAGTCCTCGATCCCCATCAGTCCGCCCTCGCGGCCATTGCCCGATGCCTTGTAACCGCCGAAGGGGGTGCCCCAGCCCATGCCGCCGCCGTTCACGTGCACCGCACCGGCCCGGAGCCTGGCGGCAACGCGCTCGGCGCGCTCTCGGTCACCGGTCTGCACGTAGGCGGCGAGCCCGTATTCGGTATCGTTGCCGATACGCACGGCCTCGGACTCGTCCTTCGCCGCGAGAATGGAAAGGACCGGGCCGAAGATCTCCTTGCGCGCAATCTCCATGTCGTTCGTGACATCGGCAAAGACTGTCGGTCTGGCATACCAGCCCTGATTGAGACCGGGGGGGCGGCCGGGTCCGCCCGCGACGAGCCGCGCGCCTTCGGCCATGCCGGTCTCGATCATGGCCTGGACCCTGTCCCACTGGATCTGGTCGTAGAGCGGGCCGATATGGTCGCCTTCCTGCGCCGGGTCGCCCACTTCGGTGTTCTCCGCGGCGGTCCGTGCGATCTCGACAACCTCGTCGTAACAGCTTCGCTCGACGATCATCCGGGTGGGCGCGTCGCAGGACTGGCCGGTGTTGAGAAAGCATTCCGCGACCGAGGCGCGGACTCGGGCTTCTAGGTCCGCGCCGCAATCGGCGAAGACGAGATTCGGGGACTTTCCGCCGAGCTCGAGGGTCACGCGTTTGACGGTGTCGGCTGCCGATTTCGTGACCGAGGTGCCCGCTCGGGTCGAGCCGGTGAAAGAGACCATGGCGAGGGCGGGGTGCCGCGCGAGCGCGTCGCCGACCTCGGGGCCGGTGCCGTGAACGAGCGCGAAGGCGCCCGGGGGGACGCCGGCCTCATGCAGGATCTCGGCGTAGATCGCGGCCGAGAGCGGCGTGTATTCCGATGGTTTCAGGATCGCCGGGCACCCCGTCGCCAGCGCCGGCAGGACCTTGAGTGCGATCTGGTTGATCGGCCAGTTCCACGGCGTGATGAGGCCCGCGGGTCCGATCGGCTCGCGCAGAAGCGTGTCGCCGTTTGAAAGCGTCCAGCGGTCTTCCTGCGCTTCGAGCGCCTCTATGAAGCCATCCGCATGGCCTATGCCTGAGTCCGCCTGGCTCTCGCGCGACATGGTGATCGGCGCGCCCATCTCGGCGGTCATCGCCCGGGCGAGGTCCTCGCGCCGGGCTTCGGTGAGATCGCGGATGCGGACGAGGAGCGCGAGGCGGTCCGCCTTCGACCAGCGCCCGAATTCCTCGAAGGCCGACACCGCTGCCTCCGCCGCGCGGTCGACATCAGCCGCGCTGCCGAGGGCAACGGTGCCGATTTCCGTATCCGTGGCGGGGTTCATGATCGGCATCGTGTCGGTGCCGAGCGGGGCGACCCAGTCGCCGCCGATATAGAAGCGTTCGGTCTCGATACTCATTCGGCGGCTACTCCCCTCGTTGCAGGTCGGACGACCTCATAGCCCTCTTCTTCGGGCTCGTCATCGATGAGCTCCATCGGGAAGCCATCGGCCAGAATTCTCAGCCCCGTCGCCTCCTCCAGCCGCTCGATGATCCGGTTGGACTGGGCGCGCGCGCCGTAGCGGCTCTGGCCGTCGGCCATGATGTCGATCACGAGAGGCGAGACCTCGAGCGGCACGCCGGCCGCGTCGGCGAGTTTCTGGAAGAGGCCGATGTCCTTTTGTATGAGGTCCATGGTGAAATTCACGTCGCGCGAGCCCGACAGGATGAGCTGGCTTTCGGTCTCGTGGACAAAAGAGGTGCCGGAGCTGATACGGATGGCCTCGTAGGTCGTCGCGAGGTCGATGCCCGCAGCCTTCATCGTCGTCATCGCCTCGCAGAGCGCGACGAGGTGAACGGTTGCGAGATAATTGGTCATCACCTTCAGCTTCGAGGCGGTGCCAAGCTCTCCGGTGTGCAGGACGCGCCGGCCAAGGTGCTTCAGAAGCGGCATCACCTCCTCCACCGCCGCGCGCGGCCCGCCGGCGAAGATCGAGATGTTGCCGGTGTCGGCCCGGTGGCAGCCGCCCGAGACGGGACATTCCACCGCGAGCGCTCCGGTGGCCTCGACCTCGGCCCCGAGCCGGATGACCTCCTCGGCGTCGGTCGTCGACATTTCCATCCAGATCTTGCCCGGCCCCATCTCGGGCAGCATCTCGGCCACGACGAGGGCCGATGCCGCGGGCGAGGGCAGGCAGGTGATGACCACGTCGCACGCGCGCATCATCTGTGCGGGTGTGCCGCCGGTCTCCGCGCCGCGGGCGACGAAATCCGCCACGAGCGCCGGGTCGAGGTCATGGATGCTCACCTCGATGCCGTTGCGCAGGAGGCTGCCGGCAAGCTTGCAGCCGACGTTTCCAAGTCCGATGAAGCCTGTCTTCATGCCGTCTCCCTTCTCCGCCAAGTCGCCCCGGCAGTGTTTCGTTCCGAAGATTGCCCGATCCCGCTCAGTCGCGGTAGTCCGGTTCTTCCCGGTCGAGTACCGATTTCAGATAAGCGAAATGCGCATCGGCCATTCCGCCGTAGGCTTTCCAGCCCTCAGCGGTGCGCGCGGCCACGGCTTCGGGCATGACCGCGAGCGGTCGCCCGGTGCCGAGCGTCAGAAGAACCGTCTGCGCGGCCTTCTCGAAGAAATAGAGCCGCTCGAAGGCCTCCGCGACCGTGGCGCCGGTGGTGGTCAGACCGTGGTTCGCCATCAGGAGCGTCGAGCGCGACCCGAGGGCCGCTGCGATCCGGGCGCCCTCGGCGGCGTCATCGGCGATGCCGCCGCAATCGGGGTCGATGGCGAGATCGCCGAAGAACCGTGCCGTATTCATGTCGATGGGCGGCATCGAGGGGTTCCTGAGTGCGGCAAGCGCCGTGGCGTGCGGCGGATGGCAATGCAGGATTACCCTGACGTCGGGGCGCGCGCGGTGCAATGTTCCGTGAACCGTCCACGCCGAAGCGTCGGGCGCGTCCGGCCTCTCCATTACCCCCGTGTCGTCTGCGTCGAGCAGGAGAAGATCCGAGGCGCGGAGCGACCCGAAGTGCCGCCACCTGGGATTCATCAGGAAGTGACGGCCGCCATCGGAAACCGCAGCGCTGAAATGGTTGCCCACCGATTCGTGCCAGCCGAAGCGGGCCGTCAGCCGGAAGGCGGCGGCGAGATCGATGCGGAGCACCCGAACAGCCTCATTGTCGGGAACGTCCTTCACCTGAACCGGCCTTCCGAGACCATCGCGCGGTAGAGCCCCCGCAGTTCGCCGCGGTCGGTATAGGTGCCGCGCAGGTAACGCTCGCCACTCGTCGCCGAATAGGCCTCGCGGCCGTGCACGATGCGGTGGTTGTCGAAGGTGATGCACTCGCCGGCCCTCAGCGTGAACCGCATGACGTACTTGTCGTCCTGCAACATCCGCCCGAAGCGGACGAAGGCGGGGTAATAGCTGTCGAGCACCCGCTGGGGCAGGTCGAAGATGTCCGCCATGTGCTGGCTGATCGTCACGCCTGATACCTCACCATGCCGGTCGAGTTCGATGACACGCTGGCGCGCGCGCATGTCGATGCCTTCGTGCTCCTTGTAGAAGGGAACCTCGATCTCGCTGAGAAGGCGGAACGCCTCGGGATCGGCGGTGCGCAGATCGTTCGCGACCGCGGTGCCGTCGAGAAAGAGGTTGAGGCCGCCCGCGACGGTGTTCGCGCGGCAGTGGAGATACTGGATGCCCGGCGCGAGTTCCTCGGCGGGCACGTCGGTATGCAGCTCGAGCGCCTTCGAGGTGTAGGCGAGATTCGTCGGTTTCACATGGGTGCGGACCTCGAAAAAGGCGCCGAAGAAGCTCGGGCGGATCGTGCCGATGAGTTCCGCCGTCCGGGTCAGCGCGTCGTCGCTCTCGGGCATGCCGGTGACAATGGCGACACCCTCGACGAGGAGCGCCTCCATCCAGCGTCGCCGTTCATCGGCGCTTTCGAGAAGGGCCGCGTGCGATACCCGGGTCAGGTTCGGATAGTGATCGGCGAACCACGGCCGGCGCGGCAGATCGGCCGGATCGGGGCGCGGCGCACCGGCGGCATAGCCGGCGAGCATCGCGAGCGGATAGCGCGAGACATGGGCCTCCCCTTCCCAATCGACGACCAGCGCATCGCCGTCTACGCGGGCGTCGGCCGGTCGCGGCGTTGTTTCATGGTGAAAGATGTCGAAGGTCCGCTCCCGCGTCTCGGCATCGAAGGAGGTGGGACAATTGTCCCTCAGCCACCAGGAATTGAAATAGGCCGGGCTGCCGTCGGGCATTCGCACGCTCAGTCCGTTCTGTTCCAGCACCACCGTGTCGATCTGTGCGCCGTCCATTTCCCGCCCTTTCGCCGAGAGGTGTTCAGGCCGCAGGCTAGGCCCGGCCAGACCTCTGCGAAACGCCGATTGCGGTGAAAGAAATATAAGCTCAAGGTTATGCAATGACGCCCGCGCTGCCGCCTCTTCGACTGTTCACCGCCTTCGCCGCGGTCGTCCGCACGGGCTCGGTGCAGGCCGCTGCTGCCGAGTTGAACATCAGCCAGCCCGCAGTCAGCCAGGCGGTGAAGCAGCTCGAGGATTACATCGGCGTGCCGCTGCTCGACAGGGGGCACCGGCCCGCCCGGCCCACCGAGGCGGGCGAGGCTCTGGCCACCGCGATCACGGAGGGACTCGGGCGTATCGCCGAGGCCCTCGACGCCCTGCGGCTTGCCGACGACCAGCGCGGCCGGACCGTCACGGTGGCCTGTTCCGTCGGCGTCGCGACCTACTGGCTGATGCCCCGGCTGAGCGCCTTCTACCGCGCGCATCCGGAGTTCTTCGTCAACGTGATGACGGCGCAATCGGGGGTGCCGGCGCTGGCCGAGGGAATCGACCTCGCGATCCGGTACGGGCACGGACGCTGGCGGGACGGCGTGGTGCATCCTCTGTTCGACGAGGCGATCGAGCCCGTCTGCGCTCCGGAGTTGCGCGGACGGTTTGCCGGCAACGTGTCGCCGGCGGCGGTGTCGCTCCTCCATGTCAGATCGGCCGAGACATCGTGGCTGACGTGGTCGGACTACCTGCAGGCGACGGGGCAACCGAAGGTGCGGAAGGGCGGCCAGAGTTTCACCAACTACGTCCAGGCCACGCAGGCCGCACTCGAAGGACACGGGATGATGCTCGGCTGGCGTTCGATCACCGGTGCGCTGACTGCCTCTGGCGATCTCGTGTCCGCCGGGCTGCCGGTGCTGACGCCGGACGATGCCTTCTTTCTTGTCGCCCGTAACAACCGGGGCGGGCAGGCGACAGAAACCTTTGCCGAGTGGCTTCTTTCGCACGCCATGGGCGAAACCTGATCGGTCCCGAAGTGTCCCTCGGGGCACACGGCGCGGGACCGCGTTCGAGCGAATCGGGTCAACGCGACTGAACGCGACCCGCTCGAGAAACCAGTCCTGTCTACCTTACTCCGCCGCCATCTGCGCGGAGGGCGTCGACAGTGATATCTCGTGTTCCGCGTCGGTCATGCCCTCGGGTATCCCTTCGAAAAGGGGCGTCGAGAGGTAGCGTTCGCCGGTATCGGGAAGCATGACGAGCATCACCGACCCGTCGGGGGCCGTCTCGGCGAGTTTCATGGCGACCGCGAAGGTCGAGCCGCCCGAGATCCCGGTGAAGATGCCTTCCTCCGCAGCCAGCCGCTTCGACCAGGCGATGCCTTCGGGGCCGGAGATCGGCACCAGCTCGTCGTAATAGCGCTTGTCGACGGCCTCCTGGAGAACCCATGGAATGAAGTCGGGCGTCCAGCCCTGGATCGGGTGGGGCTCGAACGACGGGTGGCTCTCGGTGGGCTGGTGCGCCTCGTTGCGGGTGTTGACGTAGCCCGACGAGAGAATCGCCGCGTTCGCCGGTTCGGTCAGAATGATCTTCGTGTCGGGCCGCTCCCTGCGCAGGATCCGCCCGACGCCGGAGACCGTGCCACCGGTGCCGTAACCCGTGATCCAGTAATCGAGCTTCTCGTCCCTGAAATCGCCGAGGATCTCGCGGGCGGTGGTGCTTTCGTGGATATCGGCGTTGTCCTTCGTCTCGAACTGACTGGCGAGAAACCAGCCGTTCGCCTCCGCGAGCTCCTTGGCCTTGCTGTACATCCCGAACCCCTTGAGCGCACGGGGCGTCAGCACGACCTTCGCGCCGAGAAACCGCATCAGCCGCCGGCGCTCGACCGAGAAGCTGTCGGCCATGGTCACCACCAGCGGGTAGCCCTTGGCCGCGCAGACCATCGCGAGGCCGATGCCGGTATTGCCCGAGGTCGCCTCGACCACCGTCTGGCCCGGCTTCAGTCGCCCCTCGCGCTCGGCCGCCTCGATGATGTTGAGCGCAAGACGGTCCTTCACCGACCCGGCCGGATTGAACGCCTCGAATTTCACGTAGACAGTCACGTTCCCGGGCGCGATCCTGTTCACGCGGATAGAGGGTGTGTCGCCGACCGTGTCGAGGATGCTTTCGTAAAGCCGTCCGCGGCCCTTGCTTGTCCGGATACCCATGCAATTCCTCCCAGCTCATCTGCCTGATGAACCCACAGCATGGCATGGTCCGGGGCATCGGTGTAGAAAAACCGCGCCCGCCCGGGCGCCAGCTTCGCCCGATGTCGGGAACGCCCCGCCGACGCCGGCCTCTCGGAGACCGGGGATCCCGGCGGGAATTGCCCGAAACGGCTGCCGCGTTTCCCGACGTCCAGACCTCCGCCCGAAGCGCCGATCCGCCCTCCTTGTCCCGTGCCGTCGGACGGAGAGATCACCGTGTTCGGCAGCCCGAAACCGTCGGGTTGCGCCGGTCTGCGAAGGCCCGTAGAACACCCCGAATTTCCCGGCCGCGAGGGCGTTGCCCCGGCCCCGATCGGACAGGACGAACGATGCAGGTTACCGAGACCCTGAACGAAGGTCTGAAGCGCGGCTATCAGATCACGATCCCCGCGCAAGACCTTGACGCGAAAGTCAACGAGAAGCTCGCCGAGGCCGCGCCCGAGATCCAGATGAAGGGGTTTCGCAAGGGCAAGGTGCCTATGGCGCTTCTGAAAAAGCAGTTCGGTCAGCGGCTTCTCGGCGAGGCGATGCAGGAGACGATCGACGCGGCGATGTCTTCGCATTTCGACGAGACCGGAGACCGCCCGGCCCTCCAGCCCGAGGTCAAGATGGTGGGCGATGACTGGAAGGAGGGCGATGACGTCGAGGTCGAGATGTCCTACGAGGCGCTGCCGGAGGTGCCGGATGTGGATTTCGGCTCGATCGAGATCGAAAAGCTCGTTGCAGAGCCTGCCGACAGCGAAGTCGAGGACGCCCTGAAAAGCCTCGCCGAGAGCGCGCAGAACTTCGAGGACCGCGAGGCGGGCGCCGAGGCGCAGGAGGGTGACCAGGTCGTGATCGACTTCAAGGGGTCGGTCGACGGTGAGGAGTTCGAGGGCGGCGCGGCGGAGGATTATCCGCTCGTGCTCGGCTCGAATTCGTTCATCCCGGGCTTCGAGGAGCAGCTCGTCGGGGTCAAGGTGGGCGACGAGAAAGAGGTAACGGTCTCGTTCCCCGAGGATTACGGCGCGGCACATCTCGCGGGCAAGGACGCGGTCTTCGCCTGCAAGGTCAAGGCGGTCAAGGCACCGTCGCCCGCACCGATCGACGACGAACTCGCCAAGCGCTACGGCGCGGAAGACCTCGAAGGCCTGAAGGGCCAGATCTCCGAGCGGCTCGCGGCGGAATATGGCCAGGCCAGCCGGGCGGTGATGAAGCGCAAGCTGCTCGACGCCCTCGACGAGAAGGTCGATTTCGACCTGCCGCCGAGCCTCGTGGATGCCGAGGCCAAGCAGATCGCCCACCAGCTCTGGCATGACGCGCACCCCGATGTGGAGGGCCACGACCACCCCGAGGTCGAACCCGACGAGGAGCACCGGAAGCTCGCCGACCGCCGGGTTCGGCTCGGACTTCTGCTTGCAGAACTCGGCCGGAAGCACGAGATCGAGGTGACCGACGCCGAGATGACCCAGGCGGTGATGAACCGCGCCCGCCAGTTTCCCGGCCAGGAGCGGCAGTTCTTCGAGTTCGTCCAGCAGAACCCCCAGATGCGCCAGCAGATCCAGGCGCCGCTCTTCGAGGACAAGGTCGTCGATTACATCTTCGAGCTCGCCACTGTGACCGAGAAGACGGTCTCGAAGGACGAGTTGCAGAAGGCTGTCGAGGAAATCGAGGAAGACTGAGGGTGCGGCGGTGGGCCTTGGCCATACCGCGGGAACGGTCCTTGGCTACCGCTTGACCCCGCTCATCTAAGGGCAGGACGCGCCGGAGCGATACGGCCCTCTCAAGGTGCTCGGCGAGGTCGACGGCGAGATGGTTGTCCGCGTGCTCGACGCGGTTGTCGCGAGAATGCCTTCCCCAGGGCTCGTCGCCGATCGCCCGACGCTGTCCGAAGCCGGCCTCCTAGGGCGGGCCGCTTGTCTTCCGGATCTCCGATGGCGGCGACGGGGAGACGGCGTTTTCCGTTCCCGGCCGGACGGCGATCTCCGATGACGAGGCGGGTGCGACGCCCAACCGGTGGGTTCCGCTCTCCAAATCCGGTGTCGCGACCGAGATCGCCTGGCGGTCGGTCCATGACGCCGCGGGTCTCGCGGCGGATCAGGGGAAGCTTCAAGCGGAAATCGCCGAACTGGAGGCGCTGCGCGCGCAGCGGCTTGTGGGGCTGAGCCTCGACGATCTTCGCGGCGAAGTGCCATTCCGGGCGTGGGAAGACCGGCGGGAGTTCATCTCGGAGCCGTTACTCCTCGCGGTCCGGTCCGGCGCAGGGCGGTTGCTGGCGGACCTCGCCGGTCTCGGGCCAGAGCCCCCGAAGACCGAGGTGTGCGCCGCCCTGAAAGCCTTCGTGCTCCAGGCGAATGCGGCCAACGCCGCCAAAGACCCGTCGCCGGTGGAGACCGGGGAGCGCGAGGAGCTTTTTGCCTTTCTGGAGGAGGTCTGCCGGGCTGTCCGGCAGCGAGCGCCCGTTTTCGAAGTCGACAACTGGCGCGACCGGCAGACCCGGAGCGAACCCGCGATCGGGCCGGGGTCCGCCTGTTTGCGTTGTAACGCGGGCTTTGTTATCCTAGATGCATCAAATAAGGACACCGCGACGCTGGCACTGCCGGCGTTACCGAGCACCCGCGATGCAGCGGCCTCGGAAAACCAATCCCCCCACGACATACAGGACAGACCCATGACTGAAGCCGCCAAGGCAGGAGATACCGTACGTATTCATTACACCGGACGCCTCGACGATGGCACGGTGTTCGACAAGTCCGAAGGCCGCGAGCCGCTGGAGTTTACCGCTGGCAGTGGCGAGATCATTCCGGGGCTCGACCGGGGTGTGCTCGGCATGGAGATTGGCGAGTCGCGCGAAGTCACGGTAGAGCCGGAGGAAGCTTATGGCGACCGCGACGAGGCCCGCGTGCAATCGGTGCCGCGCGACGCGATCCCGGAACACATTCCGACAGACCCAGGGACGCAGCTCAGCGTTCAGACCCAGGAGGGTCAGACCGTGCCGGTCGTGGTGTCGAACGCCACCGAGAGCCATGTGGAGCTTGACGCGAACCACCCGCTCGCGGGCCGGACGCTGACTTTCGACGTCACTCTCGTCGAGATCGACTGAGGCGGAGATACCGGCTCCATCAGGCGAGCCGATCCTCGGAAAGAAAAAAGGCCGCGTCCTGCCGGGCGCGGCCTTTGACTTTCACAAGAGGAGCTTGGTTCAGGCCTTGTCCTCGTTTTCCGTGTCGGGCTGGTCGTCGGCCTCGCCGCTCTCCGGAACGGCGACCGGACCGCTGTCCTGTTCGGGTCCTGCATCGAGTTCTTCGAGTTCGGCTGCGCCGATATCCTCGAAGAGCCCGGCCAGTTCCTCTTGCTCGAGAGCGTCTTCCTCGGCGGCGAGTTCCTGGATGGACTTGCCTTGCGCCTGAAGCTTGGCCTCTTCGGGCGAGCGCGCAACATTGAGCTTGATATGCGCGTCGACCTCGGGGTGAAGCGCGACCACGACTTCGTGAAGGCCGAGCTCCTTGATCGGAGCGGAGAGCGCCACCTGGCGTCGGTCGATCGAGAAGCCGGCCTCGGTGGCCGCATCCGCAGCGTCACGGGTGGAGACAGAGCCGTAGAGGGCGCCGCCGTCCGATGCCGAGCGGAGGATGACGAACTGCTGGCCGTCGAGCCGCTCTGCGAGCGCCTCGGCTTCCTTCTTCGTCTCGAGGTTGTGGGCCTCGAGCTGGGATTTCTGGGCTTCGAAAGCCTTCACGTTGGCGTCCGAGGCCCAGAGAGCTTTCTTCTGCGGCAACAGGTAGTTGCGCGCAAAGCCGTCCTTGACGGTGACGACATCGCCCATCTGGCCGAGCTTGGCGACACGTTCGAGGAGAATGACCTGCATGTCTGTTGCTCCTTACTTCACGGCATAGGGAAGCAGGGCGAGAAAGCGGGCGCGCTTGATGGCGCGCGCGAGCTCACGCTGCTTTTTCGACGACACCGCGGTGATCCGCGAGGGCACGATCTTGCCGCGCTCGGAAACGTACCGCTGCAGAAGCTTGATGTCCTTGTAGTCGATCTTCGGGGCGTTGTCGCCGGAGAAGGGGCAGACCTTCCGGCGGCGGAAAAACGGTTTTGCTGCCATGGTTCGGGCCTCCCTTTCAGCGCCGGTCGCGACGGTCGCCGCGCTCGTCGGATTTCTTCAATTGCGCCGACGGGCCCTCTTCGTGGGCATCGACCTTGATCGTGAGAACGCGCATGACATCGTCATGAAGGCGCATCAGGCGCTCCATTTCCTGCACCGCAGGCGCGGGTGCTTCGGATTTCATGAACGCGTAATGGCCCTTGCGGTTCTTCTTGATCCGGTAGGCCATGGTCTTGACGCCCCAGTATTCACTGTCGACGACCTTCCCGCCATTGTCGGCGAGGATTGTTCCGAAGTGTTCGACGAGCCCCTCGGCCTGCGTGTTCGACAGGTCCTGGCGCGAGATGAACACATGCTCGTAAAGCGGCATGCTGTCTCCAATCTTTCAGGGCGCATTTCAAAGGACGGGCGATGAGCTTTCCGCGGCCCGTCCACGAGAGCCTGCGCCGGTCATGCGTGGTGCGGAAGGAAGCGCCGCTTATACATGCCGGGCGCGGTTTTGCAAGGGGCCGGAAAGGGTCGCGGAATGGTTCCAGGGAAGTCCGAAATTTGCCTTTTTCCACAGCGAGTTTCGATGGAGAACGAGCAAGGGACAGACCGATGGCAGAAGCGCGGATCACCTTCCACCCTGAGCGGCGCGGGGAAGATACCCTCAAGCTGACAGAAACCCACTGGGGCTACATCGTTCGCGAGGCGGATGTCGCTCTGGGAGGTCCGGTGATGGCCGAGGCCGCGCTGCGGTTTTTCGGGCTGATCCTCGTCGTCTCGGCCTATGCCCAGTGGCTCGTGCCGGCAGGTCTTTTCCCCGCCGACACACTGTCGGGCCGGGTCGGTCTGTCAGCGGGCCTCGCTGCCGCCGGCGCGATTGTCTACTTCGTGGCCAACCGTGGCTTCAGACACGAAATGCAGGTGGACACGGCGAAGCGTGAATTCCGTTTCGCGCGGCGCAATGGCAGGGGACTCTCGCGGATCGTGCGCCGGCTGCCCTTCGAAAGCGTCGAGAGCGTGTTCGTGCGCCGCCGCGACGGCGGTCCGGGAGAGTTTTTCCTGCGGCTGAAGGGGGTCGGGGCGCCGGTGCATGTCGCGAATGGGGCCGAACGCGACCTCGGAATTCTTCACACCCGGCTCTGCCGTGATCTCAAGAGCCCCGCCGAGCGGGTCGAGGCGCGGATGAAGCTCGCCGCCGTGTCTCCCCGCAAGCTCGCGGTGCGCGTGCCGGTCAGAAAGACCGCCTGAGCCCGGCTTGTGCCCCGGAGGTCGGCCCGCTAGAGGTGCCGGAAACCGAGGAGGGGGCATGAGCCGCGCATTCGTCTTTCCGGGCCAGGGGGCCCAGACCATCGGAATGGGAAAAGCGCTGGCGGAGAGCTATCCCTCCGCGCGGGCCGTCTTCGAAGAGGTCGACGAGGCCCTGGGCGAGCGGCTGTCGACGCTGATCTGGGAGGGCGAGCCCGAGGCCCTGACCCTCACCGAGAACGCCCAGCCCGCCCTGATGGCCACCTCGCTCGCCGCGTTGCGCGCCCTCCAGTCGGAGGGCGTCTCGATTGACCACGCCGCTTTCGTCGCGGGACATTCGCTGGGGGAATACTCCGCGCTTGCGGCGGCCGGGGCGCTCGAGATCGGAGATGCCGCGCGGCTCTTACGGATCCGCGGCAGGGCGATGCAGGATGCCGTGCCGGTGGGCGAGGGAGCGATGGCGGCCATCCTCGGGCTTTCGCTCGACGAGGTCATGGAAGTTGCGGAGGCGGCGTCGGAGGGTGAGGTCTGCGTGGCCGCGAACGACAACGACCCCGCGCAGGTCGTGGTCTCGGGGCATATGGAGGCGGTGGCGCGGGCCACCGAGATCGCCAAGGCGCAGGGCGCCAAGCGGGCGCTCATGCTGCCGGTCTCCGCGCCGTTCCATTGTTCGCTGATGGAGCCCGCCGCCCGGAAGATGGAGATCGCGCTGGCCGAAGTCGACATTGCCCGGCCCGCGGTTCCGCTTGTGGCGAACGTGCTGGCCCGCGAGGTGAGCGAGGCCGACGAGATACGGGCTTTGCTTGTCGAGCAGGTCACCAACCGTGTGCGCTGGCGCGAAAGCGTGGAATGGATGACGGAACACGGCGTGGACGAGTTCTGGGAAATCGGCGCCGGCAAGGCATTGTCGGGCATGATCCGCCGGATCGCGAAGGACGCCGGGACCCGGGCGATCGGGACCCCGGAGGACGTCGCGGCAGCGGCTGATAGCCTGAAGTAGGGAATGGATATGTTTGATCTTTCTGGAAAATGCGCATTGATAACCGGAGCTTCCGGCGGGATCGGCGCCGAGATCGCCCGCGTGCTGCACGGTGCTGGAGCCACGGTGACGCTTTCGGGCACCCGCGAGGACCCGCTGAAGGCACTCGCCAGTGATCTTGGCGACCGCGCACATGTCCTGCCCTGCGACCTCTCGGACCCCGAAGCCGTCGACGCGCTGCCCAAACGCGCTACCGAGGCGATGGGCGGGCTCGACATTCTCGTCAACAACGCGGGGATCACCCGCGACAACATCTTCATGCGGATGTCGGACGCCGAATGGCAGTCGGTGCTCGATGTGAACCTCACCGCGACCATGCGGCTCTGCCGCGGCGCCGTGCGCGGCATGATGAAGGCGCGCTGGGGCCGGATCGTGAACATCTCCTCGGTCGTGGGGGCCACGGGCAACCCCGGCCAGACCAACTATGCGGCGTCGAAAGCCGGCATGGTTGGGTTCTCGAAGAGCCTGGCCCATGAGGTCGCGAGCCGCGGAATTACCGTGAACGCTGTCGCGCCGGGCTTTGTCGCCACGGCGATGACCGAGAAACTCACCGACGAGCAGAAGGCCGCGATCCTCGCGCAGATCCCCACGGGGCGGATGGGGGAGCCGGGCGACATCGCCGCCGCGGTACTCTATCTCGCGAGCGCCGAAGCCGGCTACGTCACCGGGGCGACCCTGCACATTAATGGCGGCATGGCTATGCTTTAGGCTGCGCTGCAGCATCCGGCAATTGCCGTTTGCGTTCCCGAAACGATATGCTAAGAGCGCGCCCAACCGACCGGGCACCTGAGGCAAACGGTCTGTTTCGTCTTTCGGGGCGGATCATCGGATGGCCCCCGCGGGGTCGATTGAGGCGGGAAGCCCCCGCGCGGAACGTGAGGACAAGACATGAGCGACATTGAAGATCGCGTGAAGAAGATCGTCGTCGAGCATCTGGGCGTCGAGGAAGACAAGGTCGCCGAGAACGCCTCGTTCATCGACGATCTCGGGGCCGACAGCCTCGACACGGTCGAACTCGTGATGGCCTTCGAGGAGGAATTCGGCATCGAGATTCCGGACGATGCGGCGGAGACCATCCAGACCTTCGGCGACGCGGTGAAGTTCATCAAGGAAGCCTCCTGACCGAGAACGCCCTGACATGAATTCGACAGCGCCCGCCGATCGGGCGCTGTTTGCTTTTGAGGCTCCGGGCGCGACAGACGGGCAGCCGGCACTGCTCAGGGGGTCTCCTACATGTCCGGCTGGAACCGGGCAGGCAATCCATGGGGGCGTGCTCGGCGCGGCCCATATCGAGGAAATGACCGGTTTCCGGGAGGTTCGAGATCACCGCCGGCTTACCCGCCGAGCGCATCGAAGCGGCCTCAAGAGCATCCGGCTCAGAATTGGCGGACCGGAGCTTCAATATTCCGTCACTGTCTGACCCCGGGCGATCACGCGCTCGACGGGGCGGCGGCAGATGCCTGCCCCCTGCGTTGCTGCCGGCCTCGAAGAAACCGCTGCAGATGACATGGAGCGCGGCGAGACTGGAAGTTGCATGAGGAGGCAGCAGGCAGGGACGGGGGACGAAGCCTCCGATGGGCCTGCTCGCAGGCGCAATGCGGCGGGTGAAGGAGGTTCGCGGTTGTTGCGCCGGGGATTCGCGGCTCGGGACAGGACGTCGAAGCATTCCCACAGACGGAAATTGTCGCCTTATTCCGCGTCGTGCCGAGGCCCCGCTGCCGGGTTGCCGCCCCATGCACCAGCTTGTAATACCGCAGAACGACAGACCTGACATAGAAACGGGGGCAGGCATGCGGCGAGTGGTTGTGACGGGGCTTGGCATGGTCACGCCCCTGGCTTCGGGGGTCGAGGCGACGTGGGAGCGGCTTCTCGCCGGGCAATCCGGCGCAGGCACGATCCAGCGGTTCGATGCGGGCCATCTCGCGACAACCTATGCCTGCGAAGTCCCGCGCGGCGACGGTTCGGACGGAACGTTCAACCCCGACGACTGGATGGCGCCGAAAGAACAACGCAAGGTCGACGACTTCATCATCTACGGCATGGCCGCCGCTGCCCAGGCGGTCGAGGATTCGGGCTGGGCGCCGAAGACCACCGAGGAGTTCGAGCGCACCGGCGTGATGATCGGCTCCGGCATCGGCGGGCTCACGTCGATCGCCGAGACCGCCGTTCTCATCAAGGAGCGCGGGCCACGCCGGGTCTCGCCCTTCTTCATTCCGAGCGCGCTCATCAACCTCGTCTCGGGTCAGGTCTCGATCCGCTACGGATTCAAGGGGCCGAACCATGCGGTGGTGACGGCCTGCTCGACAGGCGCCCATGCAATCGGGGATGCCGCGCGTCTCATCATGCTGGGCGACGCGGACGTGATGGTCGCCGGCGGCGCCGAGGCTCCGATCTCGGAGATCGGAATCGCCGGGTTCAACGCCTGCAAGGCGCTCTCGACAAAGCGGGGCAACGCACCCGAGACCGCGAGCCGACCTTATGACACGGACCGCGACGGGTTCGTGATGGGCGAGGGTTCGGGCATCGTCATCCTCGAAGAATACGAGCACGCGAAAGCCCGGGGCGCGAAGATCTACGCCGAGATTCTGGGCTACGGGTTGTCGGGTGATGCCTATCACATCACCGCTCCGTCGGAGAACGGCGAGGGCGGCCAGCGGGCGATGGCGGCCGCCCTGCGCAATGCGGGGATCGAACCCGGGCGGATCGACTACATCAACGCCCATGGCACGTCGACGATGGCCGACACGATCGAGTTGGGCGCCGTGGAGCGGCTGATGGGTGATGCCGCCGACACGGCCACGATGAGTTCGACGAAGTCCTCCATCGGGCATCTCCTTGGCGCGGCGGGGGCGGTGGAGGCGATCTTCTGCATTCTGGCGCTGCGTGACCAGGTTGCGCCGCCGACGATCAACCTCGACAATCCGGATGTGGAGGCGCGCCTCGACCTTGCGCCTAACGAAAAGCGGGAGCGAAAGATCGACATCGCCCTGTCGAATTCCTTCGGCTTCGGGGGCACCAACGCCTCGCTCGTTCTCGGGAGGGCCGAGGGCTGATGTGGCGACATATCGCGGCGAATGCCCTGACCGTCTTCATTGTCGCGCTGATCGCGGTTGCGGGGCTCGTGGGCTGGGGACAGTCGCAATATTCCGGTGAGGGGCCGCTTGCGGAGCCGATCTGCCTCGAGGTGCGCCCGAACATGCGCATGGCGCGGCTCGGCGACGAACTCGCCGACCGGGGAGCGGTGTCGAATGCCCGCATCTTCCGGCTCGGGGCAGAGTATTCGGGCAAGGCCGACGATCTGAAGGCCGGAAGCTTTCTCGTGCCCGAAGGCGCGAGCATGGAAGACATCGTCGATATCGTCACGCGGGGCGGGCGGAGCACCTGCGGGACGGAAGTGGTCTACCGCGTCGGGGTGACCGGCCAGGAGATCGAGGTGCGCGAACTCGACCCCACCACCAACCGGTTCGAGACGATCCTCGAGTTCGACCCCGAGGCAGGTCCGGCAGAGGGCTATGACGATGTGCGCGAGAAGTCCGACACGCGCTACCGGATCGCGCTCGCCGAGGGTGCAACGAGCTGGCAGATCGTCGAGGCATTGAGAAAGGCCGATTTTCTGACCGGTGAGGTCGAGGAGGTGCCGGCAGAGGGCACGCTGGCGCCCGATAGCTACGAGGTACGCGACGGCGACGACCGGGGCGCCTTGCTGGCGGACATGGAGGAGCGGCAGGCGCTGCGGCTGGCGGAGGCCTGGGCGAACCGTGACGAGAATCTTCCCATCGCTACGCCCGAAGAGGCTTTGATCCTCGCGTCGATCATCGAGAAGGAAACCGGCGTGCCGGACGAGCGGGGGACGGTGGCCAGCGTCTTCGTCAACCGGCTGAACCGGGGGATGCGGCTGCAGACCGACCCCACGGTGATCTACGGCGTCACCGAGGGGCGGGGCACCCTCGGCCGTGGCTTGCGGCAGAGCGAGCTTCGCGCCCGCACGCCGTGGAACACCTACGTCATCGACGGGTTGCCTCCGACGCCCATCGCGAACCCGGGGCTTGCGAGCATCGAGGCGGCGCTCAACCCCGAAGAGACCGACCTCGTCTATTTCGTTGCCGATGGCTCGGGCGGGCACGCTTTCGCGCGCACGCTCGACGAGCACAACGCGAATGTCGCACGATGGCGGGAGATCGAGGCGGACCGCGAAACTCAATGATTTGTTAACCATGGCGTACGCTTGGCCGAAACAACCAGAAAGATAGTGCTTGACTTTGCGAACGCTCTAAAGTAGAAAGCCTGCATGATGGATGAAATGGGCAGCGGCCCGGGGAGGTTCCCCGTGGCCGCTTTTTCGTGCCCGGATTTCTGATGGAAAGGCGGGTGCTTCCCAATCATGGACGCGATCCTACCCTCCGTTGACGAGAGGGATGCAGAGGCAGCGCTCAGGCAGGCGATCTTGTCGCTCAACCTGACGCTCGCTGATTTCGAGGGGCTGATCCAAAAGATCGGACACCTCGACGAACAGGTTACCGATACCCAGGCGACCAAGGCGATTGTCCGGTTGAGGGACGCCTTCCAGTCCCTCATCAGGGAAAGGCATAAATTTGAAACCGATGTCTATGGCCGAACCGGCGCGTTCGGCGCCGCGCCGATTGACGTTGCTGCCGCCCGGACTGAAGTCGGGCGGCTCCTGGATTGCCTCCGCGCCGATGGACGTGCAGGAGAAGTTTCTGTCGAGCCTGAGCCCTAATGCGCTGGGCTCGCTTCCCTATCTCTTCGAGTTCTGGGCGCACCCGCACCAGCTCCCCCCAGAGGGCAACTGGCGGAGCTGGGTGGTCCTCGGCGGGCGCGGTGCGGGCAAGACCCGCGCCGGAGCCGAATGGGTGCGCGCCGAGGTAGAAGGCCCCGTGGCCGGCGATGCCGGGCGGTCGAGACGGATCGCGCTCGTGGGCGAGACGCTCGAGCAGGTCAGAAACGTGATGGTGTTCGGCGACAGCGGCATTCTTGCCTGTTCGCCGCCCGACCGGCGACCCGTATGGGAAGAAAGCCGCCGGCGGCTCGTCTGGCCGAACGGGGCGGAGGCGCAGGCGTTCTCGGCGCATGACCCCGAGCGGCTCCGGGGGCCGCAATTCGATGCGGCCTGGTGCGACGAGCTGGGCAAATGGCGAAATGCCGAGGCGACCTGGGACATGCTGCAATTCGCGCTGAGGCTCGGGGAGCGGCCGCGCCAGGTGATCACGACCACACCGAGAAAGCTCGATATCCTGAAGGCGATCCTCGACAACGCCACGACGGTAACCACGCGGGCCAAGACCGAGGAGAACGCGGCGTTTCTCGCAGCCTCGTTCCTCGAGGCGGTGCGGGCGCGCTACGACGGCACCCGGCTTGGCCGGCAGGAGCTCGACGGAGAGCTTCTCGCCGATCTCGACGGGGCGCTCTGGTCGGGCGAGATGCTCGACCGTGCGGTGCGGGAGCGGGATGTGACACCCGGGCGGGTCGTCGTCGCCGTCGATCCTCCGGTGACGGGCCATGCGGGCTCGGACAGTTGCGGAATCGTGGTCGTGGGGGCCGCGACGGACGGGCCGCCGTCCGACTGGCGGGCGGTCGTGCTCGAGGACGCCACGGTGCACCGGGCGAGCCCGATGGTCTGGGCGCGGGCGGCGGTGGCGGCGTTCCACGCCCACGGTGCGGAGCGCATCGTGGCGGAGGTGAACCAGGGGGGCGATCTCGTGGAGCAGGTCGTACGGCAGGTCGATCCGCTGGTGCCGTTCAGGGCGGTGCGCGCGAGCCGGGGCAAAGTGGCCCGGGCCGAGCCGGTGGCCGCGCTCTACGAGCAGGACCGGGTGACCCATCGGCCGGGACTCGGGATGCTCGAGGCGGAGATGGGCCAGATGACGATTCAGGGTTACCGGGGGCAGGGCAGCCCCGACCGGGTCGATGCGCTCGTCTGGGCGCTGCATGACCTGATGATCGAGCCGGCCGCCACGTGGCGGCGGCCGCAGGTGCGCACCCTCGGCTGATTTGTACTGAACAAGATGGAACGGGCTCTGCGGGGCCGGTCGGCAGCGCGGGGACGCGTCGCCGGGGAAGGAGATAGTCTCTCATGTTCGACTTTCTGAAGCGAAAGAATGCGCCGGGGGAGGCCAAGGCCTCGGCCGCGGGACCTGTGATCGCCTGGGGCGGGTCGGGGCGCGTGGCGTGGAGCCCGCGCGACATTCCGAGCCTCACGCGATCGGGGTTTCAGGGAAATCCGGTCGGGTTCCGGTCGGTGAAGCTTATCTCAGAGGCGGCCGCTGCGCTGCCGGTGGTGTTGCAGGACGCCGAGCGGCGGTTCGTCGAGCACCCACGGTTGGCGCTGTTCGCCGCGCCCAACGCCGTGCAGGGCCGGGCGGAGATGTTCGAGGCGATCTACGCGCAGCTTCTGTTGACCGGGAATGCCTATGTCGAGGCGGTAGGGGATAGCGGATTGCCGCTGGAGCTTCACGTGCTGCGCTCGGACCGGATGAGCGTGGTGCCGGGGCCGGACGGCTGGCCGGTGGCCTACGAGTATTCGGTCGGCGGCAAGACCCACCGGTTTCGCGTGAGCGAAGGTTCGGCACCGGTGTGTCACATCAAGAGCTTCCACCCGCAGGACGACCATTACGGTTTCTCTCCGATGCAGGCAGCGGCGGCGGCGGTGGACGTGCACAATTCGGCCTCGCGCTGGTCGAAGGCGCTGCTCGACAATGCCGCGCGGCCCTCTGGGGCGATCGTCTACCAGGGAGCGGACGGGCAGGGCACACTGACGGTGGATCAGTACGACCGGCTGCTGGCGGAGATGGAGGCGCACCACCAGGGCGCACGGAACGCCGGGCGGCCGATGCTGCTTGAGGGCGGGCTCGACTGGAAGCCGATGGGGTTTTCCCCTTCGGACATGGAGTTTCAGAAGACGAAGGAGGCGGCGGCCCGCGAGATCGCTCTGGCGTTCGGTGTTCCGCCGATGCTTCTCGGCATTCCCGGCGATGCGACCTACGCCAATTACCAGGAGGCGAACCGGGCGTTCTACCGGCTGACGGTGCTGCCGCTGGCCATGCGGGTCACCGCGGCGCTTTCGAGCTGGCTTCAGGGATTCGACGGGGAAACGGTCACTCTTGCACCCGATCCCGACCAGGTACCTGCCCTCGCGGTGGAGCGCGAGGCGCAATGGCGGCGTGTGAGCCGGGCGGAGTTTCTCACCGATGCGGAGAAGCGTGGGCTGCTGGGGCTGCCCGCCCTTCCGGGCGAAGATCAGGCGTGAAGGAGACGGCCATGGGATATGGTGATCTGGGGCTCGAGCGGAAGTTCTGCGCCGCCGAGGCGGAACTGTCGCTCGTCGGCGGCGCGACCATCGAGGGCTATGCCTCACTTTTCGGGGCGAAGGACACGGGCGGAGACGTCGTCTCCGCGGGGGCTTACGGGGCGTCGCTCAAGCGGCTCGCGGCCGAGGGCCGGCGGGTGAAGATGCTCTGGCAGCATGACCCCACCGAGCCGATCGGCGTCTGGGACGAGGTGCGTGAGGACGACAGGGGCCTCCATGTAAAGGGGCGGCTTCTGACGGATGTCGCCCGCGCCCGGGAGGCGGCCTCGCTCATCGAGGCAGGCGCGATCGACGGACTTTCGATCGGCTACCGGACCGTGAGGGCCGAGAAGGATGGCAAGGGCCGCCGGCTCTTGTCGGAACTGGAGCTCTGGGAGGTGTCGCTGGTCACTTTCCCGATGCTTCCCGAAGCGCGGGTGGGTGCCAAGGGGGAATCCCCTGACGACGCCCTGATGCGTGATCTGGCCGGCGCCCTCACGGACGCCCGCCGCATGCTGGCCCGCGACTGAGCCAGTAGAACACCAACCTCAGGAAGAACGATGAGTGAAACCGAGAGCAATTCTCGGACCGGGCGGGATGTGCCTGGTGCCGAGCGCCCGGCCAGTGAGGTCAAGACCGCGCTGGCCGGTTTCATTTCCGACATCAACGAACGCTTTGCAAAACAGGAAGAGCGACTGACCATGCTGGACCGGAAATCCCAGATCGTGCGCCGTCCGGCGCTATCGGTGGACACGAACGAGGCCGCGCCACACCAGAAGGCCTTCGCGGCCTATGTGCGTTCGGGCGATGATGACGCGCTGAGGGGCCTCGAACTTGAAGGCAAGGCGATGTCGACGGCCGTGGCCGCTGATGGCGGTTACCTCGTCGACCCGCAGACCTCGGAGACGGTGAAGGCGGTGCTGAAATCGACTGCCTCGATCCGGCAGGTCGCCAATGTCGTGAACGTCGAGGCGACCGCCTACGACGTGCTGATCGACCATGGTGAGCTCGAGACGGGCTGGGCCGACGAGCTTTCGGCCTCGACCGAGACGGGGACCGGACAGCTCGAGCGGATCAGCATTCCGCTCTACGAGCTGTCGGCCCTGCCGAAAGTCTCCCAGCGGCTCCTCGACGACAGCGCCTTCGAGGTCGAGGGCTGGCTCGCGGGCCGGATCGCGGACAAGTTCGCCCGCGCCGAGGCCGCGTCGTTCATCTCCGGCAACGGGGTGAACAAGCCGACCGGGTTTCTCACCAAGACGCTGGTTGCGAATGCGAGCTGGACCTGGGGCAGCATCGGCTACGTGGCGACGGGAGTGGGCGGAGACTTCGAGACCGGGGGCCCCGGCGACGCGATCGTCGACCTCGTCTATGCGCTCGGTGCGGAATACCGCGCGAACGCGACCTTCGTGATGAACTCGAAGACCGCCGGCGCGGTGCGCAAGATCAAGGATGCCGATGGCCGGTTTCTCTGGTCGGACGGGCTCTCCGCCGGCGAGCCCGCACGGCTTCTCGGCTATCCCGTGCTGATCGCCGAGGACATGCCGGACATCGCCGTCGACGCAGCGGCGATCGCCTTCGGGGATTTCTCGGCGGGCTACACGGTCGCCGAGCGCCCGGACCTGCGCATTCTGCGCGATCCGTTCTCTGCCAAGCCCAACGTGTTGTTCTACGCCACCAAGCGCGTGGGCGGGGATGTCAGCGACTTTGCCGCGATCAAGGTGCTGAGGTTCTCGGCCGCCTGATCTTTCGACGGGCCGGCCCCTCTGGCTGGGCCGGCCCGGTTCCTTCGCCGACTGACCGGAGACGCACATGGTACTTGTCGAGCTTACCCCGGTGCCGGACACCGCACTTCCCGTCGCGGCGCTGCGCGACCATCTACGCCTCAGCACCGGCTTCGCTGATGGCGGCGCCGAGGATGGCCACCTCGAGACCTGCCTGCGCTCCGCGCTGGCCACGATAGAGGCACGCACCGGAAAGGTGCTGTTGCAGCGCTCCTATCGCTGGTCGCTGACCGCCTGGCGCGATCTCGCACGGCAGGCGCTTCCGGTCGCCCCGATCACCGCGATCACCGCGCTGCGGATCGTCGATCAGGCCGGAAATGCGACGGAGACCGCGCCCGAAAGCTACGCGCTGGTCCCTGACGCCCACCGCCCGCAGCTTCGGGCCAGCGGTCTCATACTGCCGGGCATTCCCGTAGGCGGCACAGCCGAGATCGATTTCGAGGCGGGGTACGGCGAGGTATGGGGGGAGGTTCCCGCGAATATCGCCCAGGCGGTGGTCCATCTCGCCGCATATCTCTACGATCACCGGCTCGATCATCATGCCGCCCCGGTGGCGCTCCCCGCGACCGTGACGACGCTGATCGAACCTTACCGCACGATACGGCTCTTCGGCGGGAGGTCGGCGTGAAAGCCCCGGTTCTCAACCGCAGGTTCATCCTGGAGGTGCGGGAAACCCAACCCGACGGGCAGGGCGGGTTCGAGGAGACATGGACGCCGCTCGGGGCGCTCTGGGGCGAGCTGCGCGGCATGACGGGCCGCGACGTCGAGCGCGAGGCTGCGGCTTTGTCGCTCGCGACGTTCCGCATCACACTGAGGGCCGCGCCGCCGGGGGCGGCCGAGCGACCGACCGCGGGTCAGCGGCTGAAGGAGGGATCCAGGGTGTTCCCGATCATCTCGGTGGTCGACCGGGATGTCGAGGGCCGCTGGCTGACCTGCTTCACGCGTGAGGAGACCGTGCGATGACCTATGCCGTGGGCACGGCCCTTCAGAGGGCCGTCTACCAGCGTCTCTCGAACGACACCGCCCTTCTGGGGCTACTGGGCCCCGCCATCTACGATGTGCTGCCGGCAGGGCCCCAGCCTGAAACCTACGTTGTGCTCGGGCGAGAAGATGTGCGCGACCTGTCGTCGGCGACCCATGGCGGGGCGGCGCACCGGTTCACCGTGACGATCGCGACCGATACCGGAGGCTTCAGGCGCGCCAAGGAGGCTGCTGGCGCCGTCTCCGACGCGCTTGTCGATGCGGACCTCGAACTCGACAGGGGACGGCTCGTCTCGCTTCGTTTCCTGCGCGGGCGGGCGCGCCGTAGCCGGGCGGGTGCCGCCCGGCGCATCGATCTCACCTTTCAGGCGATCGTCGAGGACGATTGACCCCCAAAACGGAGTAGACGGACATGGCCGCACAGAATGGCAAGGACCTCCTGATCAAGATCGATCTCACAGGGGCCGGACAGTTCGAGACAGTTGCAGGGCTTCGCGCGACGCGGATCAACTTCAACGCCGAGAGCGTCGACGTCACTTCCCTCGAAAGCCAGGGCGGATGGCGGGAGCTGCTCGCCGGCGCCGGGGTGAAGGCCGCCTCGATCTCGGGCTCGGGGATCTTCAAGGACGACGCGAGCGACGAGCGGGCCCGGCAAATCTTCTTCGATGGCGAGACGCCGACGTTCCAGGTGATCATCCCGGACTTCGGGATCGTGGAAGGGCCATTCCAGGTCACTTCCATCGAATACGCCGGCACCCACAACGGTGAGGCGACATACGAACTGTCGCTCGCATCGGCCGGGGTGCTCGGCTTCACGGCGCTTTGATGGCGAACCCTCATGCGGGCGAGGTCGAGATTGTGCTCGACGATGAGCGTCACGTGATGCGGTTGACGCTGGGCGTACTCGCCGAGCTCGAGGCTGAACTCGGCGAGGTGTCGCTGGTGGATCTGATCGCGCGGTTCGAGGGCGGCGCGGTGTCGAGCCGCGACGTTCTGCGGCTGATCGTGGCGGGCCTGCGAGGCGGGGGATGGCGCGGCCGAATGGATGATCTGCTGGCGGTGGAAATCGCCGGGGGGCCGCTGGAGGCCGCGCGGCTTGCGGGCGAGCTTCTGGTCCGGGCTTTCGCGCGACCCGGAACGTGACGCGGTTCGAATGGCCTCTGCTCCTCGAGGCGGGGGTGCGGGGAGCGGGCCTCAAACCCGGTGAATTCTGGGCGCTGACGCCGGCGGAGCTGATGCTGATCCTCGGCCAGGGCGGAGGGGGGAGACAGATGGCGCGGGAGGCGCTTGTGGCCCTCGAGGCAGCGTTCCCGGACAATTTGGAGTGAATGGCATGGATGAAATCGACGGTGTCGACGCGCTGGACGACCAGATCGCAGCGCTGGAGACGACGCTTGGTGGCGCGGGTGAGATGACTGCTGCCTTCGACTCGGAGCTGAAGCGGATGCAGGCGACGGTCGCCGAGACCGGCAATGATGTCGCGGTACTTTCTCGGGGCATCTCCAAGGGACTGAGGCGGGCTTTCGATGGGCTCATCTTTGATGGCGCCTCACTGTCGGAAGCGCTCCGCGACGTCGGACGGAGCATGGTGGACGCGGCCTACTCGGCGGCGACCCGGCCGGTGACGAACCAGCTCGGCGGGCTCATTGCCGAGGGCGTGGGCAGTCTCGTCTCGGGGCTCCTGCCTTTCGAGAAGGGCGGGGCGTTCACGCAAGGCCGCGTCGTGCCCTTTGCGTCCGGCGGGATCGTGAGCGGACCGGTGAGCTTTCCGATGCGCGGGGGAATGGGCCTGATGGGCGAAGCCGGACCGGAGGCGATCATGCCGCTCTCGCGCGGCTCGGACGGCCGGCTCGGGGTGCGCATGGAGAGCCGAGGGCGCCCGGTGAACGTGGTGATGAACATCACCACCCCCGACGTGGGGAGCTTCCGGCGTTCCCAGAGCCAGATAGCGGCACAGCTCAACCGGGCTCTGACCCGGGGCGAACGGAACCGGTGAGGAGAACCCCGATGAGCTTTCACGACGTGCGATTTCCCGCGAACCTGAGTTTCGGCTCGGTTGGAGGACCGGAGCGGCGGACCGATGTGGTGACGCTGGCCAACGGTTACGAGGAGCGCAACACGCCATGGTCCCATTCGCGCCGGCGCTACGACGCCGGTCTCGGGATGCGCTCGCTCGAGGATGTCGAGATGCTGATCGCCTTCTTCGAGGCGCGTCAGGGCCGGCTTTTCGGGTTTCGCTGGAAGGACTGGGCTGATTTCAAGTCCGCACCCGCGAGCGCGGAGCCAAGCTTCGAGGACCAGTTGATTGGGGTCGGAGACGGCGCGACGCGGGTATTCCAGATGGTGAAGACCTATGCCTCTGGTATGCAGAATTACGTCCGGCCCATAGCCAAACCGGTTCTGGGCACGATTTCTGTGGGCATCCAGGGCGACCCGCAGACCGACACGATCAACTACGAAGTCGACACGACGACCGGGCGGATCGAGTTCGCCTCCGCTCCGGATGAAGGCGTGCAGGTCACCGCAGGATTTGAGTTCGACGTGCCGGTGAGGTTCGACACCGACACGATCCAGACCAGCGTGGCGAGCTTTCGCGCGGGCGATGTTCCCAACGTACCGGTGCTCGAGGTGCGGGTCTGATGGGGGTCACGCAGGCCCTTCAGGCGCATCTGTCGACCGGGACAACGACGCTCTGCCGCTGCTGGGGGGTGACGCGGGCCGACGGGATCCGGTTGGGATTCACCGACCACGATGTCGATCTCGCTTTCGAGGGTTTCGTGTTCCGGGCCGGGACGGGCCTGACCGCCTCGGCCCTCGAACAGTCGAGCGGATTGGCGGTGAACAACACCGAGGCCGTGGGGGCGTTGTCCTCGGCGGCGGTGAGCGATGCGGACCTGACGGCGGGACGGTATGACGGTGCGGAGGTGGTCGCCTGGCTCGTCAACTGGAAGCGGCCGGAGGAACGGGCGCTTCAGTTTCGTGGCACTCTGGGGGAGATCACCCGAGGGTCGGGCGCGTTCGTCGCAGAGCTTCGGGGTGTGACCGAAGCGCTGAACCAGCCAGTGGGTCGGGTCTACCAGACGCGGTGCGGGACGGTCCTGGGGTCGGCGGCCTGCGGCTTCAATACCGCGAGTTTCGGCTATGTCGCCGAGGAGCCGGTGATATCGGTGGCTGATGGCAAGGCGTTCCGCATCGCTGGCGGCGCTTTTGCCGCGCGTTGGTTCGAACGTGGCCGCTTCGAGGTGCTGGACGGGGAAGCGGCGGGGCTGGTCGGGGTGGTGAAGAACGACCGGATCCTCGGGGCCGAACGGGAGATCGAACTCTGGGAGGCCATCCGTGCTTCGGTCGCGGCAGGCGACCGCGTCCGTGTGGTGGCGGGCTGCGACAAGCGCGCGGAGACCTGTCGAGAGAAATTCCAGAACCTCGTGAATTTCCAAGGCTTCCCGACAATTCCGGGCGAGGACTGGCTGATGGCCTACCCGGCTGCATCAGACAGGAACGATGGGGGAAAGCTGACATGAGCGATGAGGCGTGGAAGCGGGTCGTGACCGCCGCACAGGGCTGGATCGGTACGCCTTACCGGCACCAGGCGAGCGTGAAGGGGGCGGGGGCCGATTGTCTCGGCCTCGTGCGCGGGGTCTGGCGCGAGGTGGTCGGCCCGGAGCCCGAGGCTCCGCCGGCCTATTCGGCCGACTGGGGCGAGACCGGAGGCGAGGAGGTGCTGCAGGAGGCGGCCCTGCGGCATCTTGCGCCGGTAGCCGGGGCGCCGAAACCGGGCGACGTGCTGCTCTTCCGGATGCGCGCCGGCGGGATCGCCAAGCATCTGGGCATCATGGCTCGCGGTGGCAGGTTCGTTCACGCCTACAACCGCCACGGGGTCGTCGAGAGCGCGCTCTCGGAAGCCTGGGCGCGACGGCTCGCGGCCGTCTTTCAATTTCCGATCGAGAGGATCTGATGGCGACGATAGTTCTTTCCGCGATCGGCGCTTCCGTGGGCGGATCGCTCGGCGGTGGCGTACTGGGGCTCTCGGGGGCGGTGATCGGCCGGGCCGTGGGCGCGACCGTTGGCCGGGTGATCGATCAAAGCCTGCTTGGGTCGGGCTCGCGTGCGGTGGAGACCGGGAAGGTCGACCGTTTCCGGCTGGCAGGCGCCAGCGAGGGCGCACCGGTGCCCGAGGTTTGGGGACGGCTAAGGGTCGCCGGTCAGGTGATATGGGCGTCGCGGTTCCGCGAGGAGAGAACGACCACAGGTGGCGGCAAGGGGGGCGGCGGGACGACCACGACCAGCTATTCCTACTCGGTCTCACTGGCGCTCGCCCTCTGCGAGGGCGAGATCACCCGGGTCGGCCGGGTTTGGGCGGATGGCAAGGAACTGGGGATCGAGGATATCGGCATGCGGGTCTACCGCGGGACCGCGGACCAGATGCCGGACCCCAAGATCGAGGCGGTGGAGGGGGCCGGCAACGTACCGGCCTACCGTCGGACTGCCTATGTCGTGCTGGAGGACCTGCCACTGGGCGCCTTCGGCAACCGTGTGCCGCAACTGACCTTCGAGGTGCTGCGGGGTGCACAGCCCGGCGAACCGGGTTCCGACCTCGGCAGCGGTGTGCGGGCGGTGGCGATGGTGCCCGGCACGGGAGAGTATGCTCTGGCGACCACGCCGGTGCATTTCAACGACGGGCCTGGCGTGAACGTCTCGGCCAACGTGAACTCGCCGAGCGGCCGGACCGATTTCGAGACGTCGCTGACCGCGCTGACCGAAGAGGCGCCCAATTGCGGCGCGGTCTCGCTCGTTGTGTCGTGGTTCGGCGACGACCTGAACGTCGGGGCCTGCTCCGTGCGGCCCAAGGTCGAGCAGATTGCGCGGGACGGCGTGGGGATGGCGTGGTCGGTTTCCGGCGTGTCGCGACCGGCTGCCGATACGGTGCCGGAACTCGACGGGCGGCCCGTCTATGGCGGCACACCGGCGGATGCCTCGGTGATCGAGGCGGTGCGTGCGATGAAGGATCGCGGGCAGGCCGTGATGTTCTATCCGTTCATTCTGATGGAGCAGATGGAGGGGAACGCGCTTGTCGACCCCTATACCGGCGCGCCGGGCCAGCCCGCGCTGCCCTGGCGGGGGCGGATCACCTCATCGCTTGCAGCCGGGATCGCCGGCTCATCTGACCAGACCGCGGCGGCCGCGGACGAGGTATCGGCGTTTTTCGGTTCGGCACAGCCGGACGATTTCACGGCCGCGGGCGACGGGATTGCCTATACCGGGCCTGCCGAGTTCTCCTACAGGCGTTTCATTCTCCACTACGCGCATCTTTGCGCCCGTGCCGGCGGCGTAGATGCGTTCTGCATCGGCTCCGAGATGCCGGGACTGACGCGCATACGGTCCTCCGCGACAGAGTTTCCGGCCGTCGAGGCCTTGCGTCAGCTTGCGGCGGATGTCCGCAGCGTCCTCGGCCCCGACGTGAAGATCGGCTATGCTGCGGATTGGTCGGAGTATTTCGGATACCATCCGCAGGACGGCTCGGGAGACGTGTTCTTCAACCTCGATCCGCTATGGGCCGACCCAGCGATCGACTTTGTCGGGATCGACAATTACATGCCGGTTTCCGACTGGCGCGACGGCGATGACCACGCCGATGCCGATTGGGGGTCGATCTACGACCTCGGGTACCTCAAGGCGAATATCGCCGGTGGCGAGGGGTACGACTGGTATTACCACGCGCCAGAGGCCGAGGCGGTCCAGCTCCGGACCCCGATCACGGACGGCGCTTACGGCGAGCCTTGGGTGTTTCGCTACAAGGACCTCGTGAACTGGTGGTCGAATACCCACCACGACCGGGTCGGGGGCGTGCGGAACGCGCTGCCGACGAGTTGGGTGCCGCGGTCGAAGCCGATCTGGTTCACCGAGATCGGCTGCGCGGCGATCGACAAGGGAACGAACCAGCCCAACAAGTTTCTCGACCCGAAATCGTCGGAATCGGCCTTGCCGAAATACTCGAGCGGGGCACGGGACGACCTGATCCAGATGCAATTTCTCCGTGCGGTCTTCGAATATTGGGACGATCCGGCGAACAACCCCGCTTCGCCGCTCTACGGCGGGCCGATGGTGGAGCCCTCGCGGGTCTTCATCTGGGCCTGGGACGCGCGGCCCTATCCGTTCTTCCCGGGCAATCGCGACCTCTGGTCCGATGGAGAGAACTACGGGCGCGGGCACTGGCTGAACGGACGTGTGGGCGCGCGGGCGCTCTCGGCGGTCATCGCTGAAATCTGCGCCCGGTCCGGAGTGAGCGAGATTGATACGTCAGCGGTCTACGGGGCGCTGAAGGGCTATGGTGCGACGAACGGGGAAACCGGGCGGGCGGCTCTTCAGCCCCTGATGCTCGCCTATGGTTTCGACGCCGTCGAGCGGGAGGGCCGGCTTGTCTTCGAGACGCGCGACGGCAAGCCCGTTTCCAGACTGGGCAAGGACGGCATGGTGCTCGGCGATGGCGACCGCCCGACGGTAAGCATGATGCGCGCGCCGGAGGCCGAGGTGAGTGGGCGGGTGCGGCTGACCTTCGTCGAAGCGGACGGTGATTACGAGACCCGGGCCGCCGAGGCGGTCTTCCCGGACGAGGCGACGCGCGGCATCGCACAATCGGAGATGCCGCTGGTTCTCACCGGGGCCGAGGCGCAGCGCACGGTCGAGCGCTGGCTCGCGGAAGCCCGGATCGCCCGGGACCGCGTGGAGATCGCCCTGCCGCCGTCGGGTTTCGCGCTGGGGGCGGGCGACGTTGTCGAAATCGAGGCCGGGGAGGGCTTGCTGAACTGGCGTATCGACCGGGTGGACCAAGGCGAATACCAGCGCGTTGAAGCAGTCCGGGTGGAGCGGGAGACCTATGTTGCCGCCGATGCCGTCGAGACGGAGGTGGCGCCCCGGGTCTTCCTGCCGGGGCTGCCGGTCGAGCCGGTGTTTCTCGACCTCCCGCTCATGACCGGCGACGAGGTGCCACACGCGCCCCATGTTGCCGCCGCTGCGACTCCGTGGCCCGAGGAGGTCGCTGTCTACCGGTCGGTCTCGGGCGCGGATTTCGTGCTCGACACGGTACTCGACCGGCCAGCGACCGTGGGAGTAAGCGAAAGCGTGCTTCCCGCGGCGCGGGCGGGGCTCTTCGACCGGGGGCCGGCGCTGCGGGTGCGATTTGCCGGAACATCACCCGTCTCGGTGCAGCGGGACGCGCTCTTCGCCGGCGCGAACCGGGCGGCCATCGGGCTGCCGGGTTCGGACGATTGGGAGGTGTTCCAGTTCGCGCAGGCGCAGCCGGTGACCGACGATCTCTGGGACCTTTCGCTGAGGCTGAGGGGGCAGGCGGGAACCGACCATCTCGCGGGGACCGGCTGGCCGCCGGGCGCCGCGGTCGTGTTGCTCGACGGCGCGCTGCGACAGCTCGCGCTGCCGTCTGCGCTTCGGGGTCTCTCGCAGGTCTGGCGGGTGGGACCGGGCAGGCGGCCAATCTCGGACCCGGCCTATCTCGAGACGGCCCGGGCATTCGAAGGTGTGGGGCTCAGACCCTATGCACCCGTTCACCTGCGCGCGAGGGTTGACGGATCGGGTGGCCATCGTCTGACCTGGATCCGGCGGACGCGCATCGACGGGGACAGCTGGGCCGGGCTCGACGTGCCGATCGGGGAGACTTCGGAACTCTACATCCTGCGCATTCTCGCGGATGGAAGCGTTCTGAGGGAGACGAGCCTTGCCGAACCGACCTTTGATTACACCCAAGCCATGAAAACCGCAGACGCGACGCCGTCTGTCTTCGAGGCGCATGTCGCTCAGGTCTCCGACCGCTTCGGTCCGGGCCCGTTCAGAAGGATTACCGTAGAATGACTGATACGCCGCGCCTCGCGCTGCCCCTCGTCGCCCCCTCGCAGGCGCAGAAGCATGTCACCGTGAACGAGGCCTTCGCCCGGCTCGATGCGCTCACACAGCTCGTTCTGGTCTCGGCGACAGAAACAACGCCGCCTGCAAGTCCGGCCGAAGGGACAGTGCATTTCGTGCCCACCGGTGCGGTCGACGACTGGGCGGGGCAGGAAGGCCGCCTCGCCATCTTCCAGGGCGGGGGATGGGTGTTTGTCGACCCGGTGACGGGCTGGCGGGCGTGGCTGGTCGATCCGGGGCACCTCGTCACATGGAGTGGCACCGCATGGCAGCCCGTCGGGCTCGGCGCAGCGCCCTCGGGGGCGGCAATGAGTATCCGCAGCATAGAGATCGAACACGCGGTGCAGTCGGCGGCGAGTTCGACGACCGTGCCCCTTCTGCCCGCCGGCAGTGTAGTCTTCGCGGTCACCGGGATCGTCACGGCCGAGGTCACCGGCGGGGCGACAGGCTTTCGTCTCGGCGTTGCAGGCGCGCCGGACCGCTACGGCTCCGGCATCGGGGTCGCGGCAGGGTCCTGGTTGCGCGGCCTCACTTCATCCCCGATGGCATATTACGCCGACACGCCCCTGCTGTTGACAGCCGAGGGGGGAACCTTCTCCGGCGGGTCGGTGCTGCTCGTGGCCCATGTGGGAGAATTTTCGCTCCCGTCCGCCACCTGATGCGTCCACCCGGACATGCCGATGTCATCGCCGCCTCCCGGCTTCTGCGGATGCGCCCTGCGAGGCTCCGGCGATGGTGTCTCGCGCGGCTTATGGCCGAGGCGCGGGCGGCGGATCGATGGTGTCGCGCCAACGGCGGTCTGCACCCGCGATGGGGCGACGGCAGTCTGATGACTGCCGCGTTGCGTCGGGGAGCAGTACCGGATTTTGGTCCGCGAGACGTGGAATATTGCCGCTGTCTCGCGCTCGTCGCCAGGACACTGGCCGATGCCCCTCAGCCTCTTGCGCAGGAAATGCAGAGTGCTGCCGCGGGATCATGTGCGAGTCGGCCGGCCGCGATCTCCTCGCCGCATTCCTGGCAGTAACCGTATTCGCCCTCTGCGAGCCGGGCGAGGGCCGCGCGCAGGCGCTGGCGTTCCACCTCGCGGCGCCGATGTGTCGCCGCGGCCATGGCCTGGCGCTGCATCGCGTCCATCCGGCTCAGTCGGCCCACCGACTGCTGGTCGAGTGCCACGGTTGCGCGGTCGCTCGCGCCAAGGCCTTCGTCTTCGTGAAGTTCGGCCAGCTTCGCTTCCAGAAGCGCGCGCGTTCTGGTGTGTTCCGCCGACATTGCCATAATCAACCTGCGCCCTTTCCGGCTTTGCCTGACGCGCCTATCTCGGCTATCAACCTCGGGCAAGGAGACACGCCATGGCAAGGACGAAGACCAATCTCGCCGCCCTCGACCCGGTCTGGAGCCGGATCTTCGAGGAAGCCGAGCGCGCCGTCGTGGACGAACCGCTCCTCGGCGGGCTGATCCATTCGTCGCTGCTTCATCATCGCTCGCTCGAAAGGGCGCTGTCTTACCGGATCGCGCTGAAGCTCTCCTCGGGCGAGATGGACGACCAGCTCCTGCGTGAAATCATCGACGATGCCTTTGCCTCCGAACCGGGGCTCGGGATCGCTGCGCGTGCCGATATCGTCGCCGTGTACGAGCGGGACCCGGCCTGCCACCGCCTGATGCAGCCGGTGCTCTACTTCAAGGGCTACCAGGCACTGCAGGCCTACCGTGTCGGCCACTGGCTCTGGACGGAAGGCCGCCGCGACCTGGCGTATTTCTTTCAGGCGCGGGTGTCGGAGGTCTTCGGGATCGACATTCATCCCGCGGCAAGAATCGGCAAGGGCATCATGATCGATCATGCCCATTCAATCGTGATCGGCGAGACGGCGGTGGTGGGCGACAACGTCTCCATGCTTCACTCGGTGACCCTTGGCGGCACCGGGAAGGAGGAAGAGGACCGGCATCCGAAAATCGGCTGCGGCGTGCTGATCGGGGCGGGTGCGAAGGTGCTCGGCAACATCAGGGTGGGCGACTGCAGCCGCATCGCCGCAGGGTCCGTGGTACTGGATGACGTTCCGCCGAAGAAGACCGTGGCGGGCGTTCCTGCGCGCGTCGTCGGCGAAGCCGGCTGCACCCAGCCCGCAATCACAATGGATCATCTTCTGAGCGATTTTACCGACGGTTGACGTCCGGCGTCAGCCGAGCTGGTCGTAGGCCTCGAGGGCCTTCGAGCCGTACATGAACGAGGGCCCGCCCCCCATCATGATCGCCACCGAAATCGTCTCGGTGATGTCCTCCCGGCTCGCCCCCGCCTTCTTGGCGGCGATGACGTGAAAGCCGATGCAGTCGATGCACTGCTTGGCTATGCCGATGCCGAGGGCGATGAGCTCCTTCGTCTTCACGTCGAGATCGCCTTCGGCCATGGCCGCATGGTGCAGCGCGGTGAAGCCCTTCGCGGTGTCCGGCGCCAGCCCCCGGAACGTGTCGAGGTTGGAATTGCTTTCGGCGATGGTGGTCTTCCAGTTCATTGAGATCTCCCGGGGTCGCTTGCCGGCAGACCTAGATCAGCGGGCCCGCGGCGGCCTTGAGCGAGGTCAACTTCCGCTAAGGGCTTCCCGCTATTTTTTCTCACCCGCCACGGGGTGCGTGATCGCGTCGTGGTCGACGAGGTCCCACGGAAACCCGGCGTTGCGGTAGATCCTCTTCGTCTTGCGGGGGTAATCAGCGACGTCCTGTAAAAGGCGTTCGCCGATGACGAGGCAGCGAAGTGTCTGGGCCCCGGTGGCGCGGATGGTGTGCGCGAGCCCGCCCTTGCGGTAACCGACGAAATCGCCCGGGCCGACGGGGTGAGTTTCTTCGCCGATCTCCGCCTCACCCGTGCCGGCGAGCACGTACACCGCCTCGTCCTCGAAATGATGGACGTGATATTCGGTGGTCTCCATCCCAGGTTCCACCTCGATGATGTGGATACCCAAGCCGGTGAGCCCGGTCGCGTCGCCGAGCGACTTGTTCACCCGGCGCGCCCCGGGGTTCAGGAAATGCGTCTTGTGGAGCCCCTCCATCGCATCGATCTCGTCGGCGGTCAGGAGGTATGTGTCGCTCATGCCAGCATCGCCACCGGGTTCTCGAGGTTCTCGACGATGGACTTCAGAAGCTCCGCACCGAGCGCGCCGTCGATCACCCGGTGATCGACCGAGAGCGTCACGCTCATCACGGTCGCCACCGTCAACTCGCCGTCATCACCGACGACGGGCTTCTTCACGCCCGCGCCCACCGCCAGGATGCCGCCGTGGGGCGGGTTGATGACCGCGTCGAAATTGTCGATGCCGAACATGCCGAGGTTCGAGACCGCGAAGCTGCCGCCCTGGTATTCATGGGGGGCGAGTTTCCTGTCGCGGGCGCGTCCGGCGAGGTCCTTCATCTCCGCTGAAAGCGCCGAGAGCGACTTCATGTGCGCGTCCTTCAGTACCGGCGTGAAGAGCCCGCCCTCGACGGCGACGGCTACCGCGACGTCGGACGGCTTGAGTTGCAGAACCCGGTCGCCGGCCCAGACAGCGTTGGCCGCGGGCACCTCCTGCAGCGCGATGGCGCAGGCCTTTATGATGAAGTCGTTGACGCTGAGCTTCACGCCGCGGGTCTCGAGCTGCCTGTTGAGCTCGCCGCGGAACTTCAGGAGCGCGTCGAGCCGGATGTCCCGGCGAAGGTAGAAATGCGGGATCGTCTGCTTGGCCTCGGTGAGGCGCGTGGCGATGATCCGGCGCATTCCGTCGAGCTTGATCTCCTCGTACTCACGGTCCTCGTACATTTTGGCGACCTCGCCGGCGCCCATGCCGGTGGGCATGGGTGGCTTGGCGCCCTCCGCGGGCTTCGGTGCCTCTGCGGCAGGCGCCGGTGCCTCGGCCTTGCCGGGCTCGGCCTTCTCCACGTCGGCCTTCACGATGCGGCCATGGGGGCCGGAGCCCTTGATCTGTGACAGGTCGAGCCCTTTGTCCGCCGCGATGCGCCGGGCGAGGGGCGACGCGAATATGCGGTCGCCATCCGCCGACTTCGGTGCTGACGGGGCAGGTGTCGCGTCCGTTTCGCCCCGGCCGTAGCCGCCGGCGGGCGCCGTCTGACCGGACGGCTCGGCGGGCGCGGCATTCGGGGACGTCTCGTCAGGCTTCGGCGCGGTCGCCGTGTCGCCGATATCGTCGGCGCTTTCCCCCTCTTCGAGCAGCACCGCGATGGGGGTGTTCACCTTCACCCCCTCGGATCCCTCGGTCACGAGCAGCTTGCCGACGATGCCCTCGTCGACCGCTTCGAATTCCATCGTCGCCTTGTCGGTCTCGATCTCGGCGAGAAGGTCACCCGAGGACACCTCGTCGCCTTCCTTGACGAGCCATTTCGCCAGAGTGCCCTCCTCCATGGTGGGCGACAGGGCAGGCATCAGGATTTCGGTCGGCATGTCTCTTCCCTTACATTCCGGCGCCGGAGGTCTCGGTCTCCAGCTCCATTGTCTCGAACGGCGGCCGTGCCGGGCCCCCGCGCGCGAGCGCGTCGATGGCGGTTTCGATCTCTCCGGCGTGCCGGGCGATCCAGTCGTAAGCGGTCGCGTGGCCGTGGCCGCCGGTAAGCGTCATGCCGGTGGAGATGACCGCGTCCGGCAGCAGCGCCACGGCGCCGCGCACCCGGATGCGGTAGCCTTCCCGCACGGCGTCCCGGCCGAGCACCTCCATCACGGAAGCTCCTCCACCATGAGCCGGCTCCAGGGCTCCTTCGCGAAGCCGCCCGTTTCGCGCGCGGTGACGGCGCCGAGAACGCCGTCGAGATTGCCGTGGATCCAGGCGCGCCGGTCCGCTTCACTGGCCGTTTCGCCGACCTCGTCGTCGAGGACCTGGCGCGGCACCGTCACGCGGTAGCGCCGGTCGGCGCCGTCGAGATGAAGGACGAAATCGTCGCCCCGGCGTTCGATGGGTGTGTCTTCGCTCATGGTCTCACCGGTAGGTCACGGTCTTCACGGCGTCGAGCACCTCCTTCGTGGAGGTAAGCGCCAGCTTTTCGAGATTGGCCGCGTAGGGCATCGGCACGTCCTTGCCGGTGCAGGTGAT
>CAZPPH010000011.1:0-38184 GCA_964588375.1 uncultured Rhodobacterales bacterium | reverse complement strand
CCCTCGCGATCGGACGGCGCGGCCAGAACGTGCGGCTGGCCAGCCAGCTCACCGGGCTCGACATCGACATCATGACCGAAGAGCAGGAAAGCGCTCGGCGGCAGGCCGAGTTCGAGGAGCGCACCAAGCTCTTCATGGACAAGCTCGACCTCGATGAGTTCTTCGCTCAGCTCCTGGTGTCGGAGGGCTTCACCAATCTCGAAGAGGTGGCCTATGTCGACCTCGACGAGCTTCTCGTGATCGACGGGGTGGACCAGGATACCGCAAAAGAGCTTCAGGCCCGGGCGCGCGACAATATCGAGGCGATGAACAAGGCCGCGCTCGACAAGGCGATCGAACTCGGGGCGGAGCAGAGCCTCATTGATTTCGAGGGCCTCACACCCCAGATGATCCATGCGTTGGCCGAGGACAACGTGAAGACGCTCGAAGACTTCGCCACCTGCGCGGATTGGGAACTTGCCGGCGGCTGGACGACTGTCGACGGCGAGCGGGTCAAGGACGACGGGCTGCTCGAGCCCTTTGACGTGAGCCTCGAGGAAGCCCAGCATATGGTCATGACAGCCCGTATCCAGCTTGGTTGGGTGGACCCCAACGACATCGCGGAAGAGAACGCCGGCGAAGAGGTCGAAGGGGACGTCGAAACAGAGGAGGCCGGGGCCTGATCCCAGGTCCCGGGTGTGTTTCCATGTCGCGTGGCGGCAGGACCAGAGTGTGGGAGGAGCCCGAGCGGCGCTGTGTCGTCACCGGAGAGGTTCAGCCAAAGCGCGGACTCATCCGGTTCGCGCAGGGCCCGGACGGCACGGTCGTGCCGGACATCGCGGGCAAGCTGCCGGGCCGGGGAGTTTATGTTTCCGCCGAGCGCGAGGCGCTCGAGACGGCGGTGAGGAAAAAGCTCTTCGCGCGGGGCCTGAAGGCACCGGTGAAGATACCCGATGGGCTCGTCGACCAGGTCGATGCGCTCCTCGCGCGCCGGGTGACCGACCTGATCTCGATGGCGCGCAAGGCCGGAGACGCGATCACCGGCTTCGAGAAGGTGAAGGACTGGCTTGGAAAGGGCGAGGCGGCGATCCTGCTGCAAGCCTCGGACGGGTCGGAACGCGGCAAGTCGAAACTCTACAAACCGGGCGGCAGAGGCTCGTTTTTCGACGTGTTGACCGCACAAGAATTGGGTTTGTCCTTCGGGCGCGAACGTGTGATACATGCGGCGCTTGCGCGGGGCGGGCTCACTGAACGTATCAGAGAGGACGCGATCCGGCTTTCGGGCATTCGCGATCATGACGGCGGGGCTTCCGCCGGAAAGGTGAAGACAACAGTATGAGCGATACTGACGGCAAGAAGACGTTGGGACTCCGCAGCAGCCGACCGGGCCAGGTGAAGCAGAGCTTCTCCCATGGACGGACGAAGAACGTCGTGGTGGAAACCAAGCGCAAGCGCGTGGTCGTGCCGAAGCCCGGGGCCTCGAAACCGTCGTCTGGTGCGCCGGCCGGGGGCGACCCCAACAAGCGGCCCGCCGGAATTTCGGATGCCGAACTCGAGCGCCGCATGAAGGCGCTGGCCGCCGCGAAGGCGAACGAGGCCGGTGAGGCCAAGAAGCGTGAAGCGGATGAGAAGGCCCGCGCCGAAGAGCGCGAGCGCCGCCGGCTGGAGATCGAGGAGAAGGAGCGCACCGAGCGGGAACGCGAGGAAGCTCTGAAGGCCAAGGCCGAGGAAGACGAGCGCCGCAAGCGTGAGGCGGAAGCCGCGAAAGCCGCGCCGGTCGCCGAACCGGTCGCGACCCCTGCCCAGACGCCCGGAGAGGCGCCGCGGGGCGGCAAACCCGCGGTTGCGCCGCGCAAGCCGGAACGCGAGCGGGAAGATCGGCGCGACAAGGGCCGCGCGGCCCGCGACGACAGCCGTCGTTCCGGCAAACTGACGCTCAACCAGGCGCTCACCGGGGGCGAAGGCGGCCGGCAGCGCAGCCTTGCGGCGATGAAGCGCAAGCAGGAGCGTGCGCGCCAGAAGGCCGTGGGCGGCTCCGTCGAGCGCGAGAAGGTCGTGCGCACGGTGCGGCTTCCCGAGGCGATCATGGTCTCGGAACTTGCAAACCGGATGTCCGAGCGTGTGGCGGACGTGGTCAAGTCGCTGATGAACAGTGGCATGATGGCGACCCAGAACCAGACGATCGACGCTGACACGGCCGAACTCGTTATCGAGGAATTCGGCCACCGCGCCCAGCGCGTGTCCGATGCCGATGTCGAGGAAGTCATCAAGCTCAAGGAAGACGATCCGAAAGACCTCCAGCCGCGCCCGCCGGTCATCACGATCATGGGCCACGTGGATCACGGCAAGACATCTCTGCTCGACGCGATCCGGAAGGCGAATGTTACCTCCGGAGAAGCTGGCGGAATCACCCAGCACATCGGCGCATACCAGGTCACGACAGACAGCGGAGCCACTCTGAGCTTCCTCGACACGCCGGGTCACGCCGCCTTCACCTCCATGCGTTCCAGGGGCGCGCAGGTGACCGATATCGTGGTGCTGGTCGTGGCTGCCGATGACGCGGTGATGCCGCAGACCGTGGAGGCGATCAATCACGCCAAGGCCGCCGAAGTTCCGATGATCGTGGCGATCAACAAGGTCGACAAGCCGGATGCGAACCCCGACAAGGTGCGCACCGATCTTCTGCAGCACGAGGTGATCGTCGAGAAGATGTCGGGCGAAGTGCAGGATGTCGAGGTTTCAGCGACCACCGGCCAGGGTCTCGACGAGCTTCTTGAAGCCATCGCGCTCCAGGCCGAAATCCTCGAACTGCAGGCGAACCCGAGCCGTGCGGCTCAGGGCGCGGTCATCGAAGCCCAGCTCGACGTGGGCCGGGGCCCGGTCGCGACCGTGCTCGTGCAGAACGGTACGCTGCGCCAGGGCGACATCTTCGTCGTCGGCGAGCAGTGGGGCAAGGTCCGCGCGATGGAGAACGACAAGGGCGAGCGTATCAAGGAAGCCGGCCCTTCGGTTCCCGTGGAAGTGCTCGGTCTCAACGGCACACCCGAGGCCGGCGACGTTCTGAACGTCGTCGACACCGAGGCGCAGGCCCGCGAGATCGCCGAATACCGCGAGAAAGCGGCGAAGGAGAAACGCGCGGCTGCGGGTGCAGCCACGACGCTCGAGCAGATGATGGCCAAGGCCAAGGCCGACGAGAGCGTCGCCGAGATGCCGATTCTCGTCAAAGCCGACGTGCAGGGCTCTGCGGAAGCAATCCTTCAGGCGATGGAGAAGATCGGCAACGAAGAAGTCCGGGTGCGGGTCTTGCACTCGGGTGTCGGCGCCATCACCGAGACCGATATCGGCCTGGCGGAAGCCTCGGGCGCGCCGGTCATCGGCTTCAATGTGCGGGCCAACGCCTCGGCGCGGAACACCGCCAACCAGAAGGGCGTCGAAATCCGCTACTACAGCGTGATCTACGACCTTGTGGACGACATCAAGGCGGCCGCGTCCGGTCTGTTGTCCGCGGAGGTCCGGGAAAACTTCATCGGCTATGCGAAGATCATGGAGGTCTTCAAGGTATCCGGTGTCGGCAAGGTCGCGGGCTGTCTCGTCACCGAGGGCGTGGCGCGGCGTTCGGCGGGCGTGCGCCTGTTGCGCGACGACGTGGTGATTCACGAGGGCACGCTGAAAACGCTCAAGCGCTTCAAGGACGAGGTCGCGGAGGTGCAGTCGGGCCAGGAGTGCGGCATGGCGTTCGAGAATTACGAAGACATTCGCCCGGGCGACGTCATCGAGATATTCGAGCGCGAAGAGGTAGAGCGCAAGCTTGCCTGAAGCCGGTCGACAGAATCAAAAATAACAAAGGGCGGCCCTCGGGCCGCCCTTTTTCGATCGGGTTCGATGACCCGTCAGGCTGTTCCGTGGTCCACCGGATAGCCTTCGAAAACCTTTGATCCAACGCTCACGGCGATCCGTCCGTCCGCCAGCGCGCGCAGGAAAACACCCTGCACCAATACACAGCTCCCAAGAGCGATTGTCTTCAGCATGAGCTTATCCCCAACCTCAAGTCGCCCCAGAATTGGCCATATAGTGAGGATAATCCAGTAAAAAATGTGCGATTTGCGAATTATTGCGCTGCGGCAAGAGGCATGCGGCGCCTGCGCAAGCGACCTATAGCCAGTCGCGCAGAATCGGAATCAGGGGCACGTCGGCTGGCGGCATCGGGTACTCGCGCAGGTCGTTCGGGCGCACCCACTTCAGGGCCTGACCTTCCCGGGATGCCGGTGTGCCTTGCCATTTCCGGCAGGCGAAGAGTGGCATCAGCAGGTGGAAGTCGTCGTAGGTGTGAGAGGCGAAAGTAAGCGGCGCAAGACAGGAGGCCCAGGTGTTGATGCCAAGCTCTTCCTCGAGTTCGCGGATGAGGGCGACCTCCGGCGTCTCGCCGGGCTCGACCTTGCCGCCGGGAAACTCCCAGAGCCCCGCCATCGCCTTGCCCTCCGGGCGCTGGGCGAGAAGCACGCGGCCGTCGGCGTCGACGAGCGCGACGGCGCTGACAAGAACGGTTTTCACGACCGGTAGTCCGCGTTGATCGAGATGTAACCGTGGGTGAGGTCGCAGGTGTAGGCGGTGAAGGCGCCGTCGCCGAGGCCGAGGTCGACGGTGATGATGATTTCATCGCGCTTCATGTGCGTGACACCGTCTCCCTCACGGTAATCGGGCGATACCCAGCCCCTTTCGGCCACCAGCGTCTTGCCGAACCAGATCGACAGGCGGTCGCGGTCGGCTTCCGCACCGGATTTCCCGACGGCCATGACGATGCGGCCCCAATTGGGATCTTCCCCGGCGATGGCTGTCTTCACCAACGGTGAGTTGGCGATGGCCATGGCCGCCAGGCGAGCGTCGCTACGGGATGCCGCGCCGGCGACCCGAACGGTGACGAACTTCGTCGCCCCTTCGCCATCGCGGACGACCTGTTTGGCAAGATCGAGCATCACCTCGCCCATCGCGGCGGCAAATCCTGCGTTGCCGGCCACCTGGACTCCGGAAGTCCCGGTGGCCGCGACGATCAGCGTATCGGAGGTCGAGGTGTCGCTGTCCACAGTGATGGCGTTGAACGTCTCGCGGTTGATTCCCGAGACAAGCGGTTGGAGGTCGTCCGCCGCCACGCGCGCATCGGTGAAGACGTAGGCCAGCATCGTCGCCATGTCGGGCGCGATCATGCCCGACCCCTTGGCGATGCCCGCGATGGTGACGGTCTCGCCGCCGATCTCGACGATCCGGCTCGCGCCCTTGGGAAAGGTGTCGGTCGTCATGATGGCGCGGGCCGCGGCTTCGATGCCCGTCTCGTCGAGCGTTCCCACCAGACTCTCCATGACGGTCTCGATGCGCTCATGCGGAAGACGCTCTCCGATGACCCCGGTCGACGATGTGAAGACGCGGCTTTCCGGGACCCCGGCCGCGGCGGAGGCCGCCCGGCAGAGGGCGGCCACGCTTTCCTCACCGGCCCGGCCGGTGAAGGCATTGGCATTGCCGGAATTGACCAGGAACGCCGCCCCCTCCGGCGCAGCCCCGCCGAGGCGGCCGGGGCCGAGTTTCGCCTCGCAGTCGAGCACAGGGGCCGCCCGCGTCTTCGAGCGGGTGAACACCCCGGCCACGGTGGTGCCGGGGTCGAGAACCGCGAGCATGACGTCGGGGCGGCCGGTGTAGCGCACCCCCGCCTCGGCAGTGGCGAAACGCACGCCTTTCACCACCGGCAGGTTCGGAAACGCCGCTGGCGCCAGCGGCGAGACTGGCAGGGACTTCGCCATCCTACTCCGGAATCAGCGCTGGATCGTTCAGCACCGAAGGATCGAGCGCATCGCCCGCGTCACGGTCGACCTCGCCCGCTTCGGTGAGGTCCGCGATAACGGCGTCGATCGCGGCACGCTGGATTTCCTCGGCGAGCTCTGCGCGGACCGCATCGAGGGGCGGCGCTTCGGCAATGCGGGTCTCGTTCAGCTGGATCACATGCCAGCCGAACTGCGTCTCGACCGGTTCGGAAACCGTGCCCGGCTCGAGAGAAACGGCGGCCTCCTCGAAGGCGGGAACCATGGCGCCGGCGCCAAACCAGCCGAGGTTGCCGCCGTTGGGGCCGGATGGCCCGGTCGAGCGTTCCTGAGCAAGGGTCGCGAAGTCGGCGCCACCTTCAAGCTCCTCGACGATTGCCAGCGCTTCCTCCTCGGTTTCCACCAGAATGTGGCTCGCGTTGTATTCGGTGTCCGGCTCTGCGGAGGCGAATTGCGCTTCGTATGCCGCCTCGAGCGCCGCGTCGGTTACTGCGCCTTCGGCGATGGACCGGATCGCCTGGTTGGCGAGGATCGCGCGTGTTTCGTTGTCGATCGTGACCTGACCGCCGGGTGAGAGCCCTTCTTCGGTATCGGCCAGGAGTTGCTGCTGGACGAGTTGATCGAGGATGCCGGAAAAGAGAACATCGGGCGGCAGCTGCTGGTATTGCTGCGGCAGGCGGGCACGCAGGGCGACCATGTGCGCGAGGGTGATATCGGTGCCGTTGACGGTGGCGACGACCGTCTCCGGCGTCGGCCCGTCCTGGGCGCTCGCGGGCAGGGCGAGGCCGAGGGCCAGCACGGCGGGGATGAGGCGGGTGCTCAGGGACATGAAATTTCCTTTGCTCGCGCCCGGGTGGCGGGCGGCGTTGACACTGTATTTGCGGGCCCTTACATCGCATCAGGATAAGGGACCCCCTTCAGAGGCCCTTCTATGGCGGGCCGGGGGCGCGAGCAAGCGCATCGCCCCACACGATCCTGTCACAGCACAGACGAGGCAAGCCACATGCTTGGAATTGGCAGCATTGCGAAAAAGGTCTTCGGGACGACGAACGACCGCAAGATCAGGGCCGCGCGGCCGATGGTCGAGAAGATCAACGCGCTTGAGCCGGAATTCTCCGCTCGCGACGATGCCGGGCTGATCGCAAAGACCGAAGAGCTGAAGGCGCGCGTTGCCGGTGGTGAAAGTCTCGACGACGTGCTCGTCGAGGCCTTCGCGAATTGCCGCGAGGCAGCGAAACGGGCGCTCGGGCTGCGCGCCTTCGACGTTCAGCTCATGGGTGGCATATTTCTGCATCAGGGCAACATCGCAGAGATGAAGACGGGAGAGGGCAAGACGCTCGTGGCGACCTTCCCGGCCTATCTCAACGCGCTTACCGGCCGGAATGTGCATGTCGTCACGGTCAACGATTACCTCGCCAAGCGTGACGCCGAATGGATGGGCAAGGTGTATTCCGCGCTCGGGATGACGACGGGTGTGGTCTATCCCCAACAGCCGGAGGACGAGAAAAAGGGAGCCTACGGCGCGGACATCACCTACGCGACGAACAACGAACTCGGCTTCGATTACCTGCGCGACAACATGAAATCCGAGCTCGAACAGATCAATCAGCGCGACCATTTCTTCGCCATCGTCGACGAGGTGGACTCGATCCTGATCGACGAGGCGCGGACGCCGCTCATCATCTCGGGCCCGAGCCAGGACCGTTCCGAGCTTTACAAGACGATCGATGCGATCATTCCCGAGATCAGCGACGAGCACTTCACGCTCGACGAAAAGACCCGCAACGTCACCTACACCGACGAGGGCAACGATTTTCTCGAAGCGCGTCTTCACGAGGCCGGCATTCTTCCCGAGGGACAGACGCTCTACGACCCGGAATCGACGACCGTGGTGCACCACGTGAACCAGGGGCTGCGGGCCCACAAGCTGTTCCAGAAAGACAAGGACTATATCGTTCGTGGCAACGAGGTCGTGCTGATCGACGAGTTCACCGGCCGGATGATGCCGGGCCGGCGGCTGTCGGACGGCCTGCATCAGGCGATCGAGGCCAAGGAGGGTGTCGACATCAAGCCCGAGAACGTCACCCTCGCGAGCGTGACGTTTCAGAACTACTTCCGGCTCTACGACAAGCTGTCGGGCATGACCGGCACGGCGCTCACCGAGGCCGACGAGTTCGACGAGATATACAAGCTTGGCGTTGTCGAGGTGCCCACCAACATGCCCATCGCGCGGGAGGACGAGCACGACGCGGTCTACCGCACCGGCAAGGAAAAATACGAGGCTATCGTCGAGGAGATCAAGGAGGCCAACGAAAAGGGCCAGCCGGTTCTTGTCGGCACCACCTCGATCGAGAAATCGGAAATCCTGTCGAGCCTTCTCAAGGAGGCGGAGATTCCCCACAATGTGCTGAATGCCCGCCACCATGAACAGGAGGCGAAAATCGTCGCCGAGGCGGGCAAGTTCGGCGCGGTCACGATCGCCACGAACATGGCCGGGCGCGGCACCGACATCCAGCTCGGCGGCAATGTCGAGCTGAAGGTGCTCGAGGCTCTCGCCGAAGACCCGCAGGCCGATCCCGAGGAGCTGCGCGCGAAGATCGAGGCGGAGCACGCAGACGAGAAGGCGCGCGTGCTCGCGGCCGGCGGACTGTTCGTGCTCGCCACCGAGCGGCACGAAAGCCGGCGGATCGACAACCAGTTGCGCGGCCGCTCGGGCCGTCAGGGCGACCCCGGCCGCTCGGCCTTCTATCTCTCCCTCGAGGACGACCTGATGCGCATCTTCGGGTCGGAACGGCTTGAAAACGTTCTGGGCAAGCTCGGCATGCAGGAGGGCGAGGCGATCGTTCACCCTTGGGTGAACAAGAGCCTCGAGCGCGCCCAGGCGAAGGTCGAGGGCCGCAACTTCGACATCCGCAAGCAGCTCCTGAAGTTCGACGACGTGATGAACGAGCAGCGCAAGGTGATCTTCGCCCAGCGGCGCGAGATCATGGAGGCGAAGGATCTTTCCGAAATCGTCACCGACATGCGCCATCAGGTGATCGAGGATCTGGTCGAGCAATACATGCCGCCGAAATCCTATGCCGATCAATGGGACATCGACGGTCTCGCCGTCGCCGTCGTGGAGAGACTTGGCATCGACGCACCGGTGGTGGACTGGGCGGCCGAAGAGGGCGTCGACGACGCCGAGATGATCGAACGTCTCCAGAAAGCGTCCGACGAATTCATGGCCGCGAAGGCCGCGCAGTTCGGCTCCGAGCAGATGCGCCAGATCGAGAAGCAACTTCTCTTGCAGATCATCGACGGCAAATGGCGCGACCACCTTCTCACACTCGAACACCTCCGCTCTGTCGTCGGATTCCGGGGCTATGCTCAGCGCGATCCGCTCAATGAGTACAAGTCGGAAGCTTTCCAGCTCTTCGAGAGCATGCTCGACGGGCTGAGAACCGATGTGACCCAGAAGCTCGCCCAGATCCGGCCAATGAGCGAGGAGGAACGCGAGGCGTTGATGCGGCAGATGATGGAGCAGCAACGCTCCGCCCAGCTTGCGATGGCCGGAGCGGCCGCGGTGTCCGAAGCCGGCGGAGAGGCGGCGGCCGGATTTGTCGAGGACGACCCCTCGACCTGGGGCAACCCCGGCAGAAACGATCTCTGCCCCTGTGGCTCGGGAAAGAAGTTCAAGCATTGCCACGGCCGTCTCGCCTAGGCGGGAAGCCGCCCGCCCGTGCCGCTGCGCATGAAAATTTCGGGCATGACATGGCAGTCGGATAATCTGCGCATCGAAGGGCTCCTGGACCAGCGCTGATGGGACGACCCGAAATCTTGACATCGGCGGCCCTCGCCGCTGCGGGGCTTGCTCTCGCGCTTTGGCTTGCAGCCAACCGTCCGCCGCCCACTCCGGAGCCACCCGGTGCGCCGGAAGCGCTCGCTGCCCTGTCCCCGCTCGCCTCGCTTCCCGAACGCGACCTTCCACGAATGGAGGCTGGTGCCGCGCCCCCCGATCTCGCGCTCGGCGCCAACGGTCTGCCTTGCGGCCCGTCACTTCAGGTCGCACCGGAGAGAGCGGGAGTTCTCTGGGTCACGGTTACAGCGCCTTGCCGTGCCGGCGAGGCCGTCGAGATCGTTCATGGCCCGCTGAGATTCACCGAAAGGCTGTCGGTCCGTGGCGCACTGCGTGCCACCGTTCCCCGGCTCACTCGGGAGGCCGGCATTACCGCGCGTATCGGAGAGACGTTTCTCAAGGCGGACGCCGCCGTCGACGGGGAAACGGCTCATGTCAGCGGACTTGTCTGGTCGCCGCCTCTGGAGCTGTCACTGGTGGCCCTTGAATTCGGCGCCGGCCAAGGCGATCGCGGCCATCTCACCGCGGGCGTCGACAGTGGCGCAGGCCGGGTGCTGCGCCTTGGCGAACCAGCCCTCGGGGTGGTGACGGATCTCTATATCGGCCCCAGAACCGAAGGCCCGGGCGTTGTGCGTCTTCATGTAAGGGCGCGTCGAACGGAAGCCGCCTGCGGTGGCGAGCAACCTCTCGTCGCCTTTCGCACCGGCTCGAGCGGGCTCGCGGTGCGCGATATTCGCCTCAGGCTCGGTCCTTGTGACGGAGCGCCCGAGACGATCCTGTTGAAAAACCTGCTCGAAGACCTGAAGATCGCAGGCAGATGACGCTGCCCGGTGCCCAGATGGGTTCTCTGCGATCGCTCCTGACCGCCGCGGCGCTGGCAATTCTGCCGGCACCGGTCCTTGCCGAAACCGTGACGCTGCGCTCGCCCTCGGGCCTCGCGATCAGCGGAGCGTTCGTCGCCTACGACGGCGAGTTCTACCGTATCGACACGGACCACGGTGAAGTCACCGTCGCCGGGACCGACCTCACCTGCGAGGGGTCGGATTGCCCGGGCGACGTGATCGAGCGACTGACCTTCGCTGCGGCGGATTCCTCGGTCAAGCGGCTCGCCGTGGCGCTCTTGAGAGCTTTTGCGGCATCGCAAGACTGGCGCGTCGTCGAGACCCATGATGAGGCGGGGCCGGTCGAAATTGCGATGGGAGAGGCCCCGGAGCACCCCGGGTTCGTCGTGTCTTTCCGGGATGATCCGGCGGCATGGCGGTTTCGGCGTGATCCGGGGCGGCTGCCACCGACGGGCTGGCGAGATACGCCGGTCGCATTCGACGCGCTGGTCCCCGCAGTCTCTGTGGAAAACCAGGTGACGGGTCTGACGCTTCTTGGGGTGCGAGCAGCGCTTGCCGGAGAATTTCCCGACTGGCTGGGTCTCGGAGGTGGCGAAATGCCCGTCATCGTGCATTGGGCAGAGGGCCTCGCAGGCCCGCTCACCGAACGCTACGGTATCGTCCCCGACGCAGCGGCCACCATGCACGAGGATATCGGAGATGCCGCCGACGCGGTCGCCCGCACTCCCGGCGGCCTTGGCCTCCTGCCGCTCAGCGAGATCGGGAGTGCGGTCCCGCTGGTTGTCACCGGGCCCTGCGGACGCGGAGCCGTCGGGGTGCCTCCCGCGATCCGAACGGGCGACTACCCGCTGTCCGAAACCGTGTTCCTGCGTCATCCTGCAAGGCGGTCGCCCCCTCTCGCGCGGTCCTTTCTGGACTGGCTCGACAGCCCCGGAGCCGAAGCGGCGGTCCGGCGCGCCGGCTTTGTCGACCTCAGGGTGGGGATCGTGCCCCGTGGTCGTGACGGGAGGCAGGAGGCCGACCCTCTTGCGCTCGCCTCGACAGGGGTGGGCGGCACTGAAACTTCCATGCGGGCCGAGCTCGGTGGTGCCCGGCGCCTCGATATCGCGATCCGGTTCCGGGACGGCTCGAGCCTGCCGGACCTGGCAGCACGCGTTCAGATCGCCCGCCTTGCACGCGCGATCGCCTCGGGGCGGTTCGACGGCGACCGCCTGATCCTTGCAGGTTTCTCCGATGCAAACGGGGCGGCGGCCACCAATCTCCAGCTTTCGCAGCGCCGCGCCGAGGCGATAAGGGCAGCCGTTCTCGCCGAACCGGTCACCGGAGAGCGACTCACTGCCCTCGAGGCGCGGGGTTTCGGTGAAGCGATGCCTGTGGCCTGCAACGGAGTCGACTGGGGCGAGAGCCTCAACCGGCGGGTGGAGGTCTGGCTCGCGGAGGACGGCGATCAGAGATAGCCCTCGGCCCGGAACGAGACCTCGCGCGCCTTGCCGATCACGAGGTGATCGTGAAGCACGATTCCGAGCGCATCGGCGGCGGCGGCGATCTTTTGCGTCATTGTACGGTCCTCTCCCGAAGGGGTCGGGTCGCCAGACGGGTGATTGTGCACCAGAATGAGCGCCGAAGCCTGCAGCTCGAGCGCGCGCTTGACGATCTCGCGTGGATAGACCGGAACGTGGTCGACGGTGCCCGACGCCTGTTCCTCGTCCGCAATCACGGTGTTCTTGCGGTCGAGGAAGAGAACGCGGAACTGCTCGGTTTCCTTGTGCGCCATCGTTGTCCGGCAATAGTCGAGAAGTGCGTCCCACGAAGAGACGACTTCGCGGCGGAGAACACGGGTCCGGGCAAGGCGATGGGCCGCGGCTTCGACGATCTTGATCTCGGTGATTACCGCCTCGCCTATTCCATGCATTTGCCGCAGCGTCGAGACTGGCGCCGAAAGCACCCCGTTGAAATCGTGGAATCTGTCGAGCAGGCGCCGCGCCAGCGGTTTCACGTCCTGCCGAGGGATCGCGCGGAAGAGCACGAGTTCGAGCATTTCGTAATCCGCCACGGCGCCAGCCCCGGCAGACATGAACCGCTCGCGGAGACGCTTTCTGTGATCACGGATATACGACGGAAGCCGCTGACCACGCTCTATCGCGGGGATTCCGGGGGCGGGCCCAAGCGGAAGAGCGGCTTCCGCAAAGTGATTCTCGCGCGTGGTCATGACCGCGAGGATCGGTCTTCGCGGTTAGAGAAGTGTTAACGCCGGCTTTTCGATAGTGGGTTGAAAGACGTTCATCTTCCGAAACGCGTTTCTTGGGACGGATGGGGCCCCGCGGCACGGAAGGCGCCGCACGCTTTCGTTCCTTACGATTTCATGCTGTCCCAGAAACTCTTCACCTTGTCGAAGAACCCTGAGGACTCGGGATTGTTGTCCTTGGAAAGCTTGGCGAATTCCCGCAACAGCTCTTTCTGTTTCGCGGTGAGGTTCACCGGCGTCTCGACCGCGAGCTCGATGAACATGTCGCCTTGCAGTCCGCCGCGAAGCGCGGGCATGCCCTTGCCGCGCAGGCGCATGTGCTTGCCGGACTGTGCGCCGGCGGGAACTTTCACCCGGCTCCGGCCGCCCTCGATCGTCGGCACCTCGATGTCGCCTCCAAGGGCGGCGTCGCTCATCGACACCGGCACGCGGCAGTGCAGGTTCGATCCGTCACGCTCGAACAACGGATGCGGCGTCACTTCTATGAAGATGTAGAGGTCGCCCGTCGGGCCGCCCCGCAATCCTGCTTCGCCTTCCCCCGCGAGCCGGATGCGGGTGCCCGTCTCGACGCCGGCGGGAATGTTCACGCTGAGCGCACGGTTCTTCTGGATCCTGCCGGCACCGCCGCAGGCCTTGCAGGGGTTCTTGATGATCTGGCCGAGTCCGGAACAGGTCGGGCAGGTGCGCTCGACCGTAAAGAAGCCTTGCTGGGCCCTCACCTTTCCCATTCCCGAACAGGTGGGGCAGGCCACGGGCTCGGTGCCGGCTTCCGACCCCGTGCCCGAACAGGTGTCGCAGACGACCGAGGTCGGAACGTTGATCGTTTTCTGGAGCCCCGAGTAGGCTTCTTCCAGACTGACCCGAAGGTTGTAGCGAAGGTCCGAACCGCGGGTCGCGCGCTGGCCACGGCCGCGCCCGCCCATCATGTCGCCGAACAAGTCGTCGAACACGTCCGAAAAGGCACTCGCGAAATCCGCATTGCCGCCGGCACCAGATCGGCCGCCGCCCATACCGCCTTCGAAAGCGGCATGACCGAAACGATCATATGCAGCCTTCTTTTCGGCGTCCTTCAGGACCTCGTAGGCCTCGTTGGCTTCCTTGAAGTCGGTTTCGGCATCGGGCTTGTCCGCATTCCGGTCCGGATGCAGTTCCTTCGCCTTCCGTCGATATGCCTTCTTGATCTCTTCGGCCGAGGCATCCTTGTCCACGCCGAGCACATCGTAATAGTCACGTTTGGCCATTCAGCCTCTCCCGAAACGGCGGAGGCCGATCCGCCTGCGGCGGACCGGCCCATCACGTTCCCTGTCGGGTTTAAGATGCACGCTTGTCGTCGTCGAGGTCCTCGAAGTCGGCGTCCACGATGTCGTCATCGACACCGCGCGGCTCGTCACCGCCCTCTGGCGCATCCTCGCCGGACTTCTGCTGCTCGGCCTTGTAGATGGCCTCGCCGAGGCGCATCGCGGCCTCGGTGACATTCTGGATGCCAGAACGGATCTTGCCGGCGTCGCTGCCCTCCATCGTCTCCTCGAGCGCGGAGATCGCCAGTTCGATCGCCTCGATCGTCGATGGGTCGACTTTGTCGCTATGCTCTTCCATCGACTTCCTGGTCGAGTGGATCAGGCTCTCGGCCTGGTTCTTGGCTTCGACAAGGTCCTTGCGCTCCTTGTCGGCCTCGGCGTTCGCCTCGGCTTCCTTGACCATCTGTTCGATCTCGTCATCCGACAGACCGCCCGACGCCTGGATCGTGATCTTCTGTTCCTTGCCGGTGCCCTTGTCTTTCGCGGAGACCGAGACGATGCCGTTGGCGTCGATGTCGAAGGTCACCTCGATCTGGGGCATCCCGCGCGGTGCGGGCGGAATATTCTCGAGGTTGAACTGGCCGAGCATCTTGTTGTCGGTCGCCATTTCGCGCTCGCCCTGGAAGACCCGGATCGTCACGGCGTTCTGGTTGTCCTCGGCGGTCGAGAAGATCTGGCTCTTCTTCGTCGGGATGGTCGTGTTGCGGTCGATAAGGCGCGTGAAGACACCGCCCAGCGTCTCGATGCCGAGCGACAACGGCGTGACGTCGAGCAGAACGACGTCCTTGACGTCACCCTGCAGCACACCGGCCTGGATCGCGGCGCCGAGGGCGACGACCTCGTCGGGGTTGACGCCCTTGTGGGGCTCCTTGCCGAAGAACTTCGTCACTTCTTCCACGACCCGCGGCATGCGGGTCATGCCGCCGACGAGGACCACCTCGTCGATGTCGCTCGTCGAAAGGCCCGCGTCCTTCAGGGCCGCCTTGCAGGGGTCGATCGACTTCTTGATGAGGTCGCCCACGAGGCTTTCGAGCTTCGCCCGGGTCAGCTTGACGACCATGTGCAGCGGCGTGCCCGTGGAGGGAGCCATCGAGATGAACGGCTGGTTCACCTCGGTCTGCGATGCGCTCGACAGCTCGATCTTGGCCTTCTCGGCCGCTTCCTTCAGGCGCTGGAGCGCCATCTTGTCATCGGTCAGATCGACGCCGTGCTCTTTCTTGAACTCGTCGGCGAGGTAGTTGACGATCCTCATGTCGAAGTCTTCGCCGCCGAGGAACGTGTCACCGTTCGTCGACTTCACCTCGAAGAGACCGTCGTCGATTTCGAGAATCGTGATGTCGAAGGTGCCGCCGCCGAGGTCGTAGACCGCTATGGTGCGGGTTTCCTTCTTGTCGAGACCGTAGGCGAGCGCGGCCGCGGTGGGCTCGTTGATGATCCGAAGCACTTCGAGCCCGGCGATCTTGCCAGCGTCCTTGGTGGCCTGACGCTGAGCGTCGTTGAAATAGGCCGGGACGGTGATCACCGCCTGCTCGACCGTCTCGCCGAGATAGCTCTCGGCGGTTTCCTTCATCTTCTGCAGGATGAACGCCGAGATCTGGCTCGGAGAGTACCGCTCGCCCTTCGCCTCGACCCAGGCATCGCCGTTGCCGCCGTCCACGATCTTGTAGGGGACGATCTTCTTGTCCTTCGTCACCTCGGCGTCGTCGACGCGACGGCCGATCAGGCGCTTGACGGCAAAGATCGTGTTCTCGGGGTTGGTGACGGCCTGGCGCTTGGCGGGCTGGCCCGCAAGGCGTTCGCTGTCCGTGAAGGCGACGATCGACGGGGTCGTCCGCGCACCTTCGGCGTTTTCGATGACCTTCGGCTGCGACCCGTCCATGATGGCGACGCAGCTGTTGGTGGTTCCAAGGTCGATACCGATGACTTTGGCCATGCTCTATCCTCTTCGGCTTCGGCGACATGCTGCGGGACGGCCCATGCCGGCACCGGCCCGCAATCCCATTTTCGTGCCCTTGCCATGCAGGACACCGCTTCGGGGCGTATATAGGCAGGGCATATGAGTGCTGCAAGCGCAGGAAAGGGCGACGGTTTGGATGAATCTGGAAAGAGGCGGGCGGCAGAGCCGACCGTCCGCGTCAATGGCGTTCCGGTCTGGCAGGGCTTTCTGTCGCCTGCGGCGCAGGTCGAGGTGCTGGGGGCGGTCATGGCGATTGCCGATGCCGCTCCCTTCGTGCGGCCCGTTACGCCGTCCGGCCGGCAGATGAGCGTGGAGATGACAAGCGCGGGCGAACTCGGTTGGGTGACCGACCGGAACGGCTACCGCTACGAGCCGCGCCACCCCACCGGCGTGGGCTGGCCCCCGATCCCCGATCCCATTCTGGGGATCTGGCGAGACGTCTCGGGCGTGTCCCGCCCGCCCACCTCCTGCCTGGTGAACCTCTACCGGGAGGGCGCGAGAATGGGGCTTCACCAGGATCGTGACGAGGGTGACTTTTCCTGGCCCGTGGTCTCGGTCTCACTGGGTGACGAGGCGCTTTTCCGGGTCGGCGGCACCGTTCGGCGAGGTCGAACGGAAAGCCTCTGGTTGAAATCGGGCGATATCGCGGTGCTTTCGGGCGAGACCAGACTCGCTTTCCACGGCATCGACCGGGTGCGCGCCGGTTCGTCGCGTCTCGTGCCCGGGGGCGGGCGCATCAACCTGACGATGCGGGTTGTGGACAAGGAATGAGCCGAGCTGCGACCGCCCCGACCCGAGGGTGCGTTTGACAGCACGAAGCATGCCGCCCGCAGGTCAATCGGGCGCGATGGAGCAGCAGCCCGAAAAGAGTTGAGCGTTGTTCTGGCCGGCGACGATGAGCAACAGGTCGATCTCCCAGCCGTAGGCTCGGTCCGACATTCCGTCCGAACAGGAATTGTTGCGCAAGGTGGCGACCAGCCCGCCAAGGTCGTTCTCGTAGACCTGCGCGTAACGGTCGATCCGGTTGCGCGAACTCAGGCGAGCGGTGCGATCGAAATCGAGGGGCAGGGCTTCGGGGGTCTTGAACGTCGCCCCGCCGTCACCGGTGGCGAGAGACCAGAAGGGCTCGGTGCCGAAGCAGCGGGCGACCCGGGGTGCCTCGCCCGCCCATTGTCCGGGCCTGCGGTCGAGAAAGGCCAGCGACGCCCAGCCTGACCTCTCGTCGGTATTGACCCGACCCCAGTTTCCGTCCCGCGACATCTCCATCACCTCGACCGCCGTCTCGTCCGGATCAAGCTCGCCGATGATTTCGGAAGAGGCGGAAGGCTCGGCGCGGATGTTGAGAACGTCGCCCTCCGACACGCCGGCAACGTCGTAGAGCGCCGGCCATGCCTCGACGGTTGCCGAGGCAGGCGCCGCCAGGGCCAGGAGCAGAACGGCCGCGCGCAGGATCATCGTCTTGCGCTCCAGGAGAGCGAGGCGTGCTTGCGGGTGTAGAACTCACCCATCAGCCCCACCATGATCAGACCGATCGTCACGTAGACCGGATAGGCGATGGAGGTGTTGTTCGGGAAGTAGTTCACGAAAGCGAAGCCGCGCGCCTGGTCGATGGCGTGAAACAGCGGGTTCCAGTCGAAGAGCGCGAGCATCGAGGGCGGCAGCATGTTCGCCACGAACATCTTTCCGGAGGCGATCATGTTGGCGCGGGAGTAGATTTGCGAGCCGATCGTGGTGACGCTCGGGGCCCAGGGCTTGATGGCGAGAAAGACAAGGCCCACGCCGACGCCCGAGATCCACGCAAGAAGGAACATCAGGAACGCGCCGACGGGGTCGTCGATTACCACCGGATTGAACGCGACGTGGTAGATGTAGAGGATCACGAGCATCCCCAGCACCTGGTTGTAGAGCGCCCCGAGGGCGGCCGAGGCGATCGCGACCGCAGTCGTCATCGGCAGGTGCTGCATCATCGGAGAGGCCGGGCCTTCCGACCCCACCACCGCGCTCATGGCCTTGATGTGGGTCATGAAGAGGAAGATCCCCGACATGATGTAGAGCAGGAAGTCGCCTCTGATCGCCGAGCCGCGCATTCCGAGAACCGAGAACAGCAGCACGAACGCCACCACCATGATCACCGATTGCAACATCGACATCAGCAGCCCCACGAAGGCGTTCGCGTGGGTCTTTCTGAGACTGCGGACCGTGTTGTGATAGATGAGTTCGGACAGTGCGAGGGCCGACCCAAAAATCGTGGTGTTCTGTCGCTCGGGCGTGAACATGGAATTCCTGCTTCTGACAGACCCGGGTAGCCCGGGTTTCTTGCCGAATTATTACTGGCGGACTATAGGCGGATGGTCCGGCGTTTGAAAGCCGGGGAGGTTCGCGAGCGGAGAGCGGAATGGACGATCGGCAGATTATTGCGACCCTTCGCAGGCTCGCCCTCGAAGCGGGTGCAGTGATCCTCGAAATCTACGGGCAAGACGACTTCACGGTCGACACAAAGGACGACGCGAGCCCCGTCACCGAGGCCGACCGCCGGGCGGACGCCCATATAACCGCAGGGCTGCGGGCTGCCTTTCCCGATGCAGCGCTCGTCACCGAGGAGGAGGCGTCGACCCACGGTGTCGAGGCGTCGACATTCTTCATCGTCGACCCGCTCGACGGGACGAAGGAATTCGTCAAGCGACGCGGCGATTTCACAGTCAACATCGCGCTCGTCCGCGACGGTGTGCCGAGCCTCGGCGTGGTCTACGCGCCCGCGAAGGGCCGGCTTTTCTACACCGACGGCGAGGGCGGCGCGGTCGAGGAGACAGGCGCGCTCGACCCCGCGGCGGCGGGCTCCGACATCCGCCCGATCTCGGTGGCGCGGCCGGACAATTCCGCACTGCGCGTCGTCGCCTCGAAATCTCACCGCGACGCGGCGACCGACGAATACATCGCGCGTTATTCTGTCGCCGACGCCGTGTCTGCCGGCTCGTCGCTGAAATTCTGCCTCGTCGCGACCGGTGAGGCCGACCTCTATCCCCGGCTCGGACGGACGATGGAATGGGACACCGCGGCAGGCGACGCGGTGTTGCGCGCGGCGGGAGGCCGGGTCGTGACGTTCGAGGAGCACGAAACCTTCCGCTACGGCAAGCCCGGGTTCGAGAACGGGTTCTTCATCGCCGCCGCGCCGGGGGTCGATCTCAAGCGTCCGTGACGCGGCGAGCGGTCATGCCGGCGCGGATCAGCATCGTGGTGGCGAGCCGGGGCCGGCCGTTCGAATTGCGGCGCTGTCTCGACGGGCTCGCACAGGCCGTCTGGCCCCTCGTCGAGGTGGTCGTGGTCACGGACAGGGCGGGCCGCGAGGCGGCCGCCGACCGGTCCGGAATCGCCGTGGTGGCGTTCGACGAGCCCAATCTGGCGGCCGCGCGGAACGCGGGCCTGCGCGCGACGGGCGGTGACATCGTGGCCTTTATCGATGACGACGCCGTGCCCGAGCCGATGTGGCTCGCCGCTCTCGCCGAGGCCTTTGACGACGCGAGCGTCGGGGCGGCGACCGGGCCGGTGCTCGGGCGGAACGGAATTTCGCTTCAGTCCGCTGCCGAGACCATCCTGTCCGACGCAACCACGGTGCCTTCCACGGGCGACCCTGCCGTTCGCCGGGCGAGTCCGGGCCGGGCACCGAAGACCGTGGGTGCGAACATGGCATTCCGCGCAGACCTCATCCGCGCGGCGGGTGGCTTCGACGAGACCTTTCGCTTTTTTCTGGAGGATGCCGACCTCGACATGCGACTCGGGGAGATGGGGGTGATAACGGCCTATGCCGCTGACGCGGTCGTTCATCACGGCTCGGCTGCCTCGCCCCGGCGGCGGTCCGACAGGGCGCCAATCGAACTATTCGACATCGGCCGGAGCACCGCCGCCTTCCTGTTGCGTCATCACCCGGCTGCCCGAGTGAGAGAGGCGTTGGACGCGGCACGGGCGCGCGAGTTGGCGCGGGCCGTGCGCGGGCTTCAAGGCGGGGCGCTGGAACCAAGAGACCTGCGGCGATTGATGGCCGGGTTCGACGCCGGCGCCCGTGAAGGCCTCGAGGCAGGCGGCCCGCAGCTCGCGCGATTCGGGCCGGCTCCCCCGTTCGGGCCGCGCCCGGTATCGCGGGCGCGGCATGCCATCGTTGCCGGCACCGGACGCCAGCGGTCCGCCGCGCGGGCGAAAGCGGAGGCCCTGCGAGATGCAGGGGCGACGGTGAGCCTGTTTCTGTTTTCTCCGACGACGCTCTACCACCATGTGCGCCACGATGGCGGCATGTGGGTTCAGACCGGCGGGCTCTGGGGCCGGTCCGACCGGTCCGGCCCGCTGGTCAGACAGGCAGGCCTTGGTTCGCGGCTCGACGAGGAAATCGCGCGGGTGGCCCGGCCCCGGGGGCTGGACAGCCGGCGCAACGCCGAGCTGTTGCCCCGGCAAACGATTCATGTGGAGCGGTTTCCATTCCCCTGACATGTTGGTCTAATAGGGTTCTCCCGACATCCGACCCGAACAGATTTTTTTAGGAGCGAAGATGACACGCAAGGTGACCAAAGCGGTCTTTCCCGTCGCCGGGATGGGGACGCGCTTTCTGCCAGCCACGAAGTCGGTTCCGAAGGAGATCATGACACTCGTCGACCGCCCGCTGATCCAGTACGCGATCGACGAGGCGCGGGCGGCGGGAATCACCGAGTTCATCTTCGTGACCGCGAGGGGAAAGTCGGCGCTCGAGGATTATTTCGATCTGGCCCCCGACCTCGAGGCGAAGCTCGAAGCGTCCGGCAAGACCGAGCTTCTCGAGGTTCTCCGCTCGACGAACATGGAATCCGGGTCGATCGCCTACATTCGCCAGCAGCAGGCCCTCGGCCTCGGCCATGCGGTCTGGTGCGCGCGGCGGCTGATCGGCGACGAACCTTTCGCGGTCATCCTGCCCGATGACGTGATCGCGGCGGAGAAATCCTGCCTTGCCCAGATGGTGGACGCCTATGACGATGTCGACGGTTGCATGGTCGCGGCGATGGAGGTTCCTCCCGAGAAAGCCTCGGCCTACGGTATCCTCGATGTCGCCGAAGACCATGGGTCGATCGTCAAGGTGAAAGGCATGGTCGAGAAACCGCAAAAGGGCACCGCACCCTCCAATCTCGCCGTGATCGGCCGCTACATCCTGCCGCCTTCGGTGCTGGAGTCGCTCGACCAGAAGAAGCTCGGCGCGGGGGGTGAAATTCAACTGACCGATGCCATCGCGGCGGAGATCACGGCGGGCCGCAATGTCCACGGTCTTCGGTTTCGCGGTGAACGCTTCGATTGCGGCTCGAAGTCGGGTTTTCTGCAGGCGACAGTCGCCTTCGGACTTGCCCGCCCCGACCTTAAGGACGAGTTCAGCAGCTATCTCGATGACGTCTATGCCATGAGAAGGGCGGCCGAATAGCGCTGCCGGCCCTCGTTCTCGACATCGGCCGGACGATCGCGCGCGTCGGCAGCGGTCCGGCGACCGGTATCGACCGCGTCGAACGTGCCTGGATCGATCACGTCCTAGGCCTCGACCGTCCGGTTTTCGCGCTCGCGCGCATTCGCCGCGCGACCGTTCTTCTCGACCGCGAGGGGATGAAGAACCTGTTCGAAAAAGGTGCGGAGACGCGCGCCCGCCCTATCGACAGCTTGCGGGGACGGGGAGGGTCGCTCCGGTCGCGGACCGAGGCGGCCGCGGTGCACCTTGCCTCCTCGCGTTGGCGAGGCATCCCCGACAGCAAGGAGCTGTCCCGGGCTCTCGGTGCGGAGCCGCGCTACCTTGCGACCGGTCACGCGGGGCTCGACGCCCGTTGCCTCGGTGCGATCTCGGGTCTGCCGGGCGCGCGCACGGCGGTCCTCGTTCACGACACCATTCCCCTCGACCTTCCCGAAACCCAGAAGGCAGGTGCCGCCGAACGGTTTCGCCTGAAGCTCGGCTGGGTGGCCCGTGCGGCAGACCTCGTGATCGCCCCGGCGAGGGCCACGGCGCTGGATATCGAACGCCATCTCTCGGCGATGGGCTCACGGGCCACCACGGTCGTCTCGCGCCCGGGGGTCACCGTATCCGCCCCCGGCCCCGTGCCCCGAGCGGTTCCCGCCGGCCGGCCCTTCTTCGTCGCCCTCGGCACGATCGAACCAAGAAAGAACCACGCTCTGCTCCTCGATCTCTGGGAGAAGCCCGCCGCCCTTCCCGGCGCGCCCATGCTGGTCATCGCGGGGCGTCGCGGGTGGCGGAACGACGCCGTCTTCCGGCGGCTCGATGCCTTGGCGGGCGGCGGCGACGTGGTCGAACTCAACGATCTCGACGATACCGCGGTGGCAGGTCTGCTCAAATCGGCCAACGCCCTGCTCTTTCCCTCGTTCGCCGAGGGATTCGGCTACCCGCCGCTCGAGGCCGCATGTCTCGGCACTCAAGTCGTCGCCAGCCCGTTGCCGCAGACCCGGGAACTCCTGGGAGACACGGTCATTTACGCCGACCCGGGCGAGTTGTATCAATGGCGACAGGCGATTGAGGGCCTTGCCGGTCCGAGGGCCGAAAAGGACGTGCCGCCATTGCCCACCTGGCGGGACCATTTCAACATGGTCTTAAACTCGCTTGGTTAATGCATTCGCGCGGCGGAGACGGGGCAGACTGGAACAATGCAGGCGCTCGAGGCCTATCGCCTCAGACTGAGACGGAAGCGGTTTCTTCTCCGGGCGTTGCGAAAGCGGGGGGAGCTTTCCCGCATAAGCGATCATCTCGATCGCATCGGGCCGCGCGATGTGCTGCTCTTCGCCACGCTTCGCAACGAGCATCCCCGCCTGCCCCATTTCCTGCGCTATTATCGCCGGCTCGGGGTCGGCCATTTCCTCCTGATCGACAACGGGTCCGAAGACGGGGGGGCGGAATACCTCGCAGCACAATCCGACGTGACGCTCTGGCGGACCGGCAAGAGCTATCGCCGGTCCCGTTACGGGGTCGACTGGCTGAACTGGCTTCGCCGCCGCCACGGGCACGGGCGCTGGTGCCTGACGGTCGATATCGACGAATTCCTCGTCTACCCGTTCTGCGATACCCGGCCCCTGCGGGCGCTGACGGACTGGCTCGACGCATCGTCGGTCCGCAGTTTCGGCACCCTTCTTCTCGACCTCTACCCGAAGGACGGAACGGGGCGGTGTCGGCCCGGTGAAGACCCGGTCGAAGCCGCCCCGTGGTTCGACACCGGAAATTACCAGATCAGCCGGAACACCCTCTTCGGAAATCTCTGGGTGCAGGGAGGACCGAGGGCGCGTGCGTATTTCGCTGACAAGCCCCACGAGTCGCCGGCGCTGAACAAGATCCCGCTGGTCAAATGGCACCGCCGCTATGCCTACGCGAGCTCGACGCACATGCTTCTGCCGAGGGGCCTCAACCGGGTCTACGACGAGTGGGGAGGGGAAAAGACCTCCGGTGTGCTCCTGCATGCGAAGTTCGTCGACACCTTCGGCGACCGCGCCGCCGAAGAGGCTGCGCGGGGCGAGCACTTTGCGGGGGCGCGGGAATACCGTGCCTACGAGGCCAGTCCGGCGCCGGGGCTCTGGAACGACTGGTCGGAGCGGTATCTCAACTGGCGACAGCTCGAGATGCTGGGCCTCATGTCGACGGGGAACTGGGCGTGACCGCGAGGGTCGGCTTTCTCATGCTCGTTCACGAGGCGCTGGACCGAGCCTCCGCCGTCGCCCGGCACTGGCACAATGCGGGCTGCCCGGTTGCCATCCATGTCGACAGCCGCGTCGGTGCCGCGGAGTTCGAGCGCTTCGCGCAGGGATTGTCCGATCTCGAAGATGTGCATTTCGTTGCCCGGCGGCATTGCGAATGGGGCACATGGTCGCTTGTCGAGGCCTCCCTCGTCATGGCCGAGACGATGCTTTCCCGCCAACCCGGCGTGACCCACGTCTATCTCGCCTCGGGGTCCTGTCTGCCGCTGCGTCCTGTGACCGACCTCGAGAGGTATCTCGCGTCCCATCCGCAAACCGACTTCATCGAGAGTGTCGCGGTCGAAGATGTCTCCTGGGCCAAGGGCGGGCTCGATGCCGAGCGCTTCTGGTTCAGCTTTCCGTTCTCCTGGAAGCAGAGGCGCTGGCTTTTCGACGGCTGGGTGCGGCTCCAGAGAGCCATCGACCGGCGGCGGGCGCTGCCCGAAGGCGTGGAGCCTCATCTCGGTTCGCAATGGTGGTGCCTCACCCGTGAGACCCTCGAATGTATCATCGACGATCGACGAAGGCGCGAACTCGAACGTTTCTTTCGAGGGGTGTGGATTCCGGATGAAAGCTATTTCCAGACGCTCGTGCGGCTGAGCGGCGCCAGGGTGGAGAGCCGCTCCCTGACGCTTTCGAAGTTCGATTTCCAGGGCAAGCCGCATATCTTCTACGATGACCACCTCGATCTTCTCAGGCGGTCCGAGTGCTTCGTCGTGCGCAAGATCTGGCCGGAGGCTGACAGGCTCTACGATACCTTTCTCGGCAAGTCGTGTGCCCCGAGCGCGGCGGAGCCGAATCCGGTGGAAACGGACCGTGTGTTCGCCCGTGCGCTCGACCGGAGGACTTCGGGGCGGGACGGTCTCCATTCCGTCGCCCGGTTTCCGGCATCGGCAAGGGAAATCGGCCTGAGTGCTGCGCGCTACACGGTCTTTCACGGCCTTGGCGACATCTTCGAAGACTTCCCGAAATGGGCGCAGAACGAGATGCGGCTCCGGGTCCACGGACATCTCTTCGCTCCCGAGCGAGCCGAGTTCGCAGATCGGCTCGGCAGTTATGCAGGCGGGTTATCGGACAGTGCAGCACTTCGGGACTACAACCCCGAGGCGTTCCTCACCAGTCTTGTCTGGAACACCCGTGGCGAGACCCAGGGCTTCCTGTTCGGGCCGGGCGACCGGCAGGAGATCGCGGCCTTTCTTGCCCGCGACCGCAATGCGCGCATATACGCCGTCAGCGGAGCATGGGCCGTCGGCCTCTTCCGGTCCGGAAAACCACCCGCAGCACTCCGCAAACGCGCCGCGCTCCTGCAGCGCGTGGAGGCCGCTCATCTCGAACGTCTCCGCCGCGCCGACACGAGAGCGCGGGTGCGCATCTGGTCACTGGCGGAGTTTCTGGATCTGCCTTCCGAAGTCGTTCAGACCATCGCCGACGAGAACCGCCCGTCTCACGGTCCCTCGCTCGTCGAGGCTCCGGTGATGCGTGACCTCACCGGCCTCGCGGCCTTCCTGCAGGAGCTGAAGAACCAGGGCATGCAGCCGCATCTCGCGGGGGATGTCGCCGAGGTCGCCCGGCTGGAGAGGCCGCTCGAGGCGCCGAAGGTGGTGCGGTAGGTGCCCCAATTCGACAGTTTCGTCGTTCTCGCCGGCATGCGGACGGGGTCGAACCTCCTCGAGGAAGAGTTGAACTCCGTTCCGGGCCTTTCCTGCCTCGGCGAAGTCTTCAATCCCCATTTCGTGGGTCACCCGAAAACGGACACGCTCCTGGGTCTGTCGCTCGCGGAGCGCGACCGCGATCCCGGCCGGATGCTCTCACGAATCGCGGGCCAGAAGGACGCGCTGGCGGGCTTCCGGCTCTTCCAGGATCATGACGACAGAGCGCTGTCCCACTGCCTTGCCGACCCGCGGACAGCCAAGGTCGTGCTTACCCGCAACCCTGTCGAGAGCTACGTCTCCCTGAGGATCGCGCGAGCCACGGGCCAGTGGTGGCTCGGCGACGTCTCCCGCGCCCGCTCGGCGAAAGCGCGGTTCGACGCCGCGGAGTTCGAGGCGTTCCTCGAGGCTCGGCGGGCATTCTACCTCCGCGTCAATCGCGCACTTCAGACATCGGGGCAAACCGCCTTTCCCCTCGACTACGCCGACCTCGGGGACTCCGCGGTTCTCGGCGGGCTGGTGCGGTTTCTGGGTGTCGAGGGCGGGGTCGACCACAGCCGGGTCCGGGCGAAAGTGCAGAACCCCTCGCCGCTTGACGAGAAGGTCGAAAACTTCGCCGAGATGGAAGCCGCACTCGCACGTATCGACTGTTTCGACCTCGGCCGGATCCCGAGCTTCGAGCCGGTCCGAGGCCCCGGCGTGCCGGGCTTCATGGTTTCGGACGGGGCGAAGCTGCTCTACATGCCTCTGCGCGGCGGGCCGACCGAGGCGGTGGCGACCTGGCTCACCGCGGCCGGCGGGGCCGCACCGCGCCGCGGGATGAAGCAGAAGGACATCCGGCAATGGAAGCGGCAGACGCCGGGGCACAGGAGCTTCACGGTCGTCTCCCACCCCGTCGCGCGTGCCCACTCGGTCTTCGTCCGGCGGATCCTTTCGGCCGGCGAAAACGCTTACCCCGAGATACGAACACTCCTGCGCGAGCATTACGGGCTTCCGATTCCCGAGGCGGCGCCGGGGCCCGACTGGAGCGTGACGGACCACCGGGCGGCGTTCCTGTCGTTCCTGCGGTTTCTGAAAGGCAATCTCGGCGGGCAGACGAGCATTCGAATCGACCCTGAATGGGCAAGCCAGACGGGGCTTCTGCAGAACCTCGCCGAGGTGATGGTGCCCGACCACGTCCTGCGCGGCGAGACCCTGTCCGACGAACTGCCCGCCCTTCTGCCCCCGGGGCGCCCGGTGCCCTTCGACGCGGGCAACGACGACACGCGGCTCGCCGAAATTCATGACCGCGACATTGAGACGGCAGCTCGCGCCGCCTATCCGCGCGACTACATGATGTTCGGATACGGGGCGTGGGAAAGGTAGTTCAGGCCGCCTTCGAGTGCTGCGCTTCGGTCAGCATGGCGTGCAGCGTGGCCGGGTCGGTATTGGCGCGGAGCTTCGTGCAGAGGGCGGCGTCGCGCATCGTCCGCGAGACAACAGCGAGAGCTTTCAGGTGCTCGACCCCCGCATCCTCGGGTGCAAGCAGCGCGAAAACGAGGTCGACGGGCTTGCGGTCGACCGAGCCGAAGTCGAACGGCTTCTCGGCGCGAATGAATATGCCGGCGACATGGTCGACCCGGCTCAGGCGGGCGTGTGGCAGGGCGATGCCGCCGCCCACGCCTGTCGGGCCAAGGCTTTCGCGGTCCTGCAGCGCCTCGACGACGCTGCGAACCGGCACGTTGTGAATCGCCTCGGCGAGTTCGCCGATTTCCTGAAAGAGGCGCTTCTTCGAGGTGAAACTCGCGGCGATCTTCACGGCCTCCGGCCGCAGGAGTGTACTCAGGTTCATTGATGACATGCCCTCAAGACGCAGGGGCTCCTAGCCCTCGTTCGGGTCGATCCACCCGATGTTTCCGTCGTCACGGCGGTAAACGATGTTCACGCCTCTGTCGTGTTTTTCGTTCCGGAACACAAGCACCGGTGCTCCGGCGAGTTCCATTTGCATCACCGCTTCTCCAACGCTCAGAGAGGGAATTCTTGTTTCCATCTCGGCAATGATCATCGGTTGAAGCGATTCGGGTTCATCGTTCTCCGCGACCTCCGAACTCGCGAGGACGTACGAAGCGGCGCCCAGCATTTCAACCGGCTCGCCGCGTGCCTTGTGGTGGTCCTTCAGCCGCCGCTTGTAACGGCGCAACTGCTTGTCGAGCTTCGCGACGCACTTGTCGAAGGCCGCGTAGATCTCGTGATCGCTCGCGCTGGCCTGAGCCAGAAGGCCCGTGGAAAGGTGGATCGTCGCCTCGGCGGCAAAGGCGTTTCCGTCCCGGGAGAAGACGACATTGGCATCCGTCGGCCGACCGGCATATTTCTCCGCCACAGCGCCGAGCTCGGTCTCCACATGGGTCTGAAGGGCCGCGCCCACGTCGATCTGTTTGCCGGTGATCTGGTATTTCATCGTTCTCTCCCGAAGCCGCGATGCCCTGTCGGTCACGCGGTCATGTCTTTTCCTTCACGCGTGCCCGATCTGAAAAGCGTCCCTGCGACGCGCCGGCGGTCTGGCCGGCCCGGAAGGCAGAGCCCGTATTTCGCCGCCTCTCCATCGGCCCAAGTAGGCCGACCGACGCGCCCGGAGTCAAATGTTTCGGCAAAGGGTTCAGTTCATCCGGAACGACTTGCCGAGATAGACTCGGCGCACGTCCTCGTTGGCGACGATCTCCTCGCTCGTCCCGCTCATCAGGATCGTTCCGCCGTGGAGAATGTAGGCCCGGTCGACCACGTCGAGGGTCTCGCGCACGTTGTGATCGGTGATGAGAACCCCGATACGGCGGTTCTTGAGGTCGGCAACGAGGTGGCGGATATCCTCGACGGCGATCGGATCGACGCCCGCGAAGGGCTCGTCGAGAAGAATGTATTTCGGGTTGGCCGCGAGGCACCGCGCGATCTCTACCCGTCGCCGCTCGCCGCCCGAAAGCGCTACCGAGGGCGACTGGCGGATGTGCGCGATGGAAAACTCCTTCAGGAGTTCCTCGAGCCGCGCGTCTTGCGCCGCACGGTCGGGGTAGGCGATCTCGAGAATGGCGCGGATGTTGTCCTCGGCATTCAGGCCGCGGAAAATCGAGGCTTCCTGAGGCAGGTAGCCGATGCCCATGCGCGCGCGCCGGTGCATCGGCAGACGGGTGATGTCGCGCCCGTCGATCGTGATCTGCCCGCCATCGGTATTGATCAGCCCGGCGATCGAATAGAAACACGTGGTCTTGCCACTGCCGTTGGGGCCGAGAAGGCCGACCACCTCGCCGCGGTGAAGTTCGAGGCTCACGTCCTCGATGACCTTCTTCTTGCGGTAGGCCTTCCTGAGGTGGCTGACCTTCAGCCCGGTCTCGCCCGCCTCGGCGGCAAGGTCCCGGGGCGACATCAGTTGTCGCCGGTCTGAAAGACCGTGCGCACCCCGCCTTCCATCCGCCCTGTTCCCTCTTCGAGATCGACCTGCAGGACGTCGCCGGCGACGGCGTTCTCGCCCTGGGTGAGCAAGACGTCGCCAGAAAGCACCAGAGACGAATCCTCGACGGAATAGACGGCCTCGTTCGCTTCGGCGGCATCCGGGCCGTTGACGAAGGTCACACCGCCGGTCGCCGAGACCCGGCCGATCGAGGGGGTCCGGTTGCCTTCTTCGTCGGTGGCGTATTCGACCCGGATGAAGTCCGCGGCGAGGCGGAGCGGGCCTTGCGCGACGACGACGTTGCCCTCGAAGACAGCGCTGCCGTCCTCCGGGTCGACCGAAAGCGCGTCGGCAGACACTTCGATGGGGGCGGAATTGTCGAAGGCGAGCCCGCCCAGCGACACGTTGGCACCCTGGGCAGAAAGAGCGGCGGGGGCGAGCGCGAAGGCGAGAATTGCGAGAACGCGAAAGAAGGGCACCGTGAACCTCATGATCGTTGCCGCTTCTATAGCAGTGTGGGGAATGTCATCAAATGACAAGATAGGGACCGCCGGTGGCACTTGCGACCGGGGGATATGCGCTAATGGCTGAAGATATCCGTTTCCGGCCAGCCCGCGAGATCGAGCCGTGCCCGGGTGGGCAGGAAGGCGAATGCGGCCTCGGCCAGTTCGGTTCTCCCTTCCCTGGCCAGCCGCGCGTCGAACGCCTCCTTGATGGCGTGAAGATAGAGCACGTCGGAGGCGGCGTATTCGAGCTGCGCCTCGGTCAGGGTCTCCGCCCCCCAGTCGCTCGACTGCTGCTGTTTGGATATGTCGATCCCGAGCAGTTCGTCGCAAAGGTTCTTCAGCCCGTGCCGGTCGGTATAGGTGCGCACCAGTTTAGAGGCGATCTTGGTGCAATAGACCGGTGCGGCGAGTGCGCCGAAGGCATGGAACAGCACGGCTATGTCGAAGCGGCCGAAGTGAAAGAGCTTGAGCGTGAGTTCGTCGGCGAGCAGGGCGGCAAGGCGCGGTGCCGCCGTCTGTCCGCGCGCGATCTGGACGAGATGGGCGTGACCGTCGCCAGCAGAGAGCTGCACGAGGCAAAGCCGGTCTCGGTGCGGATTGAGACCCATTGTTTCGCAGTCGATCGCCACGACCGGCCCGAGGTCGAGCCCGTGGGGAAGATCGCCTTCATGCAACGTGATCGCCATCGCCCGGCCCTTTGATTTCCCCCGGCAGATACGGCAAGTGATCTGCCCCTGCAACCGCGCGTGCGCGCGACCGGATGGGCGGATATGCGCCGAACAGTCGGGTGCTTAGGCATTTTTTCAGACCGGCAGTCCAAGTTTTGCAACATATGAAAGTCGGTCGCGGGACCGGCCGTAGACGGGAGGTTGAATGGCGTTTTCGTCGATCATCATTGGGACAATTGTCTCATTGACCGCATTATTCGTGTTGGTGATCGTTCTGAACATGCCAGCCCTCTCCGGCATGGGCCTTGCGCTCGCTGCTGGGCAGGGCGCCTTTGCGCTCGCACTCTTCAAGGCGCTGCTCTGCAGATCTCTCCACCACACCCGCCGGTCCGATGAATTTCCGGCGATGAGCTTCCGAAAAGGTTGATAGGATACGGTCGATCCTGACCGGGCCGGTCAGCCGGGCGAGGAGACCTCCCCGGTCAGATTGCTCCATCGGCGATTCACGATGCTCGGCCGAAACCGTCCCGCGATGCCGGAACCCGGGGCGCAGGAGAGCGGTGCAAGTGCCCGGCCACGGAGCGAGAGGCGCTATGCAACTGTCTTGCGCAATATCGCGGCAACGACCGTCATAGCCTGGTTGGCTTTTCTGCTCCTCCGCCAACCTCTCCGGACCATCCGTTTTCCAAGAGATGTCGTGGCCATTGGCTGCCGGGAGGGGGCGGTGTGCGGCCGTCATTCCGCAAGCGCCCGATTCCAAGAGATTTGCTTGATTGAATTGGTGCCCAGGAGAGGACTCGAACCTCCACGCCCGTAAGGGCACTAGCACCTGAAGCTAGCGCGTCTACCAGTTCCGCCACCTGGGCAGGTGTCGTGAGCGCGGGAAATACGCCGCGGCGGGGGGGCTGTCAACGGCCCGTTCTGCGGCGATCGGGTGGGTTGTTCCGGGCTTGCGGGGGGTCTAATCAGGGTCGACCAGCAAGGGAATGGCCCCATGTCGAAACTCGTGACGATCTTCGGCGGCTCCGGCTTCTTGGGCCGCTACATCGCCCGGCGCATGGCCAAGCAGGGCTGGCGGGTCCGGGTGGCGGTGCGACGGCCGCACGAGGCGCATTTCGTGCGGACCTACGGCGTGGTGGGGCAGGTCGAGCCGATCCTCGCAAACATCCGCTTCGACGAGAGCGTGGCGCAGGCGATCGCCGGTGCGGACGCGGTGGTCAATTGTGTCGGCACCTTCGACAAGGGCGGCAAGAACAACTTCAGCGCTGTCCAGCACGAGGGGGCGGGGCGCATCGCCCGTCTCGCATCGGAGGCCGGGATCTCGCGGATGGTGCATATATCCGCGATCGGGGCCGACCCCGAGGGGGCGAGCCTTTATGCGCAGTCGAAGGGCCGCGGAGAGGAGGCGGTGCTGGAGCACATGCCGGGCGCCGTCATCCTGCGCCCCTCGGTCGTGTTCGGCCCGGAGGACCAGTTCTTCAATCGCTTCGCCGCGATGACGCGGACTTCGCCGTTCCTGCCGCTCGTCGGGGCGGCGACGAAGTTCCAGCCGGTCTATGTCGACGATATTGCCGCGGCGGCTGAAAAGGGTGTGGTCGGCGAGGCCGCCCCCGGCATCTACGAACTCGGCGGGCCCGAGGTCAGAAGCTTTCGCGAGTTGATGGTCGAGATGCTGGGCGTGATCCGGCGGCGCCGGCTGATCCTGTCGATCCCGTCCTGGGCCGGCCGGCTCATGGGGCGGGGTTTCGATTTTCTGACCTCGATCACCGCGGGCATCGTGAAGGGTCCGATCACCCTCGACCAGGTGAAGAGCCTTGCATCGGACAACGTGGTTTCGGATGGCGCGAAGACCTTCTCGGACCTCGGTATCTCGCCCACCCCCATGGACGCCGTGCTCGACAGCTATCTCTGGCGGTTCCGCCCCTCGGGGCAGTATTCGGAGATCAAGAAGTCCGCCGGCCAGCTTCGCTCCTAGCCGTAGGCGATGGCGAGAAGCACCCCCCCGAGGATCACCCTGTAGATCACGTAGGGCGTGAAGCTGATGCGCTTGAGAAGCGTCATCATCCCCCAGAGTGCGGCAAGGGCCGCGAGGAAGGAAAAGGCCGCGGCGATGGCCCCGTCGCGGGCCGCAGCGGCGTCGGCGGTGGCGACGACTTCTCCGCCGAGCAGGGCGCCGGAGGCGAGGATCGTGGGGATCGACATGAGCATGGCGAGCCGCGCGGCCTCCTCGCGGCGGTAGCCGAGCTGGCGCGCGGCGGTGATCGTGATGCCGGACCGCGATGTGCCGGGAACGAGGGCGAGCACCTGCCAGAGCCCCATGACGAGGGCGTCCTTCAGTGTCCAGGCTTCGCCCGACTTCGCTTCTCCGCCGATACGGTCCGCCCAGTATAGCACGAGGCCGAAGACGATCATCGTCCAGCCGATCACCGCGGTCGAGCGCAGGGCGTCGTCGAGCCCGGTGAGCTTGAAGACAAGGCCGGCGAGAACCACCGGGACGGTGGCGACCGCGAGGCAGAGGACGAGCCAGCTGTCGGGGTCGTCGACCCGCCCGCGAAGCACTTTCGGAGCGCCCCGGAAAAGCCGCGCGGTGTCGCTGCGGAAATAGAGCATCACCGCGAAGAGGGTGCCGACATGGACGGCGACGTCGATGACCTGCCCCTGATCGTCGAGGCCGGTGAGATTCGGCAGAAGAATCAGGTGGCCTGAGCTCGAAACCGGCAGGAACTCGGTAATACCCTGGATCAGGGCGACGAGAATCAGGTGAAAGAGGGGCATGGTCGCCGGGCCGGGTTCTGTTTCGGCGCCTGTGTAAGTCATTTGGAATCAAGGGGACAGAAGAATATAGGTCAAACAGACTGACAATAATCTTGCATTTGCAGAAAGATTTTCGTCGCGAGGCGTTCGCAACAGGCAAAATAGGTCTGCACTTATGACTTTTCTTTTGCCCGCAACGGTCTTATTCAGTCATTTCCGAAACCCACCACAAGTGCGAGCAGGTCATGGCCGACAATCCCATGCTGAAATTCACGACCATCGAGCGCGCGATGCCCGAGAAGCGTGACGCGAATGTGCGCCGGGCGGATTTCGGGGAGATTTATGCCGAGTACGCGGACGCGAAGGCCAAGGAGCAGTCCGCGCGCTGTTCGCAATGCGGCGTGCCCTACTGCCAGTCGCATTGCCCGCTGCACAACAACATCCCCGACTGGCTGATGCTCACCGCCGAGGGCCGCCTCCGGGAAGCCTACGATCTCAGCCAGGCGACGAACACGTTTCCCGAGATCTGCGGACGGATCTGCCCCCAGGACCGGCTCTGCGAAGGCAATTGCGTGATCGAGCAGGCCGGCCACGGCACGGTGACCATCGGCTCGGTCGAGAAATACATCACCGATACCGCCTGGGAGAAGGGCTGGGTCGAGCCGATCCGCCCCTATGCCGAGCGCGAGGAATCGGTGGGCATCGTCGGTGCGGGGCCCGGCGGGCTCGCCGCGGCAGACATGCTGCGGCGTGCCGGCGTGCAGGTGACGGTTTATGACCGCTACGATCGCGCGGGCGGGCTGATGACCTACGGCATCCCCGGCTTCAAGCTCGAGAAGGACGTGGTGATGAAACGCATCGCGCAGCTCGAGGACGGCGGCGTGGAGTTCGTGTTGAACTGCGACGTCGGCGAAGGCATTTCCTTCGACGCGATCCGGGGCAAGCACGATGCGGTTCTGATCGCCACGGGCGTCTACAAATCAAGGGAGTTGCAGGCCCCGGGCGTTGGGGCGGACGGTATCGTTCGGGCCATCGACTACCTGACCGCCTCGAACCGGAAGGGCTTCGGCGACGATGTGCCGGAGTTCGATTCCGGCATGCTCGACGCCGACGGCAAGCGCGTCGTCGTCATCGGAGGCGGCGACACGGCGATGGATTGCGTTCGCACCGCTGTCCGGCAGGGCGCGGAAAGCGTGAAGTGTCTCTATCGCCGCGACCGCGCGAACATGCCGGGGTCGCAGCGCGAGGTCGCCAATGCCGAAGAGGAGGGCGTCGAGTTCGTCTGGCTCTCGGCGCCCAAGGGCTTTGCCGGCGACGAGGTGGAAAGCGTGATCGTCCAGAAGATGCGGCTCGGCTCACCCGATGCCACCGGCCGCCGGATGCCGGAGCTGATCGAGGGGTCGGACTATACCGAAGAGGCCGACCTCGTGATCGCCGCCCTCGGGTTCGAGCCCGAAGACCTTCCGAAACTCTGGGGTGTCGAGGGCCTCGAAGTGTCGCGCTGGGGCACGATCAAGGCCGATTTCCGCACCCACGAGACGAGCCTCGAAGGCGTCTATGCGGCGGGTGACATCGTGCGGGGCGCGAGCCTTGTCGTCTGGGCCATTCGCGACGGCCGGGAGGCGGCCGAGGCGATGCTCGAACGGTTCGGTGCGGGTGCTGCCGCGGTGGCGGCGGAATAGCGGTTTTTGGACCGTCGGGCGGGGGTCGCGGCCGGTCTGTCAAACGTATGGCAAAGTGTATGGCAGGCGTATGGCAGCCTGCGAGGCGCGTGACGGAGAAAGGGTCAGGGATGCGGACCCTTTTCGGTTAAGGAAGGATGAAGCGATGACGAGACCCCGAGCGGCCGCCGTGACGCTGGCCCTTCTCTTGTCGGCGGGCCCGCTGGCGGCGACCACACCGGACCGGCCCTATGCCGGGCAGGAGGCGCGCGACGTCGCGAGCCTGTCGCCGCAGGACATCGACGACCTTCTTGCCGGGCGTGGATGGGGCTTCGCGCTGCCGGCCGAACTCAACGGCTACCCGGGGCCCGCCCATGTGCTCGAAGCCGCCGACGAGCTGAAGCTGACGGAGGCGCAGCGTTCGGCCATCGGGGAAATATTCGAACGGATGAACGCTGCCGCGCGGGCGCTGGGCCGGGGTTTCGTCGATGCCGAGGCCGCCCTTGACGCAGCCTTCGCGGAGCGCACCATCGATCCCGAGACACTCACGACGCTGACGGCGGAGGCGGCCCGGATCGAGGCCGAACTTCGCGCGACCCATCTTGCGGCGCACCTCGAAGTGACGCCGCTTCTGACGCGGCACCAGATCGCGACCTACAACACCCTGCGCGGCTACGGCGGCGCGGCGGCCGGGGGCCACTCGGGCCACGGCGGACATTAGGGAGAAAGCCATGACCAAGTTCGACGACACCTGGGCAGCCGAGGAAGAAGCACGCCGCGCCTTCATGGCCGAAAACAGTCTCTATTCCACCGAGGATGAGCATTCCTCCTGCGGGGTCGGCCTCGTCGTGTCCATCGACGGATCGAAGAGCCGCCGCGTGGTCGAACACGGAATCGACGCGCTGAAGGCGGTCTGGCACCGGGGGGCCGTCGATGCGGATGGAAAGACCGGCGACGGCGCCGGCATCCACGTCCAGATCCCGCACCATTTCTTCGGCGACCAGATCCGGCGCACCGGCCACGAGCCGCGCGAGGGCGAGTTGCTGGCCGTGGGCCAGGTGTTTCTGCCGCGCACCGATTTCGGTGCGCAGGAAACCTGCCGGACGATCGTGGAATCCGAAGTGCTGCGGATGGGCCATTACATCTACGGCTGGCGGCACGTGCCGGTCGACGTCAGCGTTCTGGGCGAGAAGGCCAACGCGACGCGGCCCGAGATCGAGCAGATCATCCTGTCGAACTCGAAGGGCGTCGACGAGGAGACCTTCGAGCGCGAACTCTACGTCATCCGCCGGCGGATCGAGAAGGCCGCCCATGCGGCCGGGATCGGGGAACTCTACATCTGCTCGCTGTCGTGCCGGAGCATGATCTACAAGGGGATGATGCTGGCCGAGCAGGTGGCCGAGTTCTACCCCGACCTCAAGCACGAGCGGTTCGAGAGCGCCTTCGCGATCTATCACCAGCGCTATTCGACCAACACGTTTCCGCAGTGGTGGCTCGCCCAGCCGTTCCGGATGCTCGCCCATAACGGCGAGATCAACACGCTGAAGGGCAACCTCAACTGGATGAAGTCGCACGAGATACGGATGGCCTCGGGGGCGTTCGGCGACATGGCCGAGGACATCAAGCCGATCGTGCCGCAGGGGTCGTCGGACAGTGCCGCGCTCGACGCGGTGTTCGAGGTGCTGGTGCGGGCCGGGCGGTCGGCGCCGATGGCGAAGACCATGCTGGTGCCCGAAAGCTGGTCGAAGCAGGCCGAGGAGCTGCCCGAGGCCTGGCGCGACATGTATTCCTACTGCAACGCGGTGATGGAGCCCTGGGACGGGCCGGCCGCTCTCGCCATGACAGACGGACGCTGGGTCTGTGCGGGGCTCGACCGCAACGGGCTTCGGCCGATGCGCTACGTGGTGACCGGCGACGGGCTGGTGATCGCCGGGTCGGAGGCCGGGATGGTGCCGGTCGACGAGGCGTCCGCAGTGGAGAAGGGGGCGCTCGGGCCGGGGCAGATGCTTGCCGTCGACATGAAGAAGGGCCAGCTTTTTCACGACACCGAGATCAAGGACAAGCTCGCCCGGGCGCTGCCCTTCGGCGACTGGGTCGGCAAGATCACCGACCTCGACGAGAAGCTCGGCGCGGTGACCGAGCGGGCGCTTTTCGACGGTTCGGAGCTGCGCCGCCGCCAGATCGCGGCGGGCTACACGATCGAGGAACTCGAGCAGGTGCTGGCGCCGATGGCCGAGGACGGCAAGGAGGTCGTGGCCTCGATGGGCGACGACACGCCGTCCGCCGTGCTGTCGAAGAAGTACCGGCCCTTGAGCCACTTCTTCCGGCAGAACTTCAGCCAGGTGACGAACCCGCCGATCGACAGCCTGCGCGAATACCGGGTGATGAGCCTCAAGACCCGTTTCGGCAACCTCAAGAACGTGCTCGACGAGGATTCGAGCCAGACCGAGATTCTGGTGCTCGAAAGCCCGTTCGTGGGGAATGCGCAGTTCGAGGCGATGATCGGGGCGATGAACGCGCCGATGACCGAGATCGACTGCACCTTCCCGGCAGGTGCGGACGGCGGCACGCTTCGGGCGGAGCTCGACCGGATCCGGTCGGAGGCGGAGGACGCGGTGCGCTCGGGCGCGGGGCACCTCGTGCTGACCGACCACCACCAGGGGCCGGACAAGGTGGCGATGCCGATGATTCTCGCGACGAGTGCGGTGCATTCGTGGCTGACGAAGAAAGGGCTCCGGACATTCTGCTCGCTCGCGGTGCGGTCGGCCGAGTGCATCGACCCGCATTACTTCGCGGTGCTCATCGGCTCGGGTGCGACGGTGGTGAACGCGTATCTCGCCGAGGACAGCATTGCCGACCGGGTCTCGCGCGGGCTTGTCGAGGGAACGCTCACCGAGGCGATGGCGCGTTACCGCGCGGCGATCGACCTCGGGCTGCTGAAGATCATGTCGAAGATGGGGATCAGCGTGATCTCGTCCTACCGGGGCGGACTCAATTTCGAGGCCGTGGGGCTTTCACGCGCGATGTGCGCGGAATTCTTCCCCGGGCTCACCAGCCGGATTTCCGGCATCGGCGTCTCCGGCATCCAGCGCAAGGTCGAGGACGTGCATGCCCTCGGTTTCCGGGGCGGGCGCGACGTGCTTCCGATCGGCGGGTTCTACAAGGCGCGCCGGTCGGGCGAGACCCATGCCTGGGAGGCGACGGCGATGCACATGCTGCAATCGGCCTGCGACCGGGCGTCCTACGAGATGTGGAAACAATATTCCGCGAAGATGCGGGCGGCCCCGCCGATCCATCTCCGCGATCTTCTCGACATCAAGCCGATGGGCAAACCGATCGCCATCGAGGAGGTCGAGAGCATCACCTCGATCCGCAAGCGTTTCGTGACCCCAGGCATGAGCCTCGGCGCGCTCAGCCCGGAGGCGCACAAGACCCTCAACGTGGCGATGAACCGGATCGGCGCGAAGTCGGACTCGGGCGAGGGGGGCGAAGACCCCGCTCATTTCACGCCCGAGGCCAACGGCGACAACCCGTCCGCCAAGATCAAGCAGGTGGCCTCGGGACGTTTCGGGGTGACGGCGGAGTACCTCAACCAGTGCGAGGAGCTCGAGATCAAGATCGCCCAGGGCGCCAAGCCCGGCGAAGGCGGCCAGCTTCCGGGCATGAAGGTGACCGAGCTCATCGCGCGGCTGCGGCACTCGACACCGGGGGTGACGCTCATCAGCCCGCCGCCGCACCACGATATCTACTCGATCGAGGACCTCGCGCAGCTGATCTACGATCTCAAGCAGATCAACCCCCGCGCCAAGGTCACGGTCAAGCTCGTGGCCCAGT
>CAZPPH010000010.1:0-41095 GCA_964588375.1 uncultured Rhodobacterales bacterium | reverse complement strand
CGGTCTTGATGACCATCTCCGAGGTCAGCCGCCCGGTGGTGTAGAGGATCTTGTCCTCCGGCCCGACGCCTTCGGAGAGCATCCAGCCCGCGATCTTGTCGACGGCGTTGTGGCGGCCGACGTCCTCCATGTAGACGAGGGGGCGGTCCTCGCGGCAGAGCACCGTGCCGTGGATCGCGCCGGCCTCGAGGTAGAGCGAGGGGGTGCGGTTGATGGTCTGGGCGAGCGCGTAGAGCCAGGAGGTGCGGACCTCGGTGGCCGGAAGCGTCACCCCCTCGAGCCCCTCCATCATGTCGCCGAAGACGGTGCCGACCGCGCAGCCGGAGGTGCGCGTCTTCTTCTTGAGCTTCTCCTCGTAGCTCGTCGACCCGTCCGTGCGCACCACGACCGTCTCGAGGTCGTCGTCGAAGTCGACGCCCGTCACCGTCTCGCCCTCGCGCAGCATCCCCTGGTTCTTCAGGAAGCCGAGGGCGAGATATTCGGGGTAGTCGCCGATGGTCATCGCGGTGACGATTTCCTGACCGTTGAGGAAGATCGTCAGCGGGCGTTCCTCGACCACCGAAATCCGCGTCTCCGCGCCGGTCTGGTCGGTGCCGGTGACCACGCGGGTGAGGTCCGGCCTCCCAGGGTCGGGGGCGACGAGATAGTGATCGGTGCCATCACGAAGCGCCATTTGAACCCTCCCATGATCCGCGATACCCGGATGCGCAGGACATTCTAGGCTCAGCCCATGCGCACCACCACTCGAAATTCCGCGTTCTGGCGCGGTGCCCGCGACGGCGCGCCCTTTCTCCTCGTGATCGTGCCCTTCGCGGTTCTCTTCGGCGTGGTGGCGACGGAGGCGGGCCTGTCCATCGCCGAGACGATGGGATTCACCGTGCTGGTGATCGCCGGGGCGGCGCAGTTCACCGCGGTGCAGCTTCTCAGCGAGAACGCGCCGGTCTGGGTCGTGCTGGCGACATCGCTGGCGGTCAACCTTCGCATGGCGATGTATTCGGCGGCCCTGACGCCCCATCTCGGCGCTGCGCCGCTGTGGCAGCGGGCGCTCGTGGCCTATTTCAACGTCGATCAGAGCTTCGCGACCGCGAGCCTTCAGTACGAGCGCGAACCGGAAATGCCCGTGGCCTCGAAGGTGGCCTATTTCCTCGGGACGGTCAGCCATATCGCACCGATGTGGTATCTCTTCACGTGGCTGGGGGGCGTGGCGGGTGCGGCGATCCCGCCCGGATTCGCGCTCGATTTCGCCCTGCCGATCACCTTTCTCGCCCTCGTCGCCCCCGCGCTGCGCACCCTCGCCCATGTGGCCGCCGCCCTCGTCGCGGTGACCGTGGCGCTGCTGGCGGCCGGATTGCCGCCGGGCAGCGGCATCCTGCTCGCGGGGGTCTTCGGGATGCTCGCGGGGGCCGAGGTCGAGCGGCGGCGGGGCCTCGGCCGATGACCGTGTCTGCCGGCACGATCTGGACGGTGATTCTCCTCCTCGCGGCGGGGACGTTCCTCATCCGGTTCTCGTTTCTCGGGATCGTCGGCAACCGCAAGCTGCCGGAATGGCTCCTGCGGCACCTGCGCTACACGCCCGTGGCTTTCCTGCCGGCCATCGCGGCCCCGCTGGTGCTCTGGCCCGCCGCCACGGATGGCGTGCCGGACCCCGCGCGGTTGGCCGCCGCCGCAGTGACCGTCGCGCTCGGTCTCTGGACGCGAAACGTGCTTCTCGCCGTCGTCGCCGGGCTCACGGTGCTCTTTATCGGGCTCGCGCTTCTGCCGTCCTAGTTTGCCGGGGCAAGCCCCATCGCCTCGAGTTCGTCGCGTGCCCGGATCAGGACACCGTGATTGGCGTCAGCGTCGCCGTCCGCGACGAGGCGGCTCTCGACGCCGGGCAACGCGGCGAAAGCGCGGGCCGCGGCGTTCGGAAAGTATGTCACCGGGACCGACCGGAAACGCGGAGACCGGCTCAGCACCCGCGTGATCGCGAGCGAGCATTGCGCCTTGGGCACCGCGCCATACCCCTCCACCGCACGGATCATCCCGTCCGCCTCGGCACGGCTCACCGCGACCGTCAGGATCTCGACGTCGTAGGTCACTCTTGCGTGGTAATCGATGTAGACCTTCTCGACGTCTCCCGTGATGCCGTAATGCACGTCGTTGCGCTCGGGCGCGCGGGGGTGACCGAAACTGCCCGCGGGGTCGAAGAGCACGCGCTCGGAACCCGAAATTATCAGACCGGCATGTGCGCCGCCGCCGGTCGCGGTCGATCTGACTGTAAAAAGGGTGACCGTGGCGGGGCCGCCATGGCGGTAACGGGCCGCCTCGACCGCGCCATCGGGTGCCCAGACGGGTTCCGCGGGGCCGCCGCAGGCCGCCAGCAGAACCGGCAGGACGAGGCACGCGAGAAGGCGACGGATGCCGCGCACCCGGCCGGGGCCTCAGGTGCCGATGATCGCGAGAACGACCAGCACCACGAGTATGATGATACTGGCGTTGGTAACCCAGCGCATGAAGCCCGCGAAGGTCTTCTCCTGCTCCTCGATGTCCATCTTTCCAGCTTCGTGCTTGTCCTCGGCCATCATGCCCGCTTCCCCTGTTTCGCCGCCTTGCCTTTAGCCAATTATGCCGGTGCTGTCACGCGGGCCAAAGGGTCGCGGGTCGTCAGTCGTCGTTTCCGAGCGAGGCGGCGAGCCGGAAGCCGATGCGGCGCGGCTCGACCCCCTCGGTGGGCTTGCGCACGGCGCGAAGCATCACGTTGAGCTGCGTGACATGCTGGACGAGCTGGGTGCGCGCGCCGGTCTGGTCCGCGCCGTAGAAGGTGACGATGTCGGGATCGAAATAGCCGATCCCCTCGATCCGGAGAACACCGGCCCCGGTATCGGTGAAGCCCATCGCCACCTCGTGGTCGGCATCGAGCCGGGCCTCGAAATTCTGGATGTAGAGGATCAGCCGCTCGTACGCCCATTCGGCCGGGCTCTTCTCGCCGACAGGCTTTCTCTTCATCTCCGCAGGCAGAGGCGCGGTTTCGGGCGTGTTGGCCTCGCCGGGCTCGGTGTGGGCCGCGCGGCCGCCGCAATCGTCGCCTTTTCCGGTCATCTCGAACCTCGCCTTGCCTGCCAGAGCCACGCGCCGTCGTCGCGGCTGGTCCGGCTCGCACGGCCGGAATGCCAGAGGTTGAGGCAATGCGCCATGGCCTCGACGAGAGCGAGATTGTATTCGCCGGCCCCGATCTCGCGGCGAAAGAGCGTCGTGAAGCACTCGGTCGCCGTGTGCGGCTCGGCGAGGAACGCTTCGAGCCGGTCGAGGGCGGAGACGTGATTCTCGATGAGCTGCGCTGCGCGGAACGGCAGGCCGGTGAACGGCAGCCCGTGCCCCGGAAGGGCAAGCTGGGTCTCGGTGAGATGGGGCAGGAGCGCGCGGTGGCTCGCGAGCCAGTCTGCCACCGGATCGGCCTCGGGCTCGGTCGCGTAGACGCCGAGGTTCGGCGAGATCGTCCGGAGATACTGGTCGCCCGCGATCACGAGTTCGCCGTCTTCGGAGAACAGCACCGCGTGGTCGGGCGCATGGCCCTGGCCGAAGCGCACCCGCCAGTCGCGACCACCCATGCGAAACCGCGTCCCCGCGTCGAGGCGCGTGAAGCCGAGAGGGATCGGGGCGACGACATCGGCGAAGTTGAAGGGCCGCTCGCCGGCCCGGCGGGCGAGGTCTTCCCCGGCCATCCCCGCCGAGCGCCAGAAGGCCAGTGTTTCGGGCACCGGGCGGGTCTGTTCGTCGAGGGTGAGCATCCGCGCGAAGAGCCAGGCGGTGCGGGTGGAGATCACCTCGGCCCCGTGCTCGGTCGCGAGCCAGCCTGCGAGCCCGACATGGTCGGGGTGGTGATGGGTGAGAAGCACCCGGGCGACGGGCGCGCCGGAAAGCGGGCCGGAGAGGAGGCGCTGCCAGAGCGCACGGGTTCTGGCGCTGTCGATACCGGTGTCGACCACGCTCCAGCCATCGTCGTCGCGGAAGGCGTAGACGTTGACATGGTCGAGCGCCATCGGCAGCGGCAGCCTCAGCCAGAGCGCGCCCTCGGCGAACTCCACCGCCTCGCCCGGCGCCGGCGGGTCCGGAAAGGGCGTGGCGAGGGCCGGGGGGTCGGCTGACCGGTTCATCAGAGCTCGTCCACACCAAGCGCGAAAAGGTCGGCCGTGCCCGCCTGCGCCGCCACGAGATCGGCCTCGGCCCGGGGCAGGATACGCGCGATGTAGACCTCCGCGAGCGCCCGCCGCGCACCCCCTTCGGCACGGGCGGCGACCATGGCGGCAGCGAGGTGGTAATGCCCGCCCAGCACCCGCGCGAAGGCGTCGAGATAGGCGCTGGCGCCGCCGAGACGCGTCTCCATGCCTTCGGCGAGCAGCCATTCGGTCGTCTCGCGCAGGGTTTCGGCCGCCCCCCAGACCGCGCGCGCGGCCCCGGGCATCATGATCCGAGCCGCCTCCGCGCCGCGCTCGATCTCGTCGACGAGGCGGAACGCGGCCTCGCCGCCGTCGGCGAACTTCCGTCCCACGAGGTCGATCGCCTGGATGCCGTTGGTGCCCTCGTAGATCGGCGTGATCCGCGCGTCGCGCAGGAACCGGGCTGCCCCGGTCTGCTCGATGTAGCCCATGCCGCCATGCACCTGGATGCCGATGTCGGCGACCCGGCAGCCCACTGACGCGCCGTAGCTCTTGGCGATGGGGGTGAGAAATGCCGCCCGCGCCTCCCAGTCCGCGCCGCCGCCCGCCGACGCCCGGTCGATGGCGACGCCGCAGGCCAGCGCGATCGCGCGGGCGGCGAAGATCTCGGCCCTGGCCTCGGCGAGCATCCTGCGGACATCCGGGTGCTCGACGATGGCCCCGGTGCCGCCCGCCCGGCCCTGCCGGCGCTCCTTCGCATGGGCCAGCGCGAGCTGGTAGGCCGCCTCGGCGAGCCCGATCCCCTGCGCGCCGACCCCGAGGCGGGCGGTGTTCATCATCGTGAACATCGCCGCCATGCCGCCGTGCTCGGGGCCGACGAGCCAGCCTTTCGCCCCTTCGAAGGACATAACCGCCGTGGGCGCGCCGTGGAGCCCCAGCTTCTTCTCGAGGCTGACGACGCGCAGCGCGTTCCGTGCACCGGGGGTGCCGTCCTCCGCGGGCAGGACCTTCGGCACCATGAACATGCTGATGCCGCGCGTGCCCGCCGGCGCCCCGGGCGTGCGCGCGAGCACGAGGTGGCAGACGTTCTCCACCAAATCGCTGTCGCCCCAGGAAATGTAGATCTTCTGGCCGGTGATCGCCCAGGCTCCCGCCCCGTCGGGTTCGGCCTTCGCCTTCAGAGCGCCGAGGTCGCTGCCGGCCTGCGGCTCGGTGAGGTTCATCGTCCCCGACCATGCCCCCGAGACGAGCTTCGGCAGGTAGAGCGCCTGCTGCTCGGGGCTGCCATGGTGCTCGAGCGCCTCGATCTGCCCCTGGGTCAGCAGAAGCTTGATCTCGAGCGGCAGGCAAGCGGCAGACAGGTATTCGTTGAGGGCCACGTTCAGGGCCTGGGGCAGGCCCATGCCGCCCCGGTGGCTCTGCGCGGCGAGCCCGACCCAGCCGCCTCCGGCGATGGCGCCGTAGCCGTCGGCGAAACCGTCGGGCGTGCGCACCCGGCCGTTCTCGAGCCGCGCGGGGTCGCTCTCGCCCGCCGCGCCCAGCGGCGCCAGGCGCTCGGCGAGGCGACCGGCTTCCTCGAGCACGGCGCGGCTGACATCGGGTGTCGCCTCGGCGAAGCGGTCGGTCGCGGAGAGCCCGGCATAGCCCGCCAGAGCATCGAGGATGAAACTGGTCTCGCCCGTGGGCGCGGTATATGGCATGGCAACGGACTTTCAGGGGCCGATCCGGCGCAGGCAGAGTGTTCGCCGGAGCCTTGGCCCGCAACCTCGACGCAGCGTCACGGGACGCCATGACCACGACCGAAATACTCCGGCCCGACAAGAGCGGCATCGCGCGGGCGGCGGCCCTGCTGCGCGAGGGCCGGCTCGTCGCCTTCCCGACGGAAACGGTCTACGGCCTCGGGGCGGACGCGACGAACGACGCCGCAGTGGCGGCGATCTACGCCGCGAAGGACCGTCCCGCGACGAACCCGCTCATCATCCATGTCGCGTCGTTCGACGACGCCCGGAAGCTCGCGCGGTTCTCGGCGGCGGCAGAGGCCCTGGCCGGGGCGTTCTGGCCGGGCCCGCTCACACTCGTCCTGCCAGCCCGGAAGGACGCCGGCCTTTCTCTCCACGCGCTCGCTCCGGGCGGCACCGTCGCCCTCAGAGTGCCCGACCAGCCGGTTGCGGCCGCCCTTCTCGCTGCGGCTGGCCGGCCCGTCGCGGCGCCTTCGGCCAACCCGTCGGGGCGCATTTCGCCCACCACGGCGGCCCATGTGCTCGCCGGGCTCGGCGGGCGCATCGCGGCGATCATCGACGGCGGGTCTTGCGAGGTCGGTCTTGAAAGCACCATCGTCGAGCCTGGCGAGCCGCCCCGCCTCCTGCGCCCCGGAGGGCTGCCGGCCCGCGAGATCGAGGCGCTGCTGGGACGGCCCCTCGCCGCCGCGCCCGCCAGCGACACGCCCAGCGCGCCGGGCCAGCTCGCCTCGCATTACGCGCCCCGCGCACCGGTGCGGCTCGACGCCGAGGCGCCGCGCGAAGGCGAGGTTTATCTGGGCTTCGGGCCTGGCCGGGCGACGCTCAACCTTTCGGCCGGGGGCGATCTCCGCGAGGCGGCGGCCAATCTCTTCGGGCATCTTCACGCGCTCGACGCAATGGGCCGTCCCATCGCCGTCGCCCCGGTTCCGGAAACCGGGCTCGGCCGGGCGATCAACGACCGGCTCCGGCGGGCCGCCGCCCCGCGGCAATAGCCGTCAGGCCCGCCCGGCGTCCGAGGAAAGGGTCAGTGCGTCGACACCGAGTGCCGCCAGCGCGGCCATCCATTTGCCGCCGTTGTCGGGGTTGAAGAGAATGTCGGGGCTTGCATCCACCGTCAGCCAGCCGTTCTGGACGATCTCGCCCTCGAGCTGGCCCGGCCCCCAGCCTGCATAGCCCAGAGCGACGATCTTCCGCTCCGGTCCCCGCCCCTCGGCAATGTCCGTCAGAATGTCGAGGGTCGCGGTCATGCCGATGCCTCCGCCCACGTCGAGGGTGCCCTCGCTGACGTCGTAATCCATCGAATGCAGGACAAAGCCCCGGCCCGTCTCCACCGGTCCGCCGAAATGAATGGGGCCTCTCACCGCGCCAGGGATCGTCCGGATCTCGAGTTTCTCGAGCAGGCCGTCCAGCGACAGATCGCCGGCGGGCTTGTTGACGATGAGGCCCATCGCCCCCTCGTCGGTGTGGCTGCACAGGTAAATCACCCCGTGCTCGAAGCGCGGGTCGCCCATTCCGGGCATCGCGATCAGGAGCTTGCCTGTCAGCGAGGGCGTTTCAGGGTTCACATCCACCCTCTGAAGGTAGGAACAGCGGGTAGGGGGCTGCAAGGCGTCTTTCGGGCGCATCTCCCCCGAAAGTGATTTTCCTCGCTATCAAGAGCGCCATAACGTTGCGGGATGAGAAGGACTGCCTCCCACGTCGTCGCCGCAACTCTCGCAGCGGCCACCGTCGCCCCGCAAACCTCGGCGCAAGTGCCCCACGACGTCGTCCGGCTCGAGGTTCTCCCGGGCTGGCGCGAGCCGGACGGAACCCATGTCGCGGGCTTCCGCATTTCGCTCGCCCCCGGCTGGAAGACCTACTGGCGCAGCCCCGGAGACGCCGGCATTCCGCCGCGGTTCTCGCTGTCGGTCTCGAACAGCCTCGCCGGTCTCAGGGTCGCCTGGCCGGTCCCGGACGTTTACTACATCAACGGGATGAGGACGATCGGCTATGAAGACGAGGTGATCCTCCCCGTCGCCTTCACCGCAGACGACCCCTCCGTGCCGATCCGGCTTTCCGGAGAGATCGAACTCGGGGTGTGCGAGGACATCTGCATTCCGGTCACCTTCACCGTCGGTGGCCTGCTGCCGCCGGTCGGGGGCTCCGACCCTGCCATTCGCGCCGCCATCGCCGACCGGCCGATGACGGAAGCGGAGGCCGGAGTGGGCCGGGTGGTGTGCGATATCAGCCCCATCGACGACGGGCTCGCGGTCTCTGCCCGGATGGAGCTGCCGCGCTTCGGGGAAAGCGAGGTGGCCGTGCTGGAACTGCCCGACCGCTCGATCTGGATATCCGAGGCCGAGACCCGGCGCGACGGCGCCGCGATCGAGGCTGCGGTCGAGATGGTCCCCCCCGGGGGCGCTCCCTTCGCCTTCGACCGCTCGGAGCTGCGCATCACCGTCTTCGCGGATGGCCGCGCGGTGGATATCCGGGGCTGCGACTAGAGAGGCTTTCGTCGGATCCGCCTAATCGCATGCGTTGAAGACCGGGGAAGACCGGGTGCCCTCCACACGCCGCCTGCCGGGCGAAGTTCCGGCTCCGGTCGATCGCCGGGCTGCCTGGGGCGGGTGGCTCACGAGCGGCCACCGGTCTTGGGCTTCCCCGACATGCGAAATCAAAGGCGAGGCGACCCGCTCTAGGACGCGCGGCGGCGCGAAAGACCCATGGCCGCCACCGCCCAGACGAGGAGCGCCGCACCCGCCGCGCCGGCGAGAAACAGCGCGAACGCGCCCGAAAGTCCGCCACCCGCGAAGCCTGCGCCGACGAGTGGGGCGCCGGTGACGATGGCCGCGCCGAGGGTCGCCGCAAACCACGCCGCCATCGCCGCCGCGGCGGTCCCGTTGGCGGCCCGCAGGCCGGTGTCACGGCCGCGCAAGGCCCGCATCGTCGCCGCTCTCAGCCGGGTAACGTCGTTCTGCATCGCCAGAAGCGCCGGCACCACGAGCAGCACGAGCACCATCCCGAACCCGAGCCCGTAGACGAGCGTGATGACCGTGGGCTTGAGAAACTGCGCCTGCTGGGAGGTCTCGTAGAGCAGCGGGGTGAGGCCGAGCACCGTCGTCGCCGTCGTCAGGAACACGGGTCGCAACCGGTCCGCCGCCCCGTCGATGATCGCCGGAATTATCCCCCGCTCCTCGGCATATTCGTCGACCGTGGTCACCAGCACGATCGAATCGTTGATGATGATGCCCACCATCCCGATCAGGCCGACGATGGAGAACATGCTGAGCGGCACCTCCCACGCGGCATGGCCATAGATCGTGCCGACAAGGCCGAACGGCACGATGGCCATGACGACGAAGGGCCGCGTCCAGCTCGAGAACACCCAGGCGAGGGTGAGAAAGATGCCCGTGAGGCTCAGGAGGAGGCCGACGAGGGCATCGCTCAGGAACTCGCGCTCCTGCTCCGCGAGACCGGAGAGTTCCGTCGCGACCCCGAATTGCTCTTCGAGTTCCGGCAGGATGCTTCCCCGGAGTTCCTCCATGATCTCCTGGGCGCGCGCCGGGTCGTCTTCGGAGATATCGCCGGTCACCGAGACAAGGCGAATGCCGTTTTCGCGCCGGATCGTCGAGAATCCGGTGCGGCTTTCGACCGTCACCACGTCCGCGAGCGGCACGTAGGCCCCCTCGCCCACCCTGATCCGCGTGCGGTCGATGAAGTCGGCGGTCAGCTCGCCCTCGGGCAGCTCGACCCTGATCGTCGCCGAGCGCGGACCCTCGGGATAGGTCGCCGCCTCGATCCCGTTCAGCCGGTCGCGCAGCACCCGGCCAAGCTCGTCGATCGTGAGCCCCAGAGCCTGTCCCTGCGCCGTGAGTTCGAGAACGAGCTCTTCCTTGTCGTAGGCAAGGCTGTCCTCCACCGCCGAGACCTCGCCGTATCCCGAAACACGGTCCTTCAGCGCCTCGGCCGCCGCCTTCAGCGTCGCGGTGTCCGCCCCGTAGATCTCGACGTCGAGACTGTCACCGCCCGGTCCCGACCCCCAGCGGCGGAACGAGATCGTCTCGAGCATGGGGTGGCGGACGATGGCCTCCTGCAGATCGGCGACGAAGGCGAAGGAGGAATAGGGCCTGAGGTCCGCGTCGATGAGTTCGATGGCGATCGAGCCGAGCTGGAAGCTCTCCTTCTGGTCGGCCCCCGAAAGGCTCCGCCCTGTGTTGCCGCCGATCTCGGCGACGACGTAGTCGATGGGGTTCAGCCCGTGCTCGGCCTCGTAGGCCGCCCCGAGGTCCTCGACACTGGCCTGAAGGCTGCGCATCTGCTCCATCGTGTCTTCGCGTGTGGCCCCCGGCGCCATGGCGAAGTTGCCCGATACCGACCCTTGCTCGGGCGAATTGAAGAAGCGCCACTGCACCTCGCCGGTGATCAGAAGCGCCATCTGCGAGGCGAGGATCGCCGTCACCCCGGCAAGCACGGCGTAGCGGGCCCGGATCACCCCGGCCATGAACGGCCGGAAGAGCCGCTCGCGCACCCAGCGGAAGCCCTTGTTCACCTGGCGCGAGGGCCAATCGTACCAATGCTCCTTCGCGGTATGGGCGAGCGCATGGGCCATGTGGTTCGGCAGGATGAGGAAGCATTCCACCAGCGAGGCGATCAGCACCACGATCACGGTGAAGGGAATGTCGGCGATGAGGTCGCCGAACCGGCCGCCGATGGCGACGAGACCGAAGAACGCGATGACCGTCGTGATCGTCGCCGAGAAGACCGGCAGGAACATCCGCCGCGCGGCGCGCTCGGCGGCGGTCTTCGGGTCTTCGCCCAGCCGGCGCGCACGGAAATCCGCGTGCTCACCGACGACGATCGCGTCGTCGACGACGATGCCCAGCGTGATGATCAGGGCGAAAAGCGAGATCATGTTGAGGGTGATGCCCGCGGCATACATCAGTGCGAGAGCCGCCGTCATCGCCACCGGAATGCCGGCGGCGACCCAGAACGCGGTGCGGCTGTTGAGAAACAGGAACAGAAGGGCCACCACGAGGCTGAGGCCCATCAGCCCGTTGTCCAGGAGAATGTCGAGACGCTGCGAGATGTACTCGGCCCGCCCCCTTATGAGGTCGATCCGGGTGCCTCCGGGCAGCCCGACCTCCATCTCGGCGGCGACCTCCTCGACCTTGCGCTGGATCTCGATGGCATCGCCGCGCGGCGACCGGTCGATCCGGATCGAGACCGCCGGATTGTCGCCGACGTAGTAGGCGCGGTCCCGGTCGGGGCCGCCGACGATGACGCTTGCCACATCCCCAACGGTAAGGTTGCCGCCGCCGGGTTCGGGGCGCAGGACGATATTCGCGATCTCGTCGGCCGACCGCTTGGCGACGCCGGTGCGCACCCGCGCCGAGCCCGAAACGTCGCCCGCCGGGCTCGCCTCCGCCTGCCCGGCGATGGCCGAGGCGATCTCGCGCATGGTGATGTCGTTCTCGATCAGGCTGAGCGACGTCACCTCGACCACGGTCTCGGGGGCTGCGAAGCCCCGGATCGTGGTGCGCGTGACCCCCTCGGCGAAGAGGCGGGTGACGAACTCGTCGGCGAAGCGGCCGAGCTGGCCGGCGCCCACCGGCCCGGTGATGACGACATCGGTCACCCTGTCGCGCCAGACGCTCCGGCGAACCTCGGGGTCCTCCGCGTCCTCGGGCAGATTGGTAACGGTATCGACAGCCGCGGCCACATCGTCGGCGGCGCGCCCCATGTCCCAGCCCGGCTCGAATTCGAGCTCGATCGAGGCGCGGCCCTCGCGGGAGACGGACGCGCTGCTCTCCACCCCCTCGACGGAAAGCAGCGTCGGTTCGAGAAGCTGGACGATGCCGGCATCGACATCTTCCGCGCCCGCCCCGTCCCAGCGCACGCTGATGTCGATCTCGTCGATCACCACGTCGGGGAAGAACTGCGCCCGCATGTTCGGAAACGACACCACGCCAAGCACGACGAGCACCACCAGAAGAAGGTTCGCCGCCGTGCGGTGCCGCGCGAAGTAGCTGAGAATACCGCCCGCGACCGGTCCGGTGGAACGAACCATCTAGCTTCCCATCCGCGATTCGATCCGGTTCACCACGTCCGCGGGAACTTCATCGTTCCGAAGCTCCGTGAGCACCCGCTCCCTCGCCTCCGCCGGCATCCGGGCGTTGCCCTCGACGAAGGCGACGAGCCGGGCCCGGCGCTCGGGGTCGAGCCGGACCATCTCGGGCAGGGCCGGCGATTCCTCCGCTCCCGGACGCATGGGTCTCACACGGATGCCCGGGCCGAGAAGCGGGGTGCGGGCGGCGACCACTTCGCGGCCCGCGAGCCCCGGGGCGCGCACGAGCACGTCGTCACCCTGCCGGCGCAGCAACTCGACCTCGGCGACCTCCAGACGGTCCTCCTCGCCGACCACCAGAACCGTGTCGGCGGAATCCACCGCCGCGGCGGGCAGGCGCGCCACACGGTCGAGCGGCGGTTCTTCCACGATCACGGTCACGAAATCCCCCGGACGGAAGCCGGGTGCGGCGTCGAGCCGCGCGAACAGCAACCGCCCGGTCTGGCCTTCCGCCACCGATGCGCTTTCGCGGCTGATCCCGCCCGAGGCGCGCAGGTCGACCCCGCCCACGTCGATGATCGCGGTGACCGGCGCGCCGACGAGCTCGCCCGCCTCCGAAAGAAGGCGGGCGTATTGCGCGGTGGAGACCCGGAAGGAGATTTCGAGCGCGGTGGGGTCGATGATGTCGCCCAACCGCTCGCGCTCGGAGACGAGCCGCCCGAGCACCAGCGAGACGTCGGCGAGGACCCCCGAAAACGGCGCGCGAAGCTCGGTATCGGCCAGCCTGCGCTCGGCTTCGGCAAGGGCGATCTCGCGGCGCTGGAGCATGGTGCGCGCCTGGTCGACCCGGGCTCTGGCCGTGGCCTCGGCCTGCCTGCGGGCCAGCACGGCCTGACGGGCCGCGGAGACGGCGAGTTCGGCGGTCTCCACCGCCGCCTCGGTGCCGACGCCCCGCTCGGCGAGGTCGCGCTGACGCGCAAGCGCGCGTTCGCGCAGCGTGGCCTGGTCCTGGGCGGCGGCAAGCTCGTCGCGCGCGAGTTCGACCGCGCGCTCGGCCTCGGCGAGGTCGGCCTCCGCCTCGGCCAGATCGGCCTCGGCGGTATCGAGCGCAGACTGGGCGTCGCGCGGGTCGATCCTGAGAAGCAGATCGCCCTCCTCGACCGCGCCGCCGCTTTCGAACCGCTCGTCCAGCCAGATCACCGCCCCCGACGCAGAGGCGCGCAATTCGAGCGTGCGCCGGCTCTGCACTTCCCCGAAGGTTTCGAGTTCGGGGGTGATGGTGCGCGGCTCGACCTCGACGACATTGGCCGCGAAGACCCGTTCGCGCGCCGGGCGGCTCTGCGGCTCCTCCGACATGCGCGTCTGCACCGCCTCGAACACGGTCGCGCCGGCGAAGGCGAAAAGGCCTAACGTCGCGGCCATTAGGAACAGACCGATGAGGGACCGCGTCAGAAAGCGCATGGGCGATGTCCAGTTGACAAGGCCTTATATCTAGGCGCGTTTGCCAATAATCAAACCTGCACGACTTCAATATGCAGCGAGATTACTTCCGTCTCAGGTGTTCGTCGAGCCGAGGCATGATCTCGACGAAATTGCAGGGCCGGTGGCGGTAGTCGAGCTGCGGCGCCAGAATTTCGTCCCAGGCATCGCGGCAGGCCGAGGGGCTTCCCGGCAGAGCGAAGAGATAGGTGCCGCCCGCGACCCCGCCGCAGGCGCGCGACTGCACGGCCGAGGTGCCGATCTTCGCGAGCGAAACATGGGTGAAGACCGTCCCGAAGGCCTCGATCTCCTTTTCGTAGACGTCGCGGTGGGCCTCGACGGTCACATCCCGCCCCGTGAGTCCGGTGCCGCCCGTGGTCAGGATCACGTCGATGCCCGGGTCGGCGATCCAGTCGCGGAGCTTCGCGGCGATATCGGTGCGGTCGTCGATGACGATATCGCGCGCCGCGAGCCGATGGCCCGCCTTCGCGAGCCGGTCGACGAGCGTGTCGCCGGAGCGGTCATCGCCGGGGCTGCGGGTATCCGACACCGTCAGCACGGCGATGCCGACGGGAATGAACTCCCGGTCTCCGTCGATCCGGCTCACAGGTCGAACCAGTTCGGCGACGGGCCGAGATTGACAACGCGGGTCGCCCCGATCGTGTCCTCCCGCCCCCAGCTGTCATGAATATGCCCGCAGAGAGCCAGCCTCGGCTGGATGCGCTCGATTGCGTCGTGAATCGCGACCGAGCCGGCGGACTGGCCGGCGGAGGTCCGGTCGACCACGCCCTTCGGCGGCGAGTGAAACACCATGATATCGGCGGCCTCGCAACCCGCGAGAAGTGCTGCGGCATCCGGCTCGGAAAGGTCGCAGGACCACGTCCCGAACGGCGTAACCGGCACGCCGTAGCCCAGCCCGAACACCGAGAGACCGCCGGCTGTCGTGCCCTGCCCGTGCAGCACGATCGTCCCGGCCGCCGCCGCGTCGGCGAGTTCCTCGACCGATTCGGCGTTGCCGGGCACCGCGATCATCGGGGCACCCAGCCCCGCAAGCAGCGTCATCGCCTCGGGCAGGCCCTCGCGCATGTTGCAGAAATCACCTGCCCCGATGACGAGGTCGGCCTCGGCACTCGCCGCGACGATGGCCTCGGCCCGGGGCCGCGAGTGGTGCAGATCGGAGAACGCGAGGATCTTCATTTCAGCCGTGCCTTCAGGTCGAGGAGGTCTGCCCAGGCCTCGCGCTTGGCGGAACTGGTGCGCAGGAGATAGGCGGGGTGGAACATGGGCATCACCGGCTTGCCCAAAGCCTCGGCCCAGGTGCCGCGCAGCCGGGTGATGCCGCGCCGCCCCAGAAGCGCCGCGCAGGCGTGATTGCCCATGGCGATCAGAAAGTCGGGTGCCGCGAGGTCTACATGGCGCTCGACGAAGGGCAGGAGCATGGCGATCTCGTCGGGCCTCGGGTCGCGGTTCTGCGGCGGCCGCCACGGCAGGACATTCGTGATGTAGAGTGCGGCCTCCCGTTCGGTGCTTTCGCGCGACAGCCCGATCGCTGCGAACATCCGGTCGAGAAGCTGGCCCGCGCGCCCGACGAAGGGCTTGCCCGCGAGATCCTCGTCGCGCCCCGGGGCCTCGCCGACGATCATCACCCGCGCGCCCGGCCGGCCGTCGGCAAAGACGAGGTTGCGCGCGCCGCGCCGCAACTCGCAATGCTCGAAGGAGGCGAGGGCCGCCTCTAGAGCGTCGAGATCCCCGGCCGCGCCGGCGAGGGCCTTCGCCTCCGACACCGGGTCGACGGAGATCGGAACCACTCCGGCAGGCGCGGCCGCCACCGCCGGTCTCGGCTTCGGCGCAGTCTTTTCGAGCGCGTAACGGTCCACCGGCGCATCGCCGATCGCCTCGGTCGCTCCGAGTTCGATCTGCCATTCGAGATGTGCAAGTGCAGCCGCCCGGTCCATGCCCCAGACATAGGCCCGCAGGAGGCCCCGGTAAACCTTGTCGCATCGCCCCGGCCTGCCTATAACCGCCACCCGAGGACCCCGGGAGAGACCATGGCACTCAGAGGACCGCATCTTCTCGGGATCGACCCCCTCGCGCCGGACGAGATCACCGCGATCCTCGACCTCGCCGAAGAATATGTGGCCCTGAACCGCCAGCCCGACAAGCACGGCGACGCGCTCTCGGGTCTCACCCAGATCAACATGTTCTTCGAGGCCTCGACCCGCACGCAGGCAAGCTTCGAGATCGCCGGCCAGCGGCTCGGGGCGGACGTCATGAACATGGCGATGCAGGCAAGCTCGGTGAAGAAGGGCGAGACGCTCATCGACACGGCGATGACCCTCAACGCGATGCACCCCGACCTTCTCGTCGTCCGCCACCCGCATTCGGGGGCGGTGAACCTTCTCGCCGAGAAGGTGACCTGCGCGGTGCTGAACGCCGGCGACGGCCGCCACGAACACCCCACCCAGGCCCTTCTCGACGCGCTGACGATAAGGCGGTCGAAAGGACGGCTCCACCGGCTGACGGTGGCGATCTGCGGCGACATCGCCCATTCCCGCGTGGCGCGCTCCAACATCCTCCTTCTCGGCAAGATGGAGAGCCGGATTCGCCTCGTCGGCCCGCCCACGCTCATGCCCGCCGGCGCCGCCGATTGGGGCGTGGAGGTGACCGACAGCATGGACGACGGCCTCGCCGACGCCGATGTGGTGATGATGCTGCGGCTCCAGAAGGAGCGGATGGACGGCGGGTTCATCCCGTCCGAGCGGGAATATTACCACCGTTTCGGCCTCGATGCGGAGAAGCTGGGGCGCGCGAAGCCCGACGCCATCGTGATGCATCCCGGCCCCATGAACCGGGGCGTCGAGATCGAGGGCACGCTCGCCGACGACATCAACCGCTCGGTGATCCAGGACCAGGTCGAGATGGGCGTGGCGGTGCGCATGGCGGCGATGGACCTTCTCGCCCGCGCCCGCGCCGCCCGGCCCCGCGAGGTCGTGGCATGACCCGCGCGCCCGCGCCCCGTGCCTCCGGCGGAGGTATTTCCACCAAGATGAAGGAGCGGGCGGCATGAGCCGGGTCGAGGTCGCGCCCGGAGACGTTGTCGTGCTCGAATGGGAGGGGCCCGAGCCAGAGGGGGCCGACGTGCTCGCGGCGATCGGCGCGCCGGCGGATGCGGCGAAGTTCGACATCTTTCCGGCCGAAAAGATCGCGCCGGTGGGTCTCGGCGCGTTTCTCGCCGAGGGCCACGGGGTCGATCCCGAAGCGGTCGCGTCGCGCAAGACGGAACTCGATACGCTCTCGGGCGTCATCGTCGTCATCCCCGCCTATGCTTTCGAAGGCCGCCGGGCGCGCCTCGAAATCACGCCGCCCGCGCGGCATGTCGCGACCTTGCCGGAGATGGCGGCCAAGCGCGGCTCGGCGGTGCCGCTGACGAGCGAGAGGGCGAAGGGCAATCTCGGCGGAGGGCCGGCGAGGGCCCCTAAGAGCGAGGGCCGCATCGGCGGCATGGTGGCCCTCGTGGTGCTTCTCTTTCTCGCGGTCTTCGTGGTCGCCTTCGTGCTGATGGCGGGCTGAGCGGTGCGGCATCTCTTCCTTCACGCCCGGCTCATCGACCCCGCCGGCGGGACCGACCGGGAGGGTCATCTTCTCGTCGAGGACGGCCGGATCGCCGACATCGTCCACGAAGGAACCCCGGAGGTTTCGGGAGCCGAGGTGACGGACTGCGCCGGTCTCTGCCTCGCGCCGGGCATCGTCGATCTCGGCGTCAAGGTCTCCGAGCCCGGCGAGCGCCACAAGGAGAGCTTCCGCTCCGCCGGCGAGGCCGCCGCCCGCGGCGGGGTGACGACCATGGTCACGCGCCCCGATACCGAGCCCGCCATCGACACGCCCGAGGTGCTCGAGTTCGTCCGCCGCCGCGCCAACGAGGCCGCCCCGGTACGGGTTCTGCCGATGGCGGCCCTCACGAAGGCCCGTGCGGGCCGGGAGATGGTCGAGATCGGCTTTCTGAAGGACGCGGGGGCCGCCGCCTTCACCGATTGCGACCGCGTGGTCGAGAACACCAAGGTGCTTTCCCGTGCGCTGACCTATGCCCGCTCGCTCGGCGCGCTCGTCATCGGCCACCCCCAGGACCCGGGGCTGTCGGCGGGCGCCGCGGCGACCTCCGGCAAGTTCGCCTCGCTGAAGGGCCTGCCCTCGGTCTCGCCCATGGCCGAGCGCATCGGCCTCGACCGCGACCTCGGCCTCGTCGAGATGACCGGGGCGGCCTGGCATGCCGACCAGATCACCACGGCCCGGGCGCTGCGCCGTCTCTCCCGCGCCAGGGAGGCCGGGCTCGACGTGACCGCCGGGGTCTCGATCCACCACCTCACGCTCAACGAGTTCGACGTCGGGGATTATCGCACCTTCTTCAAGGTGAAGCCTCCCCTGCGGTCGGAAGTCGACCGGGTGGCGGTAGTCGAGGCCGTCGCTTCGGGCCTGATCGACGTCATATCCTCGATGCACACGCCGCAATCCGAGGAGGAAAAGCGCCGGCCGTTCGAGGAGGCCGCCTCGGGGGCGGTCGGCCTCGAAACCCTCCTGCCCGGGGCAATGAGGCTCTACCACGCCGGCGCCATGGACCTGCCGACCCTGTTTCGCGCCCTCGCGCTCAATCCGGCCCGCCGCCTCGGCCTCGACACCGGGCGGCTCGAGCCGGGCGCACCGGCCGACCTCGTGCTCTTCGACCCGGACGCACCCTTCGTGCTGGACCGCTGGACGCTCGCATCGAAGTCCAAGAACACGCCGTTCGACGGCGCGAGGCTCGAAGGAAAGGTAAAGGGCACCTGGGTCGGCGGCAAACGGGTGTTCGGCTGATGGAGCCCGACACGCTTCTCGGCCTCGCGGCTCTCGCCCTCGTCAGCTACCTTCTCGGCACGGCCCCTTTCGGCCTGATCGTCTCGCGCGCGATGGGGCTCGGCGACCCGCGCCAGATCGGGTCGGGCAACATCGGCGCGACGAACGTGCTCCGGACCGGTTCGAAGACCGCCGGGGGTCTGACGCTTCTGCTCGACGCCCTGAAAGGCCTCGTTCCGGTGCTGGCCGGTCGCGCAATCTTCGCCGAAGGCGGGGCGGAGCTGGCCGGGCTCTCGGCCTTTCTCGGCCACCTCTTCCCGGTCTGGCTGCGCTTCAGGGGCGGCAAGGGGGTGGCGACCTTCTTCGGAGTGCTCTTCGGGCTCGCCTGGCCTCTCGGTCTTCTCACCGCTTGCATCTGGATCGCCGCCGCATGGGCGACCCGCATGTCCTCGGCCGCAGCCCTCGCCGCCTCGGCGCTCGCACCTGTCGCCGGGATCTTTCTCGCGCCGGCGGGTGCCGTCTCCCTTCTCGCCCTCCTCGCAATCCTGATCTGGGTGCGTCACCGCGCCAACATCTCGCGCATCATCGCCGGCCGCGAACCGAAGATCGGCGGCGCCGGGAAGGAGGCGGAGCCATGAATTTCGGGGAAGCGATCCGTATCTCGTTGCGGAAGTACGCGGTCATCTCGGGCCGGGCCGGACGGCCGGAATTCTGGTGGTGGGCGCTCTTCATCGCTCTCGGCAACTTCGTCTTCGGCGCGCTCGACGGCGCGGTTTTCGGCGCGGGCGACACGCGGATCTTCGGCGCCGCCTTCGGCCTTGCGACCTTTCTGCCGACACTCTGCGTCGCGGGCCGCCGCCTTCACGACCGGGACATGACCGCCTGGTGGCTCCTGCTCTGGCTTATTCCCGTTCTCGGCTGGCTTATCGTGCTCTTTCTCTGCGCGCTCGAGGGCACCAGAGGCCCCAACCGCTTCGGCCCCGACCCGCGTGCGGGAGACGACCCGGCCTCGCGCATCCCGGAGGTCGACAGGCAACCGTGACCGCCGACCCCGAGTTCCTCGCGAAATTCGACGCGCTCCCCGTCGGCGGCTACGGCGGGACGGCGTTCGGCGCCCGCTGGCGCTTGACGAAGACGGTGATGGCGGGCGGGCGGTCGCAGAAACTGGAGGCCGAGGAGCTCGGCGGGACGGGATACGTCTCGATGAATCTCTACCGGCTCGCCGACGGCACCGCGATCCTCAAGCCCTGCGAGATGCCCGAGGAGGAGGTGCGCGCCTTTCTCTTCGCCCTCGAAGCGGACTGAGGCGGCCCCGCCTCAGTAGCTGTATTCGGAAAAGACCCGGGTGACGTCGCCCGCCCAGTCGGTCTCGTAGCGGCGGATGAGTTCGTCGGCCGGCACCTCGCCGCTTTCGACGCTGTCCTTCAGCGCGGAGAGAAAATGCGTCTCGTCGGGCACGAGCCCTCCCGCGCCGGGCCGCGCCCGGGCCCGGAGCCCGGCTTCGGCGATGGCGACCGTCTCGCGCGCGAGATCAACCATGGCGATGGAACCCACCTTCGCGTCGAGGCCCTCGACAGAGGCGGCCACGCGCAACGCCTCGCGGGTCTCCGCGTCCCAGCCCTTCGCGAGGTCCCAGGCCGCGTCGAGGGCGCTCTGGTCGTAAAGGAGGCCCACCCAGAACGCCGGCAGCGCGCAAAGCCGTCGCCAGGGGCCGCCATCGGCGCCGCGCATCTCGATGAACCGCTTGATTCGCGCCTCGGGAAAGATCGTGGTGAGGTGGTCGGCCCAGTCCGACAACGTCGGCATTTCGCCGGGCAGGGCAGGCAGCTCACCGCGCAGGAAATCCCGGAACGACTGGCCGAGCGCGTCGACATAGCGTCCGTCGCGGTAGACGAAGTACATCGGCACGTCGAGCGCGTAGTTCACCCAGCGCTCGAAGCCGAAGCCCTCCTCGAAGACGAACGGCAGCATTCCCGTCCGCGACGCGTCGAGGTCGCGCCAGATCCGGGCCCGCCATGATTTGTGGCCGTTGAGGTGGCCCTCGAAGAACGGCGAATTGGCGAAAAGCGCCGTCGCCACGGGCTGCAGCGCGAGCGCCACCCTGAGCTTTTTCACCATGTCGGCCTCGGAGCCGAAGTCGAGGTTCACCTGCACGGTGCAGGTGCGGTACATCATCGACTTTCCCATGGTCCCCACGCGGTCCATGTAGTCGGTCATCAGCCGGTACCGGCCTTTCGGCATCACCGGCATCTCGTCGTGGGTCCAGTGCGGGGCGGCCCCGAGGCCGATGAACCCCACCCCGATCTCGTCGGCCACCGATTTCACCTCGACGAGGTGCTCGTTCACCTCGTCGCAGGTCTGGTGGATGGTCTCGAGCGGCGCACCGGAGAGTTCGAGCTGCCCACCCGGCTCGAGCGAGACGTTGGCGCCCTCCTTTTCCAGCCCGATGATGTTGCCGGCCTCGAGGATCGGCGCCCAGCCGAAGCGGTCGCGCAGCCCCTCGAGCACGGCCCGGATCGACCGCTCGCCCTCGTAGGGCAGAGGCTTCAGGGTGTCCTTGCAATAGCCGAATTTCTCGTGCTCGGTGCCGATCCGCCAGTCCTCGGGCGGCTTGCAGCCGGCCTCGAACCAGGCGGCGAGGTCTTCGAGCTTCTCTATCGGTCCGCCGCCTGACTGGGGAATGGACATGGGTGCAATCCGTCCGTTTCGGGTCGCGCCTTAAACGCGCGCCGGGCGGGGGAAGTCAATGTGCGGCGATGCGCCGTGGGTCTCGCGCCCATATCGCGACGCGTCCCGGCGTCTGCTCTTCGACAGCGCGCAGCATCGTGCCCGTGTCGAGGCCCGGAAGAGTGCCGAAGACATCGAAGAGAACCTCGGCGCGTTCGGCGTTCACCGGAATCGTCAGGGGGGAAGCCCCCTCGCTTCGCAACACCCAGGCCGAGCCGGAGGACCCGGTCAGAAGATCGACCGCCGTGAGGTCGGCGATGGCGACCACCCCGCCTTCCACGGGTCCGAAATACGTCAGCCTGCCTTCGTCGAGCCCGACGATGCCCGCCCCGCCGCCGCCGCGGCGAAACCGCGCCCTCTGGAACCCCGCGAAGACGAGCAGCGCGCCACCGACGACGAGCACGGTCCCGATGATCGGCGCCGCACCCTGCCCGGTGAGCCCGAGCCAGGCGCCGAACGCCGCGGCGGCCGCCCCGGCGAGGCTTTCGCGCCAGCGGTTGGCGGCGCTCAGGATTTCCGGTCGAATGAAGCTCACGCTCGCCTCCTGCTTCTTGACGAGCCTAATCTCCCCGGCCCGCGCGGACAACGCGCAGCGTCCGGCGCCCTCCTGTTTCCGGAAATACGTCGGAGGGGCCGAAGGGCGAGGGCGAAGTCCCCTCCGCCGCTGGTCGCATCACCAGTCCCCGAGCCGGGTCTGCCACAGCGTGAGGGCGGCCACCGCAGCTGTGTCGGCGCGCAGGATGCGCGGCCCGAGGCTCACGGAATAGGCGCAGGGAGCCACGTGGAGCCGGGCGCGCTCGGCTTCCGAGAACCCGCCTTCGGGGCCGACGAGCACCGCCCAGGGCCCGCGATGCTCCGGCAGGCCCTTCTCCGCGCCCGCGAGCCCCTCGTCGCAGAACATGAGCCGCCGCTCCTGCGGCCAGTCGTCGAGCACCCGGCCGAGGGGGCGAAGCTCTCCCACCTCCGGCACGAAGGTCCCGCCGCATTGCTCGGCGGCCTCCACCGCATGGGCCTGCAGCCGCGCGCGGTTCACCCGGCCCGCGTTGGTGAACTCGGTCGCCACCGGAAGCACCCGCCGCACGCCCATCTCGGCGGCCTTCTCGACGATGAAATCGGTCCGCTCCTTCCGGATCGGCGCGAACAGAAGCCAGAGGTCCGGCGGCAGCGCCAGCGGCGCCGTGCGCTCCCCGATGTCCAGCACGCCGCCGCGCTTGCCCGCCTCCCTGACCGTCGCGGCATACTCGCCAGAGGCGCCGTCGAACACCGCCAGCCCGTCGCCGGGGCCCAGCCGCATCACTCCGAAGAGATAATGCGCCTGCTCGCGCGTCAGAGAGACCGATTGCCCCTCCCCGAGAGGCTCCTCTAGATAGAGCCGAACCTTTGCCATGGGGCAGCGATGACCGAAACCGACAGCCAGATCAACGGCGGGGTCGCCGACGCGGCGCCGGGCAACTGGGTCGACAGGCGCGCGCCGGCGTGGTCAAGGCCCTATCTCAGGCTCTCGCGCGCCGACCGGCCCATCGGCACCTGGCTTCTGCTCATCCCCTGCTGGTGGGGGCTGCTGCTGGCGATGGGCCATACGGGCACCGCAAGCTGGCACGACGCCTGGATCGGTCTCGGCTGCGCATTGGGCGCCTGGCTCATGCGCGGGGCGGGCTGCACCTGGAACGACATCACCGACCGCGAGTTCGACGGGGCGGTGGAGCGCACGAAGTCCCGGCCGATCCCGTCCGGGCAGGTCACGGCCCGCCAGGCACTCGGCTGGGCCGTTCTCCAGTCGCTTCTCGCGTTCCTCATCCTCCTCACGTTTCATCCCGTCGCCATCGCGCTCGGCATCGGCTCGCTGGCACTCGTCGCCATCTACCCCTTCGCCAAGCGCTTCACCTGGTGGCCGCAGGTGTTTCTCGGCCTCGCGTTCAACTGGGGCGCGCTTCTCGCATGGGCCGCGCACACCGGCTCGCTCTCGCTCGCGCCCGTCGCGCTCTATGCCGCAGGCATCGCCTGGACCCTGTTCTACGACACGATCTATGCGCACCAGGACAAGGAGGACGACGCGCTCATCGGCGTCAAATCCACCGCCCGTCTCTTCGGCGCCGACACGCACCGCTGGCTGAGGTGGTTTCTCGTGGCGACCCTCACGCTCTTTCTCCTCGCCATCGTGCTCGCCGCGCCGGGCAACATCCTGACGCTCACCATCGCGATCTGCGGTGTCTGGGCGATGGGCTGGCACCTCGCCTGGCAGCTCACCTCGCTCGACCCCGACGACAGCGCCACCTGCCTGCGCCTCTTTCGCTCCAACCGCGACGCCGGGCTGATTCCCGCCGCCTTCCTGGCCCTCGCCCTCTTCGCTTGATTGCGCGGGCGGCAGACCGCGCGTAACCTCGGGCGAAACACCAGAGCAGCCCGTCCCCCATGCGTCTCAGAATCGTGCTCCTGCCCCTCTTCGTCATCGCACTCGCTGCGGCCGGCGCCGTCTATTCCGGCATCCTCGCCGCCGACCGTATCGAGGACGCGGCGGAAGCCGACGTTTCCCGGGCGCTCGGTCTCGAGGACCTCGGCTGGACGGAGGTTTCCGTCGATGGCCTTCTGGTCTCGCTCTCGGGCACAGCCCCGGACGAGGCGACGCGATTTCGCGCACTGTCGGCGGCGGGCACCATCGTCGATGGAGCGCGGATCATCGACGAGATGGAGGTGCAGGCCCCCGACGATATCGAAGCCCCGGAATTCTCGATCTCCTTTTTGCGGAACGACGCGGAGATATCCTTCTTCGGGCTTATCCCCGAGGAAGTCGACCGCGATGCGATCCGGGCCGCGGTGGCCCAGGCCGCCCCCGGAGCCGAGGTTTCCGACCTGCTGCAAACCGCCGATTTCGCCACACCCGCGGGCTGGCAGGAGGCGCTCGACTACGCCATCGAAGTGCTCGCGGATCTGCCGCGGTCGAAGATATCGGCCTCCGCGAGCGAAGTGGCGATCACCGCGATCACCGAAAGCCGGGCGGCGCGGGCGCGGACCGAAACCAGGCTCAACGTGTCCGCCCCGGCCAGTATCCGGCTCGTGCTCGACATTTCCGCCCCGCGCCCGGTGATTTCACCGTTCACCTTGAGGGCCGTTCTCGATGACCAGGGTCTGAGGTTCGACGCCTGTACGGCCGACACCGCCGAGGCCCGCGACGCGATCGTCGAGGCCGCGCGAAACTCGGGGCTGCGCGGACAGGCGAACTGCTCGGTGGGCCTCGGAGCGCCGTCGGCGAAATGGGCGGAGGGCGTGGTCGCAGGGCTGCGGGCGCTGGTCTCGCTCGGCGGCGGCAAGATTACCTTCTCGGACGCGGACGTGACCCTGGTGGCGCTGGCCGGCAGCGGCCAGGATCCGTTCGACCGGGCGGTGGGCGAGCTGGAGAACGCCCTTCCTCCCGCCTTCACGCTGCACTCCGTCCTGCCCGCCGAGGAGGCGGAGCCCGAAGCGGTCCCCGAGTTCAGCGCCATCCGTTCGACCGACGGTGTGGTCCAGCTGCGCGGCCGGCTGCCCGACGCCCTGACGCGAACGACGGTGGAGAGTTACGCGAAATCCCGCTTCGGCGTGGAGAACCTCGTGCCCGCGACCCGTCTCGACGACACCCTGCCGGACGGCTGGCCGGTGCGTGTGCTCGCCGGACTCGGAGCGCTTTCGGAACTCGCCAGCGGTTCGGTCGTCGTGAGGTCCGACTTCGTCGATGTGCGCGGGAAGACCGGCAACCCCGATGGCGCGGCCGAGATCGCCAGGCTGTTGTCGGAGCAGCTCGGCGAGGGCGAGGATTACGGCATCGACGTCGCCTATGTCGAGGCGCTGGACCCGCTGGCCGCGCTGCCCACACCCGAGGAATGCCTGGGCAAGATCGAAACCGTCCAGCGCGAGATGCCGAAGATCACATTCGCGCCGTCCTCCTCCGAGATCGAGCCGGCGGGCCTCGAGACCGTTGCGAAAATCGCGGAGATCCTCCGCGAGTGCCAGACTGTCAGGATCGAGATCGCCGGGCATACCGACAGCCAGGGCCGCGAAAGCATGAACCTCAACCTCTCCCAGACGCGCGCCGACGCGGTGCTGAACGCGATCATGGAGAAGCGCGTGCTGACCGGCAATCTCACCGCGAAAGGCTACGGCGAGGCCCAGCCCATCGCCGAGAACGACACCGAGGAGGGGCGGGAGGCGAACCGGCGGATCGAGTTCCGCGCGATCCTGCCCGAGACGGTCGGGGACGGCGAGATTGCGGCGGAAGGCGAGGCGGCCGCGGAACAACAGGCCGCGGCAGAGGACGCGGACGCCGCCACTGAAGCCGAAGAGGCCAGCGAATGAACCGCACCGAATTCATCCTCGTCACCGCGGCGATCCTGTTCGTGGCCTTTCTGCTCGGGTGGTTCGCCCACTGGCTCGTGTCGCGGCTGACCCGGGTAACGCGGTCGGACATGGACGAGCTCGACAAGATGGCCCAGTCGCTCCACGAAGCCGAGGAGACCCGCGACCAGGCGATCATCTATCAGGAGCAGCGCGAGGCGGAACTCACCAACCAGCTTCACCAGGTCGAGGCGGAGCTCAAGGCGGCGATGGAAGGGTTGAGGGAGGCAAGGCGCGAGGCCGAAGAGCTGCGCGCCTATGTCGACCGCGTGAACCAGACGCTCTGATCCGTTTCCCCGTCAGCGTCGCCGCGAACGCCGCTTCGCGACTGATGAGCGACCCGGAGATTTCGATACGATGCCGACGTGTCGGTGACGCCGCCTGAAGCGGCTCACCAGCGGCGCAGCGCCGCCTCGTCCTCATCCTTCGCCGCGACCCATGTCCCGCCATCCGCCCCGGTTTCCTTCTTCCAGAACGGCGCGCGGGACTTGAGGTAATCCATCAGGAACTCGGCCGCGTCGAAGGCGTCCTTGCGGTGCGGCGCGGCGGTGGCGACCATCATGATCACCTCGCCGGGCGCGAGGTCGCCGTACCGGTGGATTATGAGCGTGTCGGTCAGCGCGAACCGGCGCACCGCCTCTTCGGCGTGGGATGTCAGTGCCTTCTCCGTCATGCCCGGGTAATGCTCTATGGTCATTCCCGCGAGCCGCCCGGCCTCGCCGCGCACGATGCCGGAGAAGGTCACCACGGCCCCCGCGCCCTCGGCGCGCGCGGTGAAGGCATTCGTCTCGGCGCCGGGGTCGAAGGCCTCGGACTGCACGCGGATGTCCATCTCAGCCCCCGGTCATCGGTGGAAAGAACGCAACTTCCCGGACTCCCGACAACGGCGTGTCGAAGCTCGAAAGCTCCTGGTCCAGCGCCACGCGAATCGCCGAAACGTCCTGAAAGGCATAGGCATAGCGTTCTTCACGAGCCTTGAGCTCGTCGACGAGATCCGCGACCGTCTCCGCCGAGGTCTCGATCGTTTCACGCGGGCATCCGACCCGCTCGCGCAGCCAGGCGAAATAGAGCACCTCGATCATCGCTGCGGCTCCTTCAGAAGCGGAACGGACTTTCGGAAGTAATCGACGCCCGTCAGGATCGTGAGCGCCGCGGCAACCCAGAGAAGGCCCACGCCGATGTACCACGACCAGATCATGCCCTGGTATTTCCAGACGAGACCGAGCTCGTCCGGGATTTCTCCCGAGAGAACGCCAGCCACCATTTCACGGTCCATCCCGAAGCTCTGCATGCCAAGATAATGTTCGAAAGCGCCGGTGGAGAACAGCACCGCGATGGCCACCATCTGCGCGGTGGTCTTCCACTTGGCAAGCTTCGTGACTTTCAGGCTGCCGGCAGCGTCGCCGAGAAACTCGCGCAGCCCGGACACGAAGACCTCGCGAAACATGATGAGCGTGGCGGGCAGCAAGATCCACGGGTTCATTCCGGCATAGCCGGTGATCACCAGTAGCGCGATCACCACCATCGCCTTGTCGGCGATCGGGTCGAGCATGGCGCCGAAGCGGCTTTCCTGTTTCCAGCTTCGGGCGAGAAAGCCGTCGAGCCAGTCGGTCACGGCTGCGCCGATGAAGAGGACGAGCGCGAACCAGTCCGCCCAGGGCCGGGTGAAATAGAGAAACATCACCACCACGCCGGGCGCGGCGAGAAGCCGGATCACCGTGAGGATGTTCGGGATGTTCCAGGTCATCTGCCGAGTCCTATCCCACCGGCCGTGGCGCGGGAAGGGGCGCTGCCCCCGGCGCTTCGCGCCTCCCCCGAAGTATTTGAAAGCAAGTTGCGGAGCCGGTCAGCCGCGGTCATGGAAGAAATCGTAGATCATCCGGGCGAGCGCGTCGGAGATGCCGTCGACCGCCTTCAGATCGGCGAGGTTGGCGCGGCTGACGGCCTTCGCCGAGCCGAAATGCGCCAGCAGCGCGCGCTTGCGGGTGGCCCCGACACCGGGAACCTCGTCAAGCGGCGTCGCGCCCACCGCCTTCGACCGTTTCGCGCGGTGGGCGCCAATCGCGAAGCGGTGGGCCTCGTCACGCAATCGCTGGACAAAGTAGAGTACCGGGTCGCCGCGCTGGAGTGCGAAGGGCCGCTGGCCGGTACGGTGAAATTCCTCCTTGCCCGCGTCGCGGTCGACACCCTTGGCAACGCCGACCATGGGAATGTCCTCGACCCCGTGCTCGGCCATGATCCCGCGCACCGCCGAAACCTGACCCGCGCCGCCGTCGATCAGGAGGAGGTCGGGCCAGAGGCCGCGCGAGCGGTCCGGGTCTTCCTTCTGGAGCCGTTTGAAGCGACGGGTCAGGACTTCCTTCATCATTCCGAAGTCGTCGCCCGGGCTCAGGTTGTCGGCGCGGATATTGAACTTGCGGTAGTGGTTCTTCTCGAACCCGTCGGGGCCGGCGACAACCATCGCGCCGACCGCGTTGGACCCCTGAATATGAGAGTTGTCATAGACTTCGATGCGCCGTGGCGGCGCGACGAGATCGAAGGCCTCGGCGAGACCGCGGAGAAGCTTCGCCTGGGTCGCGGTCTCGGACATCTTGCGGGCGAGGCTTTCCCGAGCATTGCGCATCGCGCCGGCGACAAGTTCGGCCTTCTCGCCACGCCGGGGAACGGCAAGCTCGACCTTGCGGCCCGCCTGCTCGGAAAGGGCGGCGGCGAGAAGCTCCGGGTCCTCGACCGGGTCGGATAGCAGGATGAGGCGCGGCGGGTCCTTGCCGTCGTAGAATTGCGCGATGAAAGCCTCGAGAACCTCCGCCGGCCCCGCGCCGGCGCCGGTGCGCGGGTAGTAGTCGCGGTTGCCCCAGTTCTGGTTGGCGCGGATGAAGAAGACCTGCACGCAGGCCTGCCCGCCCTCCATGTGGAGCGCGACGACATCGGCCTCGGCGGTGGACCTTGGGTTGATGCCCTGCGCGGACTGGACCTGCGTGAGCGCCCGGATACGGTCGCGCAACGCCGCAGCGCGTTCGAATTCCATGGCCTCCGAGGCCGCCTCCATTTCCTCGGCGAGCTTTGTTTGCACGCGGGTGGACTTGCCCTGAAGAAAGCGCTCCGCGTCGCGCACGAGAGCGGCGTACTCCGCCTCGCCGATGTAGCCGACACAGGGCGCGCTGCAGCGCTTGATCTGGTAGAGAAGGCACGGCCGGGTGCGGCTTTCGAAGGTGGCGTCCGAGCAGTTTCTCAGGAGGAACACCTTCTGGAGCTGGTTGAGGGTCCGGTTGACGGCACCCGCGCTGGCGAAGGGGCCGTAGTAATTGCCGTTCTCGGCCTTCTTGCCCCGGTGCTTCTTGATCTGGGGAAAGTCGTGCTCGCGGGAGACAAGGATGTTGGGAAACGACTTGTCGTCGCGCAGAAGCACGTTGTAGCGGGGCTTCAGCTGCTTGATGAGGTTCTGCTCGAGCAGGAGCGCTTCGGTCTCGGTCTTCGTCGTGAGAAACATCATCGACACGGTTTCCGAGATCATCCGGGCGATGCGCGGGGAGTGGCCCGCGGGCCGGGCATAGCTCGACACCCGCGCCTTGAGGTTCTTCGCCTTGCCGACATAGAGCACCGCGCCCTTGTCATCGAGCATGCGGTAGACCCCCGGGGACATGCCGAGGTCCTTCAGATACGCCTGGATGGCGTCATGGCCGCGGCGGGCGGGGGCGGAGGTGTCGGTCATCGCGTCGATTCTCGGGGCTCGGCTGCACTCTATCGAGGGCGGGAACAAGGTAAAACCTGTCCACGGAATGTGGGGATAAACCTGCGGACAACCGAGATCGCCGCAAGAATTATCCTTTTATTCAGACGGTTTCGATGCCTTGCCTGTTTTTTAGGCGCCAACTCAAGCCATTGGAATATTTGAGTATTTTTCTGTTCGGGTGACAAATCTCTGAAAACACTAAAGGAATCTAACAGAAATGTGACCGGGCCAGCCTCGGTGCAAAAGTCAAGCGGCTCGGTGCCGTGACGGGGGGTTTTCGCCTATTCCGGGCCGAGCACATCCGGTGTCGCCCAGGCGAGGTGCTGGCCGCCGTCGATGCAGATGAGTTGCCCGGTCACGGCATGGGCATCGAGGAAGTAGCCCAGCGCATGAGTGATGTCATCGGGGTTGGCGCCACGGCCGGTTATGGAGGCCTCCCGTTGCCTGCGGAAATGCTCCTCGCGCTGACGGGTGCCCTGCAACGTGGGTCCCGGACCGATGGCGTTTACCCGCACCCGGCCCGCGAGGCCCTGAGCCGAGGTGCGGGTGAAGGCCCAGAGGCCCATCTTGGCGATGGTGTAACTGACGAAATCGGGCGTGAGCTTTCGCACACGCTGGTCGAGCATGTTCACGATGAGCGCTTCGGCGAGCGGTTCGCCGTTATCGTCGAGGCCCGGCTCGGGGGCCTGGCCGGCGAGGAACTGGGTCAGCACGAAGGGCGCGCGCAGATTCGAGCCGATGGCCCGGTCCCAGCTTTCGCGGGTCGCCGTGGCGATGTCGTCCGGCTCGAAGATCGAGGCGTTGTTCACGAGAAGGCTGAGCGGGCCGCCGAGGGCGTCGGCCGCCGCCGGCCCGAGGGCCTGCGTCTCCGCCTCGTCGAGGAGGTTGGCCCTGACTGCGGCCGCGCGCACCCCGATCGCCTCGAGACGCGTGACCACCTCGGCGGCTTCCTCGGCCGATCCGTTGTAATGGACCGCGACATCGAAGCCCCGCTCGCCGAGATAGAGCGCCATGGCGCGTCCGAGCCGGATTGCCCCGCCGGTGACGAGGGCGCGCTTTGTCTTCATGGAGCTCTCCTCAGGTATGGACGACCAGCCATAGATAGGCGGCGTAGGCCACAATCAACGCGAAACCCCAGGGGCGGGTCATGTTCAGGCGCTTCGAGAGAACGAAGGGGGCGAGCATGATCGAGGCGGCGAGCATCACCCAGAGATCGAAGGTGAGAAACTGCGCCTCGACAGGAATGGTTCCGAAGAAGCTCGCCACGCCGATGATGCCGAGCAGGTTGAACATGTTCGAGCCGATGACGTTGCCGAGGGCGACGTCGGCCTGCCGCCGCAGCGCGGCCATGACAGTGGTGGCGAGCTCCGGCAACGAGGTGCCGATGGCCACAAGCGTGAGCCCGATAACGGTTTCGGACACTCCGAACGAACGGGCGATGGTCGTCGAGGCATCGACGAGGATATCCGCACCGAGCGGCAGACCGACGAGGCCGAGCAGGAGAAAGACGCTGATCTTCCACCAGGGCATCGACGAATCAACGCCTTCGAGGTCGACCTCGATACGTTGCAGATCGCCATTGTCACGCCGATGAGCCAGCGCCTCGCGGCCCTGGTCGGCGAGGGTCAGGACGAGAGCTGCGAGGAGGACCGACCCGTGGACCCATGTGATCGGGCCGGAAAAGCAGATCACGATGAAGAGGACCGATGCCACGATCATCAGGCCATAGCTCTTTTTGGTATCGCATTCGGACGTGTCGAAGCCCGCGATCAGGGCCGGCAGGCCCAGGACGAGCAGGATGTTCGCCGTGTTGGAACCGACCACGTTGCCCAGCGCGAGACCGGGCACACCGTCCCTGAGCGCGCTGATCGAGATCAGAAGCTCCGGTGCCGAGGTGCCGAATGCGACGATGGTGAGGCTGACGATGAGCGCCGGGATGCCGACGCGAAGCGACAGGTTCACCGCCCCGCGCACCAACACGTCGCCCGCCAGGAGCAGGATCACGAGGCCGAGGCCGGCAGCGAGAAATTCCATCAATCACCTTGTCCGCAGGTGCAGGGGCCTTTGCCGATCCGGTAGCGGCCGCACTTCTTGCACTTTGCGGACTTCAGGCGCCTGGCGCCGGGAATGCGCAGCCGCCCCATCATGGCGAGGATCAGCATACCGATAAGAAAAAGGCTGACGATCTTGACCATGCGTGCGACTAGAGGCCGTAACGCGCATATTGCGCGCGGGTCTCGACCTCGCTCACGGCTCCCGAGACAAGGCCTGCACCGAGACGGGCGAAGATCGGGCGGCGTTGCTGATAGACGGCAAAGCGCACGCGCTTGCCGAAAATCTCCTTCATCTTCGGCACGATGTGACCGACACCGTCGGCAAGCCCGACCTCGCGGGCCTTCTCGCCGACCCAGACATCGCCGGTGAAGAGATCCTCCTCGGCAAGCTTGCCTTCGCGGCGGCGCTTCACATGGGCGATGAAGCTGTCGTGGATCTGCTCCTGCAGGTGCTTGAGCCGGGCCACGTCCTCGTCCTTTTCGGGTCGGAACGGGTCGAGCATCGACTTCGATTTGCCCGCGGTATGCACACGCCGCTCGATCCCGTGCCGGGCGATGAAATCCTGAAACCCGAAGCTCGCGGAGATCACCCCGATGGAGCCCACGACCGAGTTCTCGTCGACCCAGATCTCGTCCGCCGCCGCTGCCAGCCAGTAGCCACCCGAGGCCGCCACGTCCTCCACGAAGGCGTAGACCTTCACGTCCTTTTCCTCGGCCAGCCGGCGAATACGCGCGGCGATGAGCGAGGATTGCGACGGCGAACCGCCGGGAGAGTTGATGACGAGCGCGACCGCCTTCGGCTTGCCGCGGGAGAATGCCTTCTCGATCAGCGAGGCGGTGCCCTGGTCGCTCAGCGCCGTCATCCGGCTGCTCGAGGCAATGACCCCCTGAAGGCGGACGACGGCCACGAAGGGGGAGCGCCGGATGAAGGGAAAGATACGCAACATGGAGAGGGATGTAGGCGGTGACGGGAGGGTCAGCAAGGCGATTGGGGAAGTTCCTCCGCGCTGGCGTGCGCGGGGCTCATGTCTTCAGCCGGTAACCCGTCCGGAAGATCCACCAGATCGCCCCGAGGCAGAGCAGGGTGAAGCATGTGATCGCCCCGAGGCTCGCGGCGATGGGCACGTCCGCCATGCCGTAGAACGACCAGCGGAACCCCGAGACGAGGTAGAGGACCGGGTTGAAAAGGCTGATCGTCTGCCAGGCCGGCGGCAGCATGGAAATCGAGTAGAACGAGCCTCCGAGGAACACGAGCGGCGTGATGACGAGAAGCGGCACGAGCTGAAGCTGCTCGAAGCTCTTGGAGACAATCCCGATGATGAAGCCGAAAAGCGCGAAGGAAATGCAGGTAAGCACGAGAAACGCGATCATCGGCAGTGGATGCGCGATGCGGATGTCGACGAAGAAGAACGAGGTGGCCAGGATGATGAGGCCGATGGCGAGCGCCTTGGTCGCAGCGGCCCCGACGAAGCCGATGACGATCTCGACGAAGCTGATCGGTGCGGAGAGATGCTCGTAGATCGTGCCGATGAACTTCGGGAAATAGATGCCGAAGGAAGCGTTCTGCACCGACTGGGTGAGCACCGTGAGCATGATCAGGCCGGGCACGATGAAGGCGCCGTAGCTCGTCCCCTCCACCTCCTCGATCCGGCTGCCGATGGCGGTGCCGAAGACGACGAAGTAGAGCGAGGTCGAGACCACAGGCGAGACGATGGACTGCCAGATGGTGCGAAATGTCCGCGACATCTCGAACCGGAAGATCGCGGCGATGGCGTAAAAGTTCATGCCGCGTCCTCATGCACGAGGCTGACGAAGATTTCCTCGAGGGAGGATTGCCTGGTCGAGAGGTCGGCGAGAAGCAGCCCGGCCGCGGCGATGTCGTTCAGAAGCCTCGTGATGCCGGTGCGCTCGCCCCGCGTATCGTAGCTGTAGACGAGCGTCGTCGGCCCTTCCCGTTCGAGACCGTGCGCCGCGAGACTTTCGGGTATCGCGGCGATGGGCGTCGCAAGCTCGATGCGGAGCGTCTTGCGGCCCATCCGCTCCATCAGCCGGTCCTTCTCCTCGACGAGCAGGATCTCGCCCTTGGCGATGACGCCGATGCGGTCGGCGATGGCCTCGGCCTCCTCGATGTAATGGGTCGTGAGGATGATCGTGACGCCATCGGCCTTCAGCCGCCTGACCGTCTCCCACATCTCCCGGCGCAGTTCCACGTCGACCCCGGCGGTGGGCTCGTCGAGAAACAGCACGCGCGGCTCGTGGGAGAGGGCCTTCGCGATGAGCACCCGCCGCTTCATGCCGCCGGAGAGTTCGACGAGTTTCGAGTTGCGCTTGTCCCAGAGCGACAGCTCCTTCAGCACCGCCTCGATATGGGCAGGGTTCTTCGGCAACCCGAAAAGGCCCCGCGAGAAGCTCACCGTGTTCCAGACCGTCTCGAAGGGTTCGATGTTCACTTCCTGGGGCACGAGGCCGACGAGACGCCGCGCGGCTCGGAAGTCGGTGACGACGTCGTGTCCGCCAACGGTGACCGTGCCCTCGCTCGGTCTCGAGATGCCGCAGGTGATCGAGATGAGCGTGGTCTTGCCCGCCCCGTTCGGGCCGAGAAGTGCCAGAATCTCGCCTTCCTCGATGTCGAGGGAAACGGATTTCAGGGCCTCGAAGCCGCCGTCAAAGGTCTTCGAGAGCCCGTCGATGGAAACGATGGGTGACATGGGGTTCTCCGTGCGCGGGAACCTAGGGACCTCGTGCGGAAAGCGAAAGGGTCAACCGGAAACTCGCGCATTCTTTCGCAGACGGTCGATGCCGACGAGGTCGGCCACGAGCGTCGCCATCTCGCCGAGGGGGACCATGCTGGGCCCGTCCGAGGGGGCAATGTCGGGGTCGGGATGACTTTCGATGAAGACCCCGGCGACACCGACCGCGACCGCAGCGCGCGCCAGGGGCGCGACGAAGCCACGCTCGCCACCAGAGGCCGCGCCGTGCCCCCCGGGCTGCTGCACGGAATGGGTCGCGTCGAAGATGACCGGGCAACCGGTTTCCGCCATGACCGGCAACGCGCGCATGTCGGAGACGAGGGCATTGTACCCGAAGCTGGTGCCCCGTTCAGTCAGAAGCACCTGGTCGTTTCCGGCTGCGCGCAACTTCTCCGCGACATGGACCATGTCCCACGGTGCGAGAAACTGGCCCTTCTTGACGTTGACGGGCAGGCCGGTGCGGGCGGCTGCGACGAGAAGATCCGTCTGGCGGCAGAGTAGCGCCGGGATCTGGAGAAGGTCGACTACCCCCGCGGCGGCGGCGCAGTCTTCAGGGGAGTGCACGTCGGTCGTCACCGGGCAGCCGGTCGCGGCGCGGACGGCGGCGAGCATGGCGAGTCCAGCCTCGCGCCCGGGGCCGCGGGGTGCGGCGTGGCTCGTACGGTTGGCCTTGTCGAAACTGGACTTGAAGACGAATCCCACGCCCTCGGCGGCGGCGATGTCACCGAGCCTGCCGGCGACATCGACCGCCATGGCTTCGGTCTCGAGCTGGCAGGGCCCGGCGATCAGGACCAGCGGAAGATCGTTGCCGATCCGCACGTCACCGATATCGACCACCCTCATGGCCGGCCCTCCGCCGTCAGAATCGCTTCGACACGCGGGATATCCTCCGGGGAATTGACCTCCCAGAAGTCGCGCCCGTGCGTCTCGACCTCGACGCAGTTCACGCCGATGCCGTGTTCGAGAAACCGGAGCTGTTCGAGACCCTCCGCCCGCTCGGCCCGGCCGGGGGGCAGCCCGGCAAAGCGGCGGAGTGCGGCGGGCCGGTAGGCATAGACGCCGACGTGGTAGAGCACCGGCGTGGTCTCGTCCGCTCCGAAGGGCAGCACCTCCTTCGAAAAGTAGAGCGCCCTGCCCTTGCTGTCGGTGATCGCCGTGGTCGCTCCGACACGCCCTGCCGCGCGGTCGGCACGGAAGCGCGCGAGCTGGCCGGCCGTCGCGGTGAGAACCGGCGTCGCGACCTCTATGGAGGGATCGGCGGTCATCGCCTCGATGAGGGAGGCGATGAACCAGGGCGGCGTCAGCGGGGCATCGCCCTGGAGGTTGACGACGATCCCGGGGGCTTCGCCGAGGCCCGCGACCGCCTCCGCGACGCGTTCGGTGCCGTTGGCGCAACCGGACGAGGTCATCACCCGGTCCGCGCCTGCGGCCTCGGCCTCGGCAGCGATGCGCTCATCATCGGTGGCGACGAGGACGCGGGCCCCGTCCATCGCCGCCCGCCCGGCCGCGATGGTGCGTGAGAGAAGGCTCCGGCCTCCGACACGTGCCAACGGTTTTCCCGGAAACCGTTCGGACGCCCAGCGCGCAGGAATGATGAGGATGCAAGGCTTCATGGGCCGAGTTACCGTCAGTGCGGACACACCGGCAAGGGCTACTCGTCCGGCTTGCCGCTTCTCGTGTCCGGCGGCTGATAGAGCGGCACGCCGAGGCGCACCGCCGCGCGGCCGATCATGTGCGAGCCGATGGGGGCCGTCAGAAGCACGAACAGGACGATGAGGATGATCCGCACGGTAACGCCGGTGTCCCAGAACCACACGGCCGAGGCCGCGAGGATGAGACCGGCGGACAGGGTGCCGATCTTGGTCGAGGCGTGCATCCGGATCAGCACGTCGGGCATGCGCACGAGGCCCAGGGACCCGATGACCCCGAGCGCCCCGCCGAGCAGGAGCAGGATGCCGACCACGATCTCGCTCATTCCCGGTCCTCCTCCTTGTCCTCGGTCCGCCGCGCCTGGGCGCGCTCCGCGAACCGCGCGAGCGCCACCGTGGCGAGAAAGCCCACGAGCGCGAGTGCCAGGGCGACATCCAGAAACGCCACCTCGTCGAACCGGATCGCGGCGACCCCACAGAAGGCGACGATGTTCACCGTCATCATGTCGAGCGCAACCACTCTGTCGGGCAGGCTCGGACCGCGGATGAGACGCACCAGCGCGAGGCCCGTGGCGAGCAGGACGAGGCCGGTGCCAAGGTCGAGCGCGAGGCTCAGAAAGTCGCTCATGGCCCGCCCTCCACCGCGTCGATCACCCAGCGCTCCATGCCGGATTTCAGGGTTCTCAGCAGCGTCTCGGGGTCGTCCGCGAACATCGCGTGGATCTTCAGCGTCTTGCGGTCGTCGGTCACGTCGATGCTGAGGGTGCCGGGGGTGAGCGAGATGAGGTTCGTCACGAGCAGAATGCCCGCGTCGGTCTTCACGTCGAGCGGCATGTCGATGATCGCCGGGCGCGCCCGGTGGCGCGGCGTCAGCACGTCCCAGGCGACATCGATGCTCGAGACGATCAGTTCGTAGTGGAACATCACCACGAGCTTCGCCCAGGCCCAGACCCGGAAGAAGTAGCTCGACGCGCCGGTGAGCGGCTGGATGACCCAGAGGGCCGCGAAGCCCAGCGCGAAGCCCGACGCGAGGTTGAAGAGCGACAACTCGCCGAGCAGCGCGGACCAGATCACCGCGAGGACGATGTTGGTGGCGAAGACGTTCATTCGGCCACTCCTGCGACCGGCGCCGCGACGGAGACGGCGCCCACCGCTTCGACATAGGCCGAAGGGTCGAGGAGTTGCGCCGCCGCGTCCTCGGCGAAAGCGACGAAGGGCTCGGGGAAGAGGCCGATCGCGACGGTGATCGCCGCCAGCGCCCCGATGGGCAGGAGCATCGCCGCCCGGTCGCGGGACGACAGGCTCGACAGGCGCGGCTCCCGGCCCTCGGGATGCGGCTCCCAGAACGCCTGTGCCCAGATCTTCGTCATCGAATAGATCGTGAGAAGGCCGACGAGGAGCGCCACGCCGGCGATGACCCAGCCCTCGACCTCGAGGGCGGCCTTCACGAGGATGAACTTCGCCCAGAAGCCCGACAGCGGCGGGAAGCCCGCCAGCGAGAAGGCCGGAATGAGGAACAGCGCGGCGAGAAGCGGAGCCGTCTTGTAGAGACCGCCGATGCGTTGAAGCTCGGTGCCGCCCGCGATGCGGCTGGCCACGCCCGCGATGAGAAAGAGGTTCGCCTTAACGACGATGTGGTGGACGAGGTAGAACACCGCACCGACGATCGCGAGCGGCGTCAGAAGCGCCAGTCCGAGGATCATGTAGCCGATCTGGCTGACGATGTGGAACGACAGGATCTTGCGGAAATCCGTCTGGGCGGCGGCCCCGAGCACCCCTGTGACCATTGTGAGCCCCGCGACCCAGAGCAGGATCGTGTGGGTGAAGGCGATGTCGTGGTCGAAGATCAGGGTGAACATGCGGATGAGCGCGTAGACCCCGACTTTCGTCAGGAGTCCCGCGAAGACCGCCGACACCGCGAAGGCAGGCGTGTGATAGGAGGCTGGAAGCCAGAAGAAGAGCGGAAAGAGCGCGGCCTTCACCCCGAACGCGATCATGAAGGCCGTCGCGACGACCGTCAGGAGCCCCGGGTCGGCGGTATCGACCGCCGAGGCGAGGTCGGCCATGTTGAGCGTGCCGGTCATGCCGTAGAGAAGGCCGATGCCGGTGAGAAAGAGAATCGTCGAGACGAGGTTGAGAGCGACGTACTTTACCCCACCGTCGATCTGCTCGGCGCGGCCCCCGAGGATGAGCAGGCCGAAGGACGAGATCAGCATGACCTCGAACCAGACGTAGAGGTTGAAGAGGTCGCCGGTGAGAAACGCCCCCGTGACCCCGGCGATGAGCACCTGGAAGAGCGCGTGGTAGCCTTGGGCCTCCATGCCTTCGTCGACATCCGCCAGCGCGTAGACCGAGACGGCGAGCGCGATGATCGCGGTGATCACGACCATGACGCCCGAAAGAAGGTCGGCGACGAGCGTGATGCCGAAGGGCGCGGGCCAGCCGCCCATCTGTCCGGCGACGACGCCATCGGCGAGAACCCTCGCCATGAGGAACAGAGAAGCGGCGAGCAGCACCGCCGATCCGCCGATTGAGACCCAGCGGCCGAGATGACTGCGGCGCACCAGAAAGGCGCAGGTCGCGGTGACGAACGGGATCGCGATGGGAAGGGCGAGAAGCCAGCTCACTTCTCTTCCTCGCGCGGTTCGGCAATCCGCATTTCGTCGGCCTCGAGGGTGCCGAGCGTTGTCCACGCCCGTTTCACCAGCGAGATCGTGAAGGCGAAGAGGCCGAAGCCGATGACGATGGCGGTCAGCACGAGAGCCTGCGGCAGCGGGTTGGCGACAAGCCCGCCCGGCGCCTCGGCGCCCACCGCGATGAGTGCGGGCGCGCCCTCGGTGAGCCGGCCTGCGGTGAAGATGGTGAGGTTCGCCGCGTTCGAGATCAGAACGAGGCCGAGGATGAACCGGAACATGTGCCCCGAGAGCATCAGGTAGACTGCGGCCGCCACCAGCGCGCCGATGGTGATCGCCAGAAGCGCTTCCATCAGACCTCTTCCTCCATCGTGAAGACGAGGGAGAGAACCGAGCCGAAGACGGCGACATAGACGCCGATATCGAAGACCAGGACCGTGGAGAGCGGCAGGCCCTTGTCGTCTTCGGTCGCGCCGATGAAGAGCCACTGGCCGGTGAAGAAGTCGTCGCCGAAGAGAGCGGCGGCGAGGCCGGCTGCAAGGGCAATCAGAAGTCCGGCTACGGCAACGGTTTCGGGGGAGACGCGCAGTGCCGCACGGGCGTCTTTCGTACCGCAGGCGATGGCGTATAGGACGAAGCCCGTCGCTCCGATGAGCCCTCCGATGAAGCCACCGCCGGGCTCGTTGTGACCCCTCAGGAGCATGAAGAGCGACACAATCAGAAGAAGCCCCGCGAGGTATCGGGTGCCGGCGCGCAGGATGACCGAGTTCATTTCGGCTCTCCCTTCGCCGGTCTGAGCAGTGCCACAGCCGACAGGGCCGCCACGACGACAACGGCGACCTCGCCGAACGTGTCGAGGGCCCGGAAATCGACGAGGATCACGTTGACGATGTTGCGGCCGAAGGCTTCAGGCCAGCTCGCAATCTCGAAATAGTCCGAGAGCCGGCGGTCGATCGGTGTCGTCAGCACCGCGAGGAGCGTCAGGCTGACAACGGTGCCCATCGCCACAGCGAGAGCAGCGTGGCCGGGCCGGAATCGGCCATCGGCACCCTCGAGGCGCGGCAGCCGCAGCATGACGACCGCCACGAGAACCACCACCAGCACCTCGACCATGAGTTGAGTGATCGCGACGTCCGGCGCGCCGAAGACGATGAAGATGAGGGCCGTACCGATACCGACGACACCAAGGGCGGCGATGGCGGTAATCCTCGAGCGGGTGAAGGCCGCAAGCGCCGCTCCCGCGAGGATAAGTCCCGCAAGGGCGAAGTCAGTGCCGGAGACCGCGCCGAAGGCCGGATCGAGGCTTGGCAGTCCACGGGAGAGCATCGCGGCGGCCAGCCCTCCGGCGACGGTAGCGAAGGTAACGGCGAGGTAGTCCGTCATCCGCCCGGTCTGGATGACCCGGGTGACACGGCCGGCGGATACCTTCAGCCAGGTCATGAACCCGTCCCAGCCACGGTCGAGGCTCGGAATGGCGTCGAAGACCCGCGCGATACCGGCGCGCAGACGGTCGTGGGTTGCGTAGAAGACAAGGCCTAGGCCGAAGGTCGCGATGGAGAGGGCGAGCGGCAGGTTGACCCCGGCCCAGAGCTTCAGTTCCTTCACCTCGTTCTCCGACCCCGTGAGCGAGATCACCATGGGCGCGACGAGCGTGCGCTGGAGAAGATCTGGGTAGAGGCCGAAAAGCGCGCCGAAGGCGGCGAGAATGACGGGGCCGGCGAGCATCGGCCAGCGAACCTCGTGCGGCGTGCGCGGCAGCGCGCCTCGCGCCGGTCGCCAGAACGGCCGGAACGCGACGATGCCCGCGACCGCGAACATCAGCGCGTTTGCCAGAAGCACCGCCCCCGCAACGATCGTCGGCTCGGATGCGACCGCCAGCGCGCCGGCATATTTCAGCTCCTTGCCGATAAAGCCGAGGAGCGGCGGGAAGCCTGCCATCGACATCGCCGCCACAGCGGCCGCTGCGGCGGTGACAGGCATCGCCCACCCCAGTCCACCCAGCACTTCCGCCTCGCGGGTGCCCGTGGCGTGATCGACGCTGCCGATGACGAGAAAGAGCGCGGCCTTGTAGAGCGAGTGGACGATCAGGAAGGTCGCGAAGGCGGTCATCGCATAGCCGGATTCCTGGCCGAGAAAGAGCGTCAGCGTGCCGAGCGCCATGAGCGTCGTATAGGCGAGCGCCTGTTTCAGGTCGGTCTGACGCAGAGCGAGCACGCTCGCGAAGACTGCCGTGACCGCTCCGAAGGCGGTCAGCGTCCAGAGCCAAACGTCGGTGCCGGCCATCGCAGGGTGGACCCGGGCCATTATGTAGACGCCCGCCTTCACCATGGTCGCCGAGTGAAGGAAGGCGCTGACCGGCGTCGGCGCGGCCATGGCGTTCGGCAGCCAGAAATGAAACGGAACCTGGGCGGACTTGGTGAAGGCCCCCAGAAGCAGGAGGATCAGGATGCCGAGGTAAAGAGCATGGTCGTGGATCGCCGTGCCCTGGTCGATGATCTCCGAGATGCGCGTCGTGCCCGCGGCGAAGCCGAGAAGAATGAGACCCGCGAGAAAGGCGAGCGCGCCCGCCCCGGTCAGGAACAGCGCCTGCAGCGCATTGCGCCGTCCCTTTTCGGTTTCGTGGGAGAACCCGATCAGCAGGTAGGACGTGATCGTCGTCAGTTCCCAGAAGACGAAGAGCAGGATGAGGTCGTCGGCGAAGACGAGACCGAGCATCGCCACCATGAAAGACGTGAGATAGAGGGCGAAGCGGCCGTATTGCGGGTGGCCGGCGAGATAGGCGTTCGAGAAAAGCAGCACCAGCGCGCCGATGCCGCTGATCAGCAGGCCGAAGGTGAGGCTGAGCCCGTCGACCATGAAGGCAAGGCCGATGCCGAGCGAGGGCACCCAGTCGATGCTCCAGACGAGGCGCTCGCCCGCCGAAATCTGCGGCAGGAAACCGAGAAACCACGCGAAGA
>CAZPPH010000009.1:8273-43502 GCA_964588375.1 uncultured Rhodobacterales bacterium | reverse complement strand
GCCATGGCCAAGCTCTACTTCCACTACTCCACCATGAACGCCGGGAAATCGACGCTCCTGCTCCAGGCGGCCTACAATTACCGCGAGCGCGGGATGGAGACCTACCTGCTGACCGCCCGCCTCGATCACCGGGCCGGGCCGGGCCGCATCGCCAGCCGCATCGGGATCGAGGCCCCGGCGGACACCTACGCTCCCGACACCGATCTCTTCGCCGCCATCGAGGCCCGCCGCGCCGACGCCCCCGTGGCCTGCGTCTTCCTCGACGAGGCCCAGTTCCTGACCAAACCCCAGGTCTGGCAGCTCGCCCGCGCCGTCGACGACCTCGCCGTCCCGGTCATGTGCTACGGCCTCCGCGTCGACTTCCGGGGCGAGCTCTTCCCCGGCTCCGCCGCCCTCCTGGCACTGGCCGACGAGATGCGCGAGGCGCGCACCATCTGCCATTGCGGCCGCAAGGCCACCATGGTCGTGCGCCAGGACGAAGCCGGAGAGGTTCTGAAGGACGGCGCCCAGGTGCAGATCGGCGGCAACGAAACCTATGTCTCGCTCTGCCGCCGGCACTGGCGCGAGGCGGTGGGCGACAGGTGAGCGCCCGGGGCCAGATCCTCTCGCTTCTGGGCGGTTACGGTGCGGCCGGCCTCTTCTGGGGGTCGCTGGCCGCCGCCGCCCCCGCCGTCCAGGCCCGGGCGGGCCTCGACACGGGCGGCTACGGGCTCGCCCTCGGGGCGATGTCGCTCGCCGCCTTCCCGGTCATGCAGGTCTTCGGGCGGCAGGTGCTCCGCATTCGACCCTACGCCCTGCCGCTCTGCCTCTTCGCCTCGGCAATGGGCTGCGCACTGCTGGCCAGCGCGACCGGCCTCGCCGGCCTCGTTCTTGCCCTCGCCGTGCTCGGCGGCGCTTCCGGCGCGCTCGACATCTCGCTCAACCTGCGCACCGCCCGGCTGGAAAGCGACACCGGCGGGCGGCTCTTCAATCGCACCCATGCGCTCTTTCCCGTCGCCATGCTCACCGGCGCGGTGTTCACGGGCGCGGCCCGGGCGGCCGGCGCGGGTGTGCCCGCGATATTTCTCACCGTCGGCGCGGCGTTTCTCGCCATGGCGGCGCTCGAATACCGGGCGGGACGCCACCAGCATTCTCAGACCGGCTCCTCCGGACGCGCCGGCCCGGCGCTCGGCGCGACCGTCCTCGTTCTCGCCGCCATGGCCGCGCTCGCCGCCTTCCAGGAGGCCGCCCCCCAGGCCTGGGCGGCAATCTTCGTCGAGACCTTCCGCGAGGAGGGGCCGGTGCTCGCGGGCCTCTCGCCTGCGGCCTACACACTGGGTCTCACCATCGGACGGCTCGCCGCGCACGAGCTGGAACACATCCTCCGCCCGGTCCAGACGCTGCGCCTCGCGGCACTTCTGGGCGCGCCGGGCTTCGCGGCCCTCGTTCTCGACCTGCCGGCGCCGCTCGTGCTCGCCGCCTTCCTTCTCGCCGGCATCGGCACCGGTCCGGTCGAACCCGCCGTCTTCAAGGCGGTGTCCAGCCGCGGTGACCCGGCGGCCGCCGGCCGCCGCCTCGCCACCGTCACCCAGATCGCCTATCTCGGCTACCTGCTTTCGCCCCCCGCCCTCGGGGGGATCGCCGACAGCCTCGGCTTTTCCGCGCTCTGGCTGGTCGCCGCAGCCGCCGCTCTCGCCGTCGCGGGGCTGTCGCTCGTGGTCGGTCGGAGGTCCTGACCCGGGCGACGCAAAGAAGCATCCGGGCCCGTGGTTCACCTTGGCGGAAAATACCTCCGCCGGAGGCACCCCGTCGTCAGACGGGGTTCGGCAGCGCCCGCCCCTCGTCCCAGGCGACGAGATTTTCCACCGCCATCATCCCCATCCCCTCGCGCACTTCGAGGGCCGCGGTGCCGAGATGGGGCAGGAGCGTGACGTTCTCCATCCCGAGAAGCCCGGGCGACACCTTCGGTTCGAATTCGTAGACATCGAGACCCGCCCCCGCGATCTCTCCGCCCTGGAGCGCGGCGACGAGGGCGGCCTCGTCCATCACGTCGCCGCGCGCGATGTTGATGAAATACGCGGTGGGCTTCATCGCCGCGAACACGTCAGCGTTCATCAGGTGACGGGTTTCGGCATTCGCGGGCACGGCCACCACCAGCACATCGGCCGCCGCCGCCACCTCGGCGATGGAGCCGAGCTGGCGGGCCTCGACGCCGGGGTCCTCGACGCGCGAGCGGTTGAAGAACACCACGTTCATTCCGAACCCGAGCGCCGCGCGTTTCGCGATCGCCTTGCCGATCCGCCCCATGCCGACGATGCCGAGGGTCCGGCCGCCGAGATGCATGCCGAGAAGCTGGGTCGGATGCCAGCCCTCCCAGCGCCCCGATCGGACCAGCCGTTCGCCCTCGCCCGCGCGGCGGCAGGTCATGAGGATCAGGGTCATCGCGGTATCGGCGGTCGCGTCGGTCACGGCACCCGGCGTGTTCGTCACCTCCATGCCGGCCGCCCGGGCGGCGGCCACGTCGATGTGGTTGTAGCCCACGCCGAAGTTCGCGAGGATGCCCGCCCGCACCGTCCCGGCCTTCGCGATGGCCGCGGCGGTGCACTTGTCGCCCAGGGTCGGCAGAACCGCGTCGAACCCGGCGACGACCCCGGCGACCTCGTCTTCGGTCATGGGCGCCGTGTCGTCGCGCACGGTGACGTCGAAGCGCGCCCGCGCGGCCTCGAGCACCTTTTCCGGAAGCTTCCGGCTTATGAAAAGCGTCTTCATGTCAGTACATCCTTCCGCCAGTCGGCACGTCTTTCTCGGGGGTCAGCAGCACCACTTGCCCGGCCTCGTCCGGCACACCCAGAACCAGAACCTCCGAAAGCATCGGGCCGATCTGGCGGGGCTCGAAGTTCACCACCGCGACCACCATCCGGCCGGGCAGGTCCTCGAGCGCGTAGTTCGCCGTTATCTGCGCCGAGGACTTCTTCTCGCCGATCTCCGCGCCGAAATCGACCCATAACCGGTAGGCGGGCTTTCGCGCCTCGGGAAACGGCTCGGCGCGGGTGATCCGGCCGACGCGAACATCGACCTTCCCGAAATCCTCGAAAGCGATCACCCCGCGAGCTCCCGGCTCCTCCCGGCCGCCGCGCCGACCGCCTTGCGCAGCAGGGCGGGAAACCCGTTTTCCTCTTCCATCAGCACCTCCAGCGCGGCGGCCGTCGTCCCGCCCGGCGAGGTGACGTTCACGCGCAATTGCGCGGGGTGCTCATCCGAGCCCATCGCGAGCGCCCCGGCACCGGCCACGGTCGCCCGCGCAAGCTCGAGGGCCAGGTCGGGCGAAAGGCCCTCGGCCTCGCCCGCCGCCGCCATCGTCTCGATGAGGTGAAAGACATAGGCCGGCCCCGAGCCCGAAACCGCCGTCACCGCATCCATCTGGCTCTCGTCGTCGAGCCGGACGACATCGCCCACCGCCTTCAGAAGCGTCTCTGCCAGCGCGAGCCCGGCCTCGCCCGCCGCCGCATTCCCGGTGATCGCGGTGATGCCCCGGCCCACCGCCGCCGGCGTGTTGGGCATCGACCGCACCACCGGCGTGCCCGGCCCGAGGACCGCCTCGAACGCGGCAACGGGCCATCCTGCGGCGATGGAGAGCACAAGCGTCCCGCCGCCCCCGAACGCTTTCGCTTCGGGCAGGGCCTCGGCCATCATCTGCGGCTTCACGGCCACCACGAGCACCGCCGGCGCCTCGGGAAGCGCGCCGCCGATCGCGACGCCGGTGCCCTTCAGCCAGTCCGACGGATTCGGCTCGATGACATGCACCGCCTTCGGGTCGAGACCGCCCTCGAGCCAGCCTTTCAGAAGCGCCGAGCCCATCTTTCCGCACCCCAGAAGCACGAGGCCGCGCGCGCCGATGTTCCCGAAATCCATTGCACTCCCCCCAAACGAAAAGCCCCGCGCCGGGGGCACGGGGCTTTCCTGCTCGAAGGTTCGCCCGAAGGCAAGGGTCGCGCCCGGGGCGCGCGGTGCGGAACCGGTCAGGCGCGTCCGTAAGCCTCCGCGATCGCGATGTTCATGGCCTCTTCAGGGCTCTGGCCGCCCCAGGCGACGAGCTGAAACGCCGGGTAGAAGCGCTCGGCGCCCGCGACCGCCGCGCCGATCGCCGTCGAAATCTGCTCGGCGGAGGCCATCTGCCCGCCGGTGAGGAGAAGCCCGTAGCGCCAGACCATCAGCTTTTGCGCCGACCAGTAGGTGAAGGCGCCGGCCCAGCAGAGGTCGTTGGCGGCGTTGAGGGTTTCGTAAAGCGCCGGCAAAGCCTCCTTCGGCGGCTCCATGTCGAAGGTGCAGATCAGCCGCAGGGTCTCGTCGGACGACGACCACGCAAGCGTTATGGAATAGGTGCGCCACTGTCCTTCCACGGCCATCGCGATCTGGTCGTCCGCGACCCGGTCGAAATCCCAGTCATGGACCTCGGCGATGTGTTCGACGATGTCGATCGGGTGAAGGTCTTCTGTCGGGAAGTACTGCTCGGAAAGCGACATGCGCGGCCTCATGGGTTGTAGCCTTGCAGCGCTTGGTGGCCACTAAGGCTTGGTGCCTGCTCAATGGGGCGGGCTCTGGGCCTGTTCCCATACGATATATGGTGGGCGACGGGGGACTCCCTGTAAAGCCCTAATTGGCGACGGTCCGTATTTCGCAGGGGATAACCCGGGTGGTCTCTCGCGAAACCTCCCGCGCGCCACGCGTGCCACGCGCGGTGCGCACGGGCGATCGCGCGCCCGGGACGCGCGACGGCGGTATCGGACCGCCGCGGCCGAACGCCCGCGGTCCCGTCATTCCACGTTCGGGAAAATCCTCCCGCCGGAGGCGCCACGGGACCGCCGGCCCGGCGGTCCCCGTCCGGCGTTACTTGCCTTCGAGCGCCGCGATCCGTGCCTTCAGGGCCTCGTTCTCCTCGCGGGCCTTCTGCGCCATTGCGCGGACGGCGTCGAATTCCTCGCGGGTCACGAAATCGCGGTCCGCGAGCCAGCGGTCGACGAGCGACTTCATCGCCGTCTCCGCCTCTTCGCGCGCGCCCTGCGCCACGCCCATGGCGTTGGTCATCAGTTGCGACATGTCGTCGAGTATCTTGTTGCGCGTCTGCATGGCGATCTCCGTTCGCTTTCCCCCACATATGGCCCCTGCGCGCACGCCCGCAAGGTTGACAATGTCGCGCAGCCGGGCAAAGCCGCGCCCATGCTGGCGGCGATCCCCTTTCCCGACATCGGCCCGGAGATCTTCACGATCTCGCTCTTCGGCTTCGACTTCGCGCTGCGCTGGTACGCGATGGCCTACATCGTCGGCATCGTCATCGGATGGCGCATGGCCGCCGCCGCGGCCCGGGCCGGCCGGCTCTGGCCGGGCGGCGTCTCGCCGGTCACGCCCGAGGACATCGAGGAGCTTCTGACCGCGATCATCATCGGCATCATCGTCGGCGGCCGGCTCGGCTACGTTCTGTTCTACCAGCCGGGCTACTACCTGGAGAACCCCGGCCAGATCCTCGTGCTCTGGGAAGGCGGCATGGCCTTCCACGGCGGGGTTCTCGGTGTCATCGCCGCCGGCGCCTGGTTCGTCTGGCGCAAGGGCATACCCGCGGCCTCGCTGGCGGATATCGTCGCCTACGCCACGCCGCCGGGCATCCTCCTCGGCCGGGCGGCGAACTTCATCAACGCCGAACTCTGGGGCGCGCCGACGAGCCTGCCCTGGGGCGTGATCTTCCCCGGCGCCGCGGCGCAGGACTGCCCGGGCGTCGAGGGGCTCTGCGCCCGCCACCCCTCCCAGCTCTACGAGGCCGGGCTCGAGGGGCTCGTCCTCGGTATCGTGCTCATCTGGATGGTCTGGGCGCGCGGCGCGCTGAAGACGCCCGGACGGGTCGCGGGCGCGTTCTTTCTCGGCTACGGGGCGGCCCGCTTCGCCGTGGAATTCGTCCGCCAGGCCGACGCGCAGTTCATCACGCCGGAGAATCCCGCGGGATACGTCGTCCGGCTCGGCGAGCTCGGCCTCTCGATGGGTCAGGTTCTCTCGCTGCCGATGATCGCGGTGGGTCTCCTCCTCGTTGTCTGGTCGGCGCGCCGCCGCCAGCCGGCGTGACCCCGCTCGCGGCCGACCTCATCCGCCAGATCCGCGCGACGGGTCCGATCACGGTCGCGGACTACATGGCCGTGTGCCTCGCGCACCCGCGCCATGGCTACTACGTCACCCGAGACCCGCTCGGGGCGGATTTCACCACGGCCCCCGAGATCAGCCAGATGTTCGGCGAGCTTCTCGGGCTGTCGCTGGCGGCCCACTGGACCCAGACGGGCGCGCCCACCCCTGTCACGCTGGCCGAACCCGGGCCGGGGCGCGGCACGCTGATGGCCGACATCCTGCGCGCGGGGGCCCGGGTGCCCGGATTTGCCGAGGCGGTCCGGCTTCACCTTGTCGAGCTTTCCCCCGTGCTGCGCGAGACCCAGGCCCGCACCCTCGCCCCGCACGCGCCGGTGTGGCACGACAGCCTCGACAGCCTCCCCGAGGCGCCGCTCCTCCTCGTCGCCAACGAGTTCTTCGACGCCCTGCCCGTCCGCCAGTTTCTCCGCGACGGGCCGGGCTGGCGCGAGCGCGTGGTCGGTGCCGGGGGCGAAAGCCTCGTCTTCGGCCTCACCGACCGGACGCATCCTTCGTTTCTCGAGCACCGGCTTGCCGACACAGCCGAGGGCGACCTCGTCGAGCATCGCCCCGCCGCCGCTCCGGCGATGGCCGAAATCGCCCGGCGCATCGCGGATCACGGCGGTGCGGCGATCATTGTCGACTACGGCGGCTGGCGCATGGCCGGCGACACGCTCCAGGCCATCGCGGACGGCGTGCGGACCGGCCCGCTGGCCACCCCCGGACAGGCCGACCTCACTGCCCATGTCGAGTTCGAGGGCCTCGCCCGCGCCGCCCGGGAGGCGGGCGCCGAGGTCAGCGACCTCGTTGCCCAGGGCGGTCTTCTCGAACGGCTCGGCATCACCGCACGCGCCCGGCAGCTCGCAGCCGCCGGCGATTGCGATGCCGTCGCGGCCGCCCATCGCCGCTTGACCCACCCCGATGAAATGGGACACCTCTTCAAGACACTCGCCGTTCACCCCAGAGGCATGCCGCCACCCCCGGGCTTTCTGCCATGACGCTCGACATCATCACGTCCGACGATCTCGCGCCCGTCGCCCACGGCTTCTTCGGCCGGGCGGGCGGCGCGTCGTCGGGCGTGTTCGAGGGGCTGAACTGCGGCGCCGGCTCCAGCGACCAGGCCGAGGCCGTGCGCATCAACCGCGCCCGCGTCGCCACCGCTCTGGGGCTCGACGGGTCCGGCCTCCTGACCGTCCATCAAACCCATTCGGCCGATGTCGTCACCGTCACCGGCCCCTTCGGGGGCCCGCCCCCGGAAGCGGACGCGATGGTCTCGGCCACGCCCGGCCTCGGCCTCGCCGTTCTCGCGGCCGACTGCCAGCCGGTGCTCTTCGCCGACCCCGCCGCCGGGGTGGTCGGCGCGGCCCACGCCGGCTGGAAGGGCGCGCTCGCCGGCGTCCTCGAGAAGACCGTCGAGGCGATGGTGGCTCTCGGGGCCCAGCGCGGCCGGATCGCCGCCGTGATCGGCCCCTCGATCAGCCAGCGCGCCTACGAGGTCGGCCCGGAATTCTTCGAGACGTTCCACGACGCCGACGAGGGCTACGCGCGGTTCTTCGCGGGCGGCGACGGCGACCGGATGCACTTCGACCTGCCCGGTTTCGGGCTCGCGCGGCTTCGCGCCGCCGGGGTCGGCTCGGCGGCCTGGACCCGGCATTGCACCTATTCCGACCCGGCCCGCTTCTTCTCCTACCGCCGCAGCGTCCATGACCGGGAGGCCGATTACGGCCGGCTGATGTCCGCGATCCGGCTCTGAACATGGCGGAAATGCGGCGACCGGGCGGGTCGCGTGGCTCGAATTCGCCCACGGATTAGGAATTTCTTAAGAAAATCAGTCGAGTTGCGGAGCCGTCGGCCGTCTTCCGGTGTTGGCCGGCCGCCATAAGTCCGCCCTACCGTGCCGGAATACTCGGGGCAGAGCTGCCAAGGAGGGCCCGATGCCGGTCAATCGTCGCTGGATCAAACGCATGATCGAAACCGCAAAAGCCGAAACCGCGCCGATGCCGTGGGCCCGCGGGCGGGATCCCGTCCGGCCGATCGGGCGCACCGGCCTGATTCGGACGACACTTCCGCCGAAATCCTGCTGATCGTCTTCCCCTCGCGGACAAAGCGGGGCCGGCTCCCGGGATTACCCGAAACGGTCCACCCAATTCGTCTGAATTTTTGACACGCGGCCAGCAATCGGCAATTATCCGCCCAGTCTGCAATTTCCGGGTGGGGGCACCCCGCAGACGTGACCAGACCGAGAGGACTGCTCGCTGTGAGTTATGATCGCCCCATGGCGCCGCGTTCGGCGCACCGCTCCCAATCCGTTCCCACCAGCAAGCCCTGGACGGTGCGCACCCCGACGCGGCCGCTTCGCCCCGCGGTGCAATCGCGCGCACTGCCGCTGACCCGCCGGTTCGAGATCGAGTGGCTCGACGCGGACGGCTTCATTCAGGATGCCACGAGGATCGCCCCGGCGCTGCCGGCCTTCGAGGAGGCTTTCGCCGCCTTCGCCCATGGCACCCTGATCCAGACGCTCGAGGGCCCCGTCGCCGTGGAGGACCTTGCCCCGGGCGCGGAACTCGCGACCGCGGACGGCGAGACGGCACCGCTCATGTGGAAAGGGGCGATCACCGTCGTGCCCGGCGCCCCGACGCTCCGGGACACACCCGAGAAGCTCTACCGGGTGACGGCAGACGCCTTCGGCCTCGGACGACCGGCCCGCGATGTCCTGCTCGGGCCCGACGCACGGCTTCTGACCCGCGATCCCTCGGTGCGCGCGGCTGTCAGCGCGGATGCGGCCTACGTCCCGGTATCGTCGCTCGCCGACGGGGTGTCGGTGATCGAGGTGAACCCGGTCAACCCGATGCGTGTCTACCATCTCCACACCGGGCGGCATCACACCATTCTGGCCGGCGGACTCGAGATCGAGACCTTCGCGCCCCGTGCGTCGATGCCCGAAAGCCTCAGCCACGAGATGATGGCGGTCTTCCTGACGCTCTTTCCCCACCTTGCCACGCTGCGCGACTTCGGCCGCGCCCGCTGGCCGCGCATGTCGCGCGAGATGATGGACGGGGTGCACTGAGACCGGGCGCGGTCGCCCGCGACGGCGAAGCGGCCCGGCGTCGTCAGGCCTGCGCGGCGATACGCTTTTCGAGAATGTCGAACGGCACGCCGGGTTCGGACTTCGCGTCGCGGATCACCAGAGAGGTCTTCACGCTTGCGACGTTCTCGGCCGCGGTGAGCTCTTCCGTGAGGAAGCTCTGAAAGGTCGAGAGGTCGGGCGCGACGCATTTCAGAATGAAGTCCACCTCGCCGTTGAGCATGTGGCATTCACGCACGAGCGACCAGGCGCGGCAGCGCGCCTCGAACGCCGAGAGGTCCGCCTCCGCCTGGCTCTGCAGGCCGACCATGGCGAAAACCTGCACTTCGAAGCCCAGACTCCGCGCATCGACATCGGCGTGGTAGCCCTTGATGTAACCCTGCTCCTCGAGCACGCGCACCCGCCGCAGGCAGGGTGGCGCGGAAATGCCCACGCGGCTTGCAAGCTCGACATTGGTCATTCGCCCGTCGGCCTGAAGCTCGGCGAGGATCTGCCTGTCGATCGGATCGAGTTTATTGCTTGGCATGGGCTGGCCCCTTGATAAATCCAATCGTTACCCAAGGTGCGGCAGGTGCGCAATAATGTTTCGCAATTGCGCAATAAAATAAAGCGGGCTTGTTCGTCGTCGCGGTCCTCTTGCGGTCGTCCCGGCGCGCGGCTCCGCGAAGATGAAAGCACCGTCTGCATTCCTGTCGATCGACGAGAGAGTGGCTTCGCGGACGCTGGTCGAGGGCGAGCCTTTCGAGGCAGGGCAGAAGAACGGGACGCGGCATGGGAACTTCATGGGTCGATAAATGTTGCGCCGTTGCAGATCTCCGACGGCGGCGTCATCGGGACGCGACCATGTGGAGCATGCGGCGATTTGAAGATCGCTCCCTTCAAATCCGCCCCCGCGGGACGTAGAAGAGGGATCGCAACACGCACGAGGTTCACCCATGTCCGACACCCGCCATTCCCGCGTTCTCATCATCGGCTCGGGACCCGCCGGTTACACCGCCGCGGTCTACGCCTCGCGCGCCATGCTGGAACCCGTGCTCGTCCAGGGCATCCAGCCCGGCGGACAACTGACCATCACCACCGAGGTCGAGAACTGGCCCGGCGACACAGAAGTTCAGGGCCCCGACCTGATGGTCCGCATGGAAGCCCATGCCCGTGCCGTCGGAACCGAGATCGTCGCCGACCACATCCAGAAGGTCGACCTCGGCACCCGTCCTTTCGTCGCGGAAGGCGACAGCGGGACCACCTACACCGCCGACGCGGTGATCCTCGCCACCGGGGCGCAGGCGAAATGGCTCGGCCTGCCGTCCGAAGAGCACTTCAAGGGCTTCGGCGTGTCGGCCTGCGCCACCTGCGACGGGTTCTTCTACCGCGGCCAGGAGGTCGCCGTCGTCGGCGGCGGCAACACCGCCGTGGAAGAGGCGCTGTTCCTGACGAACTTCGCCTCGAAGGTCACCCTCATTCACCGCCGCGACGAGCTTCGCGCCGAGAAGATCCTCCAGAAGCGGCTCTTCGAGAACCCCAAGGTCGAGGTGATCTGGAACCACGAGATCGACGAAGTGATCGGGCATGACGAGCCACGCGGCGTCGAGGGGCTGAGGATCAAGCACACCGAGACCGGAGAGGCCCGCGACCTCGCGGTGACCGGCTTCTTCGTCGCCATCGGCCACGCGCCGGCCTCCGAACTGGTAAGCGACCAGCTCGAGACGCACATGGGCGGCTACGTGGTCACGAAACCCGATTCCACGGCGACGTCTATCCCGGGTGTCTTCGCAGCGGGCGACCTGACCGACCACATCTACCGTCAGGCGGTCACCTCCGCGGGAATGGGCTGCATGGCGGCGCTCGAGGCGGAGAAATTTCTCTCCGAAGCGGGGCTGGAAAGCGGCAAGGACACCTCCGAGCCACTCGGCTACGGCGCGGAAACCGCCGCCGAGTGACCCGGGGCTGTCCCCGGGTCGCCTTGGCGGCGAGGAAGGCCGCAGGGCGTTTTCCGGTCTCCCGGCGTTCGCGAATGTCTCCCAATCGAACGCATCGCCGGAGAATCGTTTCTCCGCGACGGGACGGTGCTTGAATTCTGCGATGCAGCGGCGCTAACCACCGGCAATCGAGTCGGCCCGCACCGGACCCGGCGCTCAATTCCTGTTTACACCGAGTGGTTTCATGCAACTTCCAAACCTCGCCCCCATCCCCGAGCTCTTCGTCTCCTACGAAAGCGCACAGAAGCTGAAGGGCGAGGCCGCCGACCTGCCGTCATGGGATCTCACCCCCCGCCAGACCTGCGACCTCGAACTCCTGATGAATGGCGGGTTCTTTCCGCTCAAGGGCTTCCTCGGGGAAGAGGATTACGACAGCGTCGTAGAGACAATGCGCCTGAAGGACGGCTCGATCTGGCCGATGCCGATAACCCTCGACGTTTCGGAAGCCTTCGCTGCGAAGATCGAACCCGGCCAGGACATCGCGCTGCGCGATCAGGAAGGCGTGATCCTCGCGATCATGTCGGTGACCGACCGATTCACGCCCGACAAGGCGCGCGAGGCCGAGAAGGTCTTCGGCGCCGATGACAGCGCCCACCCGTCCGTCAACTACCTCCACACAAGGGCCGGCCCGGTCTATCTCGGCGGGCCGATCACCGGCATCCAGCAGCCGGTGCATTACGATTTCAAGGCCCGCCGCGACACACCGAACGAACTGCGCGCCTATTTCCGCAAGCTCGGCTGGCGCCGGATCGTGGCGTTCCAGACCCGCAACCCGCTCCACCGCGCGCACCAGGAACTGACCTTCCGGGCCGCCAAGGAGGCCCAGGCGAACCTGCTCATCCACCCCGTCGTGGGGCTCACGAAACCCGGCGACATCGATCATTTCACCCGGGTGCGCTGCTACGAGGCGGTCCTCGACCAGTACCCCGCCGCGACCACCACGATGAGCCTTCTGAACCTCGCCATGCGCATGGCCGGCCCCCGCGAGGCGGTCTGGCACGGGATCATCCGCCGCAATCACGGCTGCACCCACATGATCGTCGGCCGGGACCACGCGGGCCCCGGCAAGAACTCGGCGGGCGAGGAGTTCTACGGCCCCTACGAGGCACAGGACCTCTTCCGCGACCATGCGGGCGAGATCGGCGTCGAGATGGTCGATTTCAAGCACATGGTCTATGTCCAGGACCGCGCGCAATACGAGCCCGCCGACGAGGTCGAGAAAGAGGCGACGGTTCTCAACATCTCGGGCACCGAACTGAGGCGCCGGCTCTCCGAGGGCCTCGAAATTCCCGAGTGGTTCTCGTTCCCGGCAGTCGTCTCCGAGCTGCGCCGGACACGCCCGGCGCGCGCGAGACAGGGCTTCACGGTGTTCTTCACCGGCTTCTCGGGCTCGGGAAAGTCGACGATCGCCAATGCGCTCATGGTCAAGCTGATGGAAATGGGCGGCCGGCCGGTGACGCTGCTCGACGGCGACGTCGTGCGCAAGCACCTGTCCTCCGAACTCGGATTCTCGAAGGAGCACCGCGACCTCAACATCCAGCGCATCGGCTTCGTCGCGTCCGAGATCACGAAGAACGGCGGTATCGCGATCTGCGCGCCCATCGCACCCTACGCCACGACCCGCCGGACCGTGCGCGAGATGATCGAGCAGTACGGCGCCTTCGTGGAGGTCCACATCTCCACCTCGATCGAGGAATGCGAAAAGCGCGACCGGAAGGGCCTCTACAAGATGGCCCGCGAGGGCAAGATCAAGGAATTCACGGGAATTTCCGACCCCTACGACATGCCGGAGAGCCCGGAGCTACGTCTCGACACGGAGAATGTCGAGGTCGACCATTGTGCCCATCAGGTTCTCCTGAAGCTCGAACAGATGGGGCTGGTGGCCGGCTGACGGCCGGCTTTGCTCCCCCCGAAGGCTTCTTCGGGAGGAGGAGCGAACCGGCAAGGTCAGTGCACGTTGACCGGCGCCAGTTCGTTCTGGCGGGCGAGGAAGAAAGCGAGCTTTCTGTCCTTGGCGAGCGCGAGCCGCTGGCCGTCGGCATCGTGCACCGCGTAGATATGATCGAGCCCTTCGACCTGCTCGCGGATCTCCTCGGGCAGTTCGATGACGTCGACGGGCCGCACGTAGACCGTGTTCTCGCTGATCGCGTCGAAAAGTGGGTGTTTTGTATCCATGACCTCTTCTCCTCAGCCTCGTGATATCTCGATCCGGCGGACGACCGCCTCGGGCACCGAACGTCTCAGATCGACATGCAGAAGCCCGTTTTCGAGCCGTGCTCCTGTCACCTCAACGCCATCGGCGAGCACAAAGCTCCGCTGAAACTGGCGCGCGGCGATTCCGCGGTGCAGAAACACCCGGTCGCTCTCGTCCTCCGATTGCCGCCCGCGGATCAACAGCTGGCGGTCCTCGAGGGTGATCGAAAGGTCCTCGTCGCGAAACCCGGCCACCGCGAGGGTGATGCGGAAGGCGTTCTCGCCCGTACTCTCGATATTGTAGGGCGGATAGCCGTTTTCCGACTTGGCGTTGCGCTCGACAAGCCGTTCCAGCTGGTCGAACCCCAGAAGGTAGGGGTGGGCCCCAAGGGTCAGTTTTGTCATAGACACGGTCCTTTTCGAAGCGACTGTGTGTTCCCGGGCCCCGTTCTGGCGACCCGTGGCATGAATATGGGGGTGGATGATGCGTCCCGCAAGCCGCGGAGATTGCAGCACGCCGGGTTAGCGTCTAGTTTCGGACCATGAAAGACGAGGGTTCCCACATGACCCCACCCGTCGAGATGGAGGCGGAAGAGGTGCTGCGCGCGCGGCTCGAAGCCCTGCGTGTGGAACACCGCGATCTCGACGAGGCGATCGAGGCGCTCGAAGCCAAGACCACCGGCGACCCGCTGACGATCCGGCGCCTGAAGAAGCAGAAACTCGCGCTCAAGGACCGGATCCGGCATATCGAGGACGAGCTTCTGCCCGACATCATCGCCTGAGGGCGTCTGCCCGACATCATTGGCCTTCGGGCGATTGCACCATGGCCGACCCCGGTTATAACGGCGCCGGAAGGGGACGCGCATGACAGTCGATATCGGGATCATCATGGGCAGCCAGTCCGACTGGCCGACGATGAAGGCGGCCGCCGGGGTGCTGGACGACCTCGGCATCGGCTACGAGACGCGCATCGTCTCGGCGCACCGCACTCCGGACAGGCTCTGGGACTATGGCGCGAACGCCGCCGGACGCGGGCTGAAGGCGATCATCGCCGGCGCCGGCGGCGCGGCGCACCTGCCCGGCATGATGGCCTCGAAGACCCGGGTGCCGGTCATCGGCGTGCCGGTGGAGACGAAGGCCCTCGGCGGACTCGACAGCCTCTATTCGATCGTCCAGATGCCGCGCGGCTACCCCGTCGCCACCATGGCGATCGGCGGGGCGGCGAACGCGGGGCTGATGGCCGCGGCGATTCTCGCCACCTCCGATGCGGGCGTCGCCGAGCGCCTCGATGCCTGGCGCGCGGCGCTGTCGGCCTCGATCCCCGAGGCCCCGGATGGCTGAACCGCTGGCACCGGGCAGCGTCGTCGGCATTCTCGGCGGCGGTCAGCTGGGGCGGATGCTCTCGGTCGCCGCGAGCCGGCTGGGGCTCAGGGCCCACATCTACGACCCCGCAGGCGCCCCGCCCGCGGGCGACGTGGCGTCCTCCGTCAGCCGGGGGGGCTGGGACGACACGGCAGCCCTCTCGGCCTTCGCCCGCGCGGTCGACGTCGTGACCTACGAGTTCGAGAACGTGCCGGCAGACAGTCTCGAGGCGATCGAGGCCGCGACGCCGGTCTTCCCGCCGCGCGAGGCACTTGCGATTTCGCAAGACCGGCTCGCCGAAAAGAACTTCCTCACCCGCCTCGGCCTCGCCACCGCACCTTACGCTGCGGTGACGACCCGCAGCGATCTTGAACTCGCGCTCAGCACCATCGGCGCCCCGGCGATCCTGAAGACCCGCCGGCTGGGGTACGACGGCAAGGGGCAGGCCGCCCTCGCCTCGCCGGAGGACGCCCCCGCAGCCCTCGAGACGATGGCGGGCGCCGAAGCGATCCTCGAGGCGCGCATCCCGTTCACCCGCGAACTCTCGGTGATCGCGGCCCGGGGCCGCGACGGGACCACCATGGCCTTCGAACCCGGAGAGAACGTTCACGAGGCGGGCATCCTCCGGCGCACCACGGTGCCCGCGCCGATCTCCGACGCCACCCGCAGGGAGGCGCTCGAGATCGCCGCCGCGATCCTCGTCGCGCTCGACTACGTCGGCGTCATCGGCGTCGAACTGTTCGAGACCGACGCCGGGCTTCTCGTCAACGAGTTCGCCCCGCGGGTGCACAATTCCGGCCACTGGACGATGGATGGCGGCACGCCCTGCCAGTTCGAGGCGCATATCCGCGCGATCGCCGGATGGCCCCTGCCCGCACCCGTGCGCACTGCCGACGTGACGATGGAGAACCTCATCGGCCACGATGTCGACCGCGTACCGGCACTCGCCGCCAGCCCCGGCGTCGCGGTTCATCTCTACGGCAAGGCCGAGGTGCGCGAGGGCCGCAAGATGGGTCACGTCAACCGTGTCCGGGCGCGATGACCCACCGCGTCCGCGTCGCGGTCCGGGGCCTTCTCATGCGCGAGGACCGGCTTCTGGTCGTCAACGCCTGGCCCACCGAAGTCTCCGACCTCTGGTGCGCGCCGGGGGGCGGGGTCGAGCCGCATACCTCGCTGCCAGAGAACCTCGTCCGCGAGATGAAGGAGGAAACCGGGCTCGAGGTCACCGTGGGGCCTCCGGTTCTCGTCAACGAATTCCATGACCCCGAGCGGGGCTTTCACCAGGTCGACGTCTATTTTCGCGTCACCGCCGCCGACGCAACGCTCGATCTCGGCTGGACGGACCCCGAAGGCATCGTCACGGAACGCCGCTTCGTCACTCGCGACGAACTGGCGGGGCTGCGCGTGAAACCCTCGAGCCTCGCCGCCGTGGCCTGGGGCGACGCGGACGCGCCGGCCTACGACCCGCTCGAGCCGATCCTGCGCTGAGGCGGTCTCACGCCGCCCGGACAGGCCGCGCCAGCACCACCCGGTCGCGCCCGCCGGTCTTGGCCTCGTAGGTCGCCGCGTCGGCGGCGGCCAGAACCTCGCGCAGCGGCGCGGCTCGCTCGGCGATGGCGAGGCCGACCGAAAGCGTCACCGGACGCCCGTGCACCCGCGCCTCGTCGCGCACCCGCTCGCGGACACGTTCGGCGAGATCGAGCGCGCGCGCCTCGACGGTCTCGTCGACGAACACCGCGAATTCCTCGCCCCCGACCCGGGCCAGCACGTCGCGGCTTCTCAGCGCCGCCGACAGGGCGTCGGACACCGCCACGAGCGCCGCGTCGCCCGCCGCATGACCCCATTCGTCGTTGATCGCCTTGAAATGGTCGAGGTCGATGTAGAGCACCGCCCCGACGACACGCTCCGGCACCATCCGCTCGAAACCGCGCCGGTTCAGAAGGCCGGTGAGCGGGTCCGTCTCGGCCTGACGGGTCGCGGCGTCGATCTCGGCGTCGACGTCGAGCATGAGCGCGTTCACGTTCGACATCAATCGCCCGACCTCGTCGCGGTACTCTCCGGGCAGGAGGGCGACCGCCCGGCTCGCGGTGTAATCGGACACCGCCCGGTTCACGAGATAGACGGGTGCGAGCACACCCGAGATCGCCAGCGCGGTCAGCGCCATCGCCGCCACCTCGGTGAGAAAGACGAAGCGCACCCCGATCGCCCCGGGCCATGCCGCACTTTCCCCCGCCTCGAAGAAGGCCAGCATCGCCACGGCCGGCGCATGCATGCCGAGAAAGATCAGAAACGCGACCTTCGCCGTGAAGCTTCGGGGAAAGACCCGCGACAAAAGGTGATAGACTCGCAAGGATCTCCCCCGACACCGCCTCCGGCCCGGACGCTTATTCTCCCTTCGGCATTGAAAAGGGCTTAACCCGGCCCTTTATCTTCGCCCCCCGCCCCGCCTATAAGGCGCCCGTAACGAACGCTCGTCCCAAAGGCGCATTCCCATGACCATTCTCGTTTTCGGCCACAAGGCCCCCGACACAGATTCCACCGGCTCGGCGCTTATCTGGGCGTGGTACCTTTCGGAGAAGCTCGACAAGCCCGCCGAGGCGCGGCTTCTGGGCGAGCCGAACACCGAAGCCGCGTTCGTGCTGCAGCGCTGGGGCTTCGAGACGCCCCAGATCATCGACGACGTCTCCGCGAACGACGAGGTGGTCGTCGTCGACACCAACAACGTCGCCGAACTCCCCCCCTCGATCAACGACGCGAAGGTCATCGAGGTCATCGACCATCACCTTCTTCAGGGCGGCCTCGCCACGAAATCACCGATCAACATCACGATCCGTCCGGTGGCCTGCACCGCCACGATCCTGCACGACCTCATGGGCGACGCCGCCGACGACATGCCCGAGAACGTCAAGGCGGTGATGCTCTCGTGCATCCTGTCCGACACGCTCGAATTCCGGTCGCCGACCACGACGGCGGTCGACAAGGCGCTGGCCGAAAGTCTCGCGCGCGATCTCGGAATCGCGATCCCGGACTACGCCGACGAGCTGTTCGCGGCGAAATCCGACATCTCTGCCTTCTCCGACGCGGAGCTTCTGCGGATGGATTCGAAGGAATACGAGGTCTCCGGCAAGAAGCTGCGCATCTCGGTGCTGGAGACCACCTCGCCGGCCATCGTGCTCGACCGCAAGGACAGTCTCTTCGAGGCGATGGACAAGGTCGCGGAGGAGGACGGCGTCGAGCAGGTGGTGCTCTTCGTCATCGACATCCTGAAAGAAGAGGCCACGCTCCTTGTCCCGAACGAGCTCGTGAAGGACCTCGCCGAAAAGAGCTTCGACACAAGCGTCGAGGGCGACACCGTGGTCCTGCCGGGCGTTGTTTCGAGAAAGAAGCAGATCATCCCGAACCTCACGCTTTGATGCACGGGCCGAAACACCGGGCCGAGGCGCCCGCCGGCATTCCGACGGGATGCCGATGGTTTTCCGGCGCTTTCTTCCGACCGGACGGAGACCCGCGATGAGCCCCCGCGTCGTCGACAGCCTCGCCGAGATCGCGGCGGACTACGACGCGCTTTTCTGCGATGTCTGGGGCGTCGTGCACAACGGCGTCGCGCCCTTCGGGCCGGCCGTGGCCGCGCTGCAGGCTTACCGCGCCGGCGGTGGCAAGGTCGTTCTCCTGACCAATGCCCCGCGTCCAAGATGGGCCATCGAGGCACAGCTCGACGGTCTCGGCGTGCCGCGCGATGCCTGGGACACGATCGCCACCTCGGGCGATGCCGCGCGGGTCGCTCTCTTCACCGGCGCGATCGGCGAAAAGGTCTACTTCATGGGTGAGGACCGCGACCGGGTGGTTCTCGAGCCGATCCATATCGTCGAGGATCCGGTTGAAATCCAGACCGTCAGCCTGGAACAGGCCGAAGGCATCCTCGGTGCCGGACCGGAAGACCCGGAGGCCGAGCCCGAAACATGGCGACCGGTCCTGTTGTCGGCGAAGGCGCGTGGCCTGACCTTTCTCTGCCTCAACCCCGACATCGTCGTCGACCGGGGCGACAAGCGCCAATGGTGCGCCGGGGCCGTCGCGCGGATGTACGAGGAGATGGGTGGGGAAGCGCTCTATTTCGGCAAACCCCACCCGCCGGTCTACGACCTCGCCCGCCGACGGCTCGCCGAGTTGGGCGTTTCGATACCCGACGAGCGCATTCTCGCCATTGGCGACGGGGTCGAGACCGATGTCGCGGGGGCCATGGGCGAGGGGCTCGACTGCCTCTTCGTCACGGGTGGCATCGCGGCGGAGGAAACGAAAACCGGAAACGACCCCGACCGCGCGGCGCTGCAAGACTTCCTTGACCGCCACCAGACCACCGCCACCTACGCGGCAGGCCAGCTTCGCTGACCTTCTTTTCTCTGGACTTTCTGCGCATGCAAAGCAATAAAGTTTCGTGCCGAAATCGTTCGGCATAGTTTAGTTGCGCAAAGGTTCAGGGGATGCTCGACAACATGCCACGCGGCACCATCGTCATCGAAGAGATGGAAATCGGCATGTCCCGCCATCTCGAGAAGACCGTAACCGACCGGGATATCGAGCTTTTCGCCGAGGTCTCGACCGACCGCAACCCTGTCCACCTTGACGAGGACTATGCGCTCGACACGATCTTCGAGGGCCGCATCGCCCATGGCATGCTCACCGCCGGCCTGATCTCGGCGGTCATCGGCGAGCAGCTTCCGGGCCACGGCGCCGTCTATCTCGGCCAGTCGCTGAAGTTCCTCGCCCCGGTCCGCCCCGGCGACCGCGTGCGCGCGGAGGTCACCGTCACCGCCATCGACCATTCAAGGCGCCGGGTCAGCCTGGACACGGTCTGCACGATCGACGGCAAGCCCGTCCTGAAGGGCGAAGCGCAGGTGCTCGCCCCCTCGGCCCGCTTCGACTAGGCCACGACGGCGCTCGGTCAGGTCCCACGAGGCTCCCGCGAGGCGGGGCTTGCCCCGCCAGCAGCGCCCCTTCTCGGGCCGGGACCGGTTTCCTGCCCGCGACACTCCGCGCGAGCTTGCGCGACCCTGCCCGGAGCGGTATCCGGCGCTCATGCGGATCGTCCGGTCATACCAGGATCTCGGCCCGGACGAGCGGGTTGGCGCGGCCGCCGCCGTCGGGAATTTCGATGGTGTGCACCGGGGCCACCAGTCGGTCATCGCAGCCGCGGCGGCGGAGGCGACGGCCAGAAAGCGCCCTCTCGGCGTGGTCACGTTCGAACCGCACCCGCGCGAGATCTTCGCGCCCGGTGCGCCGCCGTTCCGGCTGATGAACGCCGAGGCCCGCGCCCATCGGCTCGAGAAGCTGGGCGTTGATATCCTTTACGAAATTCCGTTCACACAGGATCTCGCCGGGTTGAGCCCCGACGACTTCGTCGAACAGGTGCTGGCCTCCGGGCTCGGCCTGTCCCATGTCGTCGTGGGCGAGGACTTCCATTTCGGCAAGGGCCGGGCAGGCAGCGCCCACGACCTGGGGCGTCTCGGGGGGCAGCACGCGTTCGGCGCCACGATCGCTCCCCTTGTCGAGTTCGACGGGCTCGAGGTGTCCTCCACCCGCATCCGCGCCGCGCTGACCGAGGGCCGGCCGCGTGATGCCGCGGAAATGCTCGGCCACCATCACCGGATCGAGGGCGAGGTGATCCGCGGCGATCAGCGCGGTCGCGACCTGGGATATCCCACCGCGAACATGTCCATCTCCGGGTTGCACCCGCCGCGCTACGGGGTCTACGCGGTGTCCGTCGATGTGCTCTCGGGGCCGCATTCGGGCCGCCACGACGGCATCGCCTCGCTCGGTGTCCGGCCGATGTTCGGAGTGAACATTCCCAATCTCGAAACCCATATCTTCGATTTCGACGGCGATCTCTACGGCACCCACCTCTCGGTCGCCCTCGTCGAATTTCTCCGCGACGAGGCCAGGTTCGAAAGTGTCGAAGCGCTGATCGAACAGATGCAGGCCGACAGTCTGAAGGCCCGCGGGGTGTTGACGTGAGTGACCCGATCGACCGCGACGGATTGCGCGACCGTTACTGGGAACGGGTGCCGATGAAGAACATGACGACGCGCGAATGGGAGGCGCTTTGCGACGGCTGCGGGCGGTGCTGTCTCAACAAGCTCGAGGATGAAGACACCGGCGAGGTGGCCTTCACCCGGGTGGCCTGCCGCCTTCTCGACGGCGAGACATGCCGCTGCTCGAACTACGAAATCCGGAAAGTCTTCGTGCCCGACTGCGTGGTGCTGAGCCCCACGACCATGGACAAGGTCGCCTATTTCATGCCGCGCACCTGCGCCTACCGCCTCGTTTTCGAGGGCAAACCGCTCTACGATTGGCACCCTCTTCTCTCCGGCGACCCGGAAACGGTGCATGCCGCCGGCATCTCCGTCCGGGGCTGGACGGTGCCCGAATTCGAGGTGCCGGAGGACGAGTGGGAAGACCACCTGATCGAGGACAATTGATGCATTTCGCTTCCGACAACGCGGGACCCGTCCACCCCCGGGTGATGGAGGCGCTGGCAGCGGCCAATCAGGGCCATGCCCCCGCCTACGGCGGCGACGACCTGAGCGCGCGTTCGGTCGCCCGCATCCGCGAAGTCTTCGAGGCACCCCGGGCGGAGGTCTTTCTCGTCGCGTCGGGCACGGCGGCGAACGCGATCCTTCTCGCGAGCCTCGCACAGCCCTGGGCCACGGTCTTCGCCGCCGAAACCGCGCATATCCACGAAGACGAGTGCGGTGCGACCGAGTTCATGAGCGGGGGGTCGAAGATCACCCTCGTCGGAGGAGAACACGGCAAGCTCGACGCCGGGGCACTCGCCGAAACCATCACCGGGCTCGGCGGCCGGGGTGTGCACGGCGTCGCTCCGGGCCCGGTCTCGGTCACCAACGTCACCGAACGGGGCACGCTCTACACGGCCCGCGAGATCGCCGCGATCGCCGCCGTTGCCCGCGCGGCGGGCGTGCCGCTTCACATGGACGGCGCCCGCTTCGCCAATGCCGTCGCGGCCCTCGGCTGCACCCCGGCCGAGATCACCTGGCGGGCCGGGGTCGACGCGCTGTCGCTGGGGGCGACGAAGAACGGCTGCCTCGGCGCGGAGGCCCTCGTCGTCTTCGACCCCGCCCTTGCCGGCGAGGTCGAGCGCCGCCGGATGCGGGCGGGCCATCTCCTCTCGAAACACCGGTTTCTCGCCGCCCAGTTTCTCGCCTGGTTCGAGGCGGACCTCTGGCTCGACCTCGCCGCCCGCGCCAATGCCGCCGCGGCCCGCCTCGCGCGCGGTTTGCGCGAGCGCCCCGAGGTTGCTTTCCGCCACGAGCCGCAGGCCAACATGCTCTTCGTCGACATGCCCCGCGCGCTTCACCGCCACCTCATCACCCGCGGCGCGGTCTACAATCTCTGGTCGGGCCGGCTCGACGGCGACGATGACGACGAACCCCTGACCGCTCGCCTCGTCTGCGACTGGTCGACGACCGACGCGGAAATCGACGCCTTCCTCGACCTCTTCTGACGGCCGGAAGGCCCCTTCATCTTGGCCAGAAATACCTCGGGGGAGGACCGGTACGGGCCGGGGGCAGAGCCCCCCGGGACCTAGAGTTCTCCCGCGAGGTAGAGGTCGAGGTCCTCGATGCGGTCCTGTCCCCAGAACTTCTCATCCCCGACGACGTAGAAGGGCGAGCCGAAGGCGCCCGCCTCGATCGCGTCCTGGAGGTTGCGCTCGTATGTCTCCGCGCCTGCCAGCAGACCGCTGTCGGCAAGGCCGGGGTCGAACCCGGCGGTCTCCAGACAGGCGCGGATCACGGAATCCTCGGCGATGTCCTTCTCCTCGGCCCAGCAGGCGCGGAGAATGCCGTGGACGAGGCCGCCGATATCGCCGCCGCCGGCTTTCTGCGCGGCGATGATCGCGTAGGCGGCCGGGGCGCCGTTCGTCGGAAAGTGGGCGGGTTTGAGATTGATCGGCAGCCCCGCCTTCTTCGCCTGGCGGCGCAACTCCTGAAGCCGCAGCTCCTGGCGCGAGGGGTGGCGCTGGCCCGGCGGCAGCCCGCCCATGTTGGAAAACAGCGCCATGATGTCGACGGGCTTGTAGGTGACGGACGCGCCGTGCTTCTCCGCCACCGCCTCGAGCCGCGTGCCCGCGAGGTAGGCCGAGGGAGAAATCGTCGCGAAATAGTAATCTATGTGGGGCATTCGGCGTCTCCCGGAGCCTTGTCGGTTCCCGAGGGCTAGGGTGCGTGCTAATCGAAGTCAACGTCACGAATCCGTCATCCGCGCGCGACCTGGGGTCTTTCCGACATGCCAAATCCTCCCGAGCCGAAGCTCATCTCCGGCAATGCGAACCGAACCCTCGCCACCGCCGTCGCGCGGCGGATGTCGATGCACAGGGGATCGAACATCGGCCTCGTCGATGCGCGGGTCGAGCGGTTCAACGACGCCGAGATCTTCGTCGAGGTCTACGAGAACGTCCGCGGCGAGGACATGTTCATCATCCAGCCCACCTCGAACCCCGCCAACGACAACCTGATGGAACTTCTCATCATGACCGACGCGCTGCGCCGGTCGTCGGCGGCGCGGATCACGGCCGTGATCCCCTATTTCGGTTATGCCCGGCAGGACCGGCGGACGAAGGCGCGCACCCCGATCACGGCGAAGATGGTCGCGAACATGATGGTCTCGGCCGGCATCGAGCGGGTGCTGACGATGGACCTGCACGCTGCCCAGATCCAGGGCTTCTTCGACATTCCCGTCGACAACCTCTACGCCGCGCCGGTCTTCGCGCTCGACATCCAGAACCAGTTCAAGGGCGCGCTGGAGAACGTCACCGTCGTCTCGCCGGACGTCGGCGGTGTCGCCCGCGCGCGCGAGCTCGCCAAGCGCATCGGCTCGGCACTGGCGATCGTCGACAAGCGCCGCGAGAAGGTGGGAGAGGTCGCCGAGATGACGGTGATCGGCGATGTCGAGGGCCAGACCTGCATCATCGTCGATGACATCTGCGACACCGCCGGCACGCTCTGCAAGGCCGCCGAGGTGCTGATCGAGGCCGGGGCCAGGGAAGTGCATTCCTACATCAGCCACGGCGTGCTGTCGGGGCCGGCGGTAGAGCGGATCACCGGGTCGGTGATGAAATCGCTCGTCATCACCGACACGATCGAGCCGACCGAGGCGGTGAAGCTGGCGGCGAATATCCGCATCGTGCCGACCGCGCCGATCTTCGCCCAGGCGATCCTGAACATCTGGCACGGCACCAGCGTCTCGTCGCTCTTCGAACCGGAGACCCTCGGTCCGATCTACGAGGGCATGTATTCCCACCACTGACGGCCGGCGACAGCCCTTCGACGCCGCTGTCGGCGCGCGGTCAGACGAGGCTGGCGAGAATGGCGACCATCATTCCGAGAACGGCCGCGAGCATCAGGGCGAGTTCGCGCGGCCCGGCGCCATTGGGCACCGCCAGCAACTTCTGCAACATACGCACGGCAAGGCCCCCAGCCCAGACTGTGTACACCCATGACGGTAGAGGCGGGGCCGCCCGGGCGAAAGCGCCGACCGCTGAACAATCTGTTTACCTTGTCCCGGCGTGGCTCTGAGGTGCCCGCGGCTGCCGGAAAACGAGCGGCAGGATCGCAACAAGAACCACGGCGCCGAGGAGAAACGGCGCGCCGGGAAAATGGACCGGTGCGCCGGCACGCGTGAAGAGACCGAACACCGCGGTGAAGACGAGCGGGGCCGCGACCGCCGCGATGGCGGCGAGCGACGACAGCACACCCTGCACCATGCCCTGCTGGTCGTCCCGGGCACCGTTCGCCGCGATGGCCGATAGCGTCGGCGGCACGAGGTCGGACAGGGCGGCGAGCGGGATCAGGATCACCAGCGTCCAGACCGCCGAGGTCAGCCCGAGCCCGACCATGGCGAGTATCGCGACGACGAGCCCCCAGATCGTGAGCCGCCGCTCCCCGAGCAGGCGCACCGCCGCCGGCATCACTGCCGCCTGGGCGACGGCGACGAGAATGCCGTAGACAGACAGCGAAATCCCGATGACGAGGGTCGACCATCCGAACACCTCGCGGCCCCAGAACGCCCAGAGGGTCGGGTAGACCATGTTGGCGAATTCGAAAAGGAGCATCGCCAGCAGCGGAACCGCGAGGCCCGGCATTCTGAAGGCGAGGACAATCGTCGCGAAGGGGTTGAGATCGCGCATTCCGAATGGCCGCCGGTTCGCGGGGGTGAGGGATTCGGGCAGAACGAGGAGACCGAAGATGACGTTGGCCCCCGAGATCGCCGCCGCCACCCAGAAGGGGGCGGTCACGCCCCATGTCGCGGCGATACCCCCGAGGGCGGGGCCGAGCACGAAGCCGATCCCGAAGGCCGCTCCGACCATGCCGAACCGGGCCGCACGCTCGGTCTTCGGCGTGATGTCGGCGATGTAGGCGGTTGCGGTGACATAGGTCGCGCCGGCGATGCCCGCGAGGGTGCGGCCGACGAGCAGGAGCCAGTAGGTCTCCGCCAGCGCCATGATGACGTAGTCGAGGGTGAGAAAGGCGAGGGCCGCGATGAGCACGGGTTTGCGGCCGAAGGCGTCGGAGACCGAGCCGATGATCGGGGCGAAGACGAACTGCGCCCCGGCATAGGCCGCCATCAGGAGCCCCGCCCAGAGCGCGGCCGTGCCCATGCCCTCCGCGCCGACCTTCGCCATGAGGTCGGGCATGATCGGAAAGACGATCCCGATCCCGATCGCGTCGATCAGGAGGGTGAGCAGGATGAAGAGATAGGGGCCGGACGGGCGTGACATGCCCTCCTATCCGTCCGCGGTCATCGCTTGGCAAGCCCGCGGCCGAACCCGGGAGATTGAACCGGGGTATATGCAGAAGGCCCGTGAAAAGGACTTCGCGAACCTGCGCTTTCGGATGCGGCTGGTTCTTTCGCTCCGATCAGGCCGGCGCGGGCGCGCCCGAGCTTCCCTGCAGGCTCCGGTCGGAAGCCATGGCCTGAACGAGCTCCGCGAGATCGGCCACGAGAAGCTCGACCGCGTCCCGCTCTTCGGCCGGGGCGCTGGCGGCTTTCGCACGCGCCTCTTCGAGCTGCGCCTCGACCTCGCCGCGATTGTCCGCTGTGCGCGGGAAAGCGTGCTCGGCGAGAACGCTCAAGGTGTCCGCGGTGATCTCCGCGAACCCGCCGAGCACCGCGTATTCCTGAACCCCGCCATCCATCTCGGCACGAAGAATGCCCGGCCGCAGCGTCGTGATGACCGGGGCGTGGCCCGGCATGGCCGTCAAAGTGCCCTCGGCGCCCGGGATCTGCACGGAGGCCGCCTTGCCCGAAACGATGCGCGCTTCGGGCGAGACGAGATCGAATTGCATGGTATCGGCCATCGGGTTCTCTCTGTTTCCTTGCGCCCCGGGTCCGGCCCGGCGCCTTTCGGCAGTCGAGGCCCCGGGTCAAGCCCGGGGCGTGGTCGCGTCATGCCGCCGCAGCAGCCATCTTCTCGGCCTTGGCAACCACATCGTCGATGCCGCCGACCATGTAGAAGGCCGCTTCCGGAAGGTGGTCGTACTCACCCGCGACGACCGCCTTGAACGACCGGATCGTGTCCTCGAGCGGCACCTGCACGCCGGGCGAACCGGTGAAGACCTCGGCGACGTCGAAGGGCTGCGACAGGAAGCGCTGGAGCTTGCGCGCGCGGGTGACGGTCAGCTTGTCTTCTTCGGAGAGCTCGTCCATCCCGAGAATCGCGATGATGTCCTGCAGCGACTTGTAGCGCTGGAGAATACCCTGCACGTCCCGCGCCACCTGGTAATGCTCCTCGCCGACAACGCCCGGGTCGAGGATGCGCGAGGTCGAGTCGAGCGGGTCCACCGCGGGGTAGATGCCGAGCTCGGAAATCGCGCGCGACAGAACGGTCGTCGCGTCGAGGTGGGCGAACGAGGTCGCCGGCGCGGGGTCGGTCAGGTCGTCCGCGGGCACGTAGATCGCCTGCACGGAGGTGATCGAGCCGGCCTTGGTCGAGGTGATGCGCTCCTGAAGCTGGCCCATGTCGGTGGCGAGCGTCGGCTGGTAGCCCACCGCCGAGGGGATGCGGCCGAGAAGTGCGGACACCTCGGAGCCCGCCTGCGTGAAGCGGAAGATGTTGTCGACGAAGAACAGAACGTCGGTGCCCGACTGGTCGCGGAACTGCTCGGCCAGCGTGAGACCCGAGAGCGCGACGCGGGCGCGGGCGCCCGGCGGCTCGTTCATCTGGCCGTAGACGAGGGCGACCTTCGACTCCTCGAGATTGTCGATGTTGATGACGCCCGACTCGATGAATTCGTAGTAGAGGTCGTTGCCCTCGCGGGTCCGCTCGCCGACGCCGGCGAAGACCGAGAAGCCGGAGTGCACCTTGGCGATGTTGTTGATGAGTTCCTGGATGAGCACCGTCTTGCCCACGCCGGCACCGCCGAAGAGACCGATCTTGCCGCCCTTGGCGTAGGGGGCGAGAAGATCGACCACCTTGATGCCGGTCACGAGAATCTCCGACTCGGTCGACTGTTCGATGAAATCGGGGGCGGGGGCGTGGATCGGGCGGCGCTCTTCGGTCTGGATCGGGCCCTTCTCGTCGATCGACTCGCCGACGACGTTCATGATCCGGCCGAGCGTGGCGTTGCCCACGGGCATGGTGATCGGGCCGTCGGTATCGGTGACCTCCTGGCCGCGGACGAGACCTTCCGTCGCGTCCATCGCGATGCAGCGGACGGTGTTTTCGCCGAGGTGCTGGGCGACCTCGAGCACGAGGGTCTTGCCGTTGTTGTCGGTGGTGAGGGCGTTCAGAATCTCGGGCAGTTCATCGTCGAACTGCACGTCGCAGACGGCGCCGATCACCTGGGTGATTTTGCCTTTTGCATTTGCCATTTCAGGTCTCCGCTTCGTCCTAGAGCGCCTCTGCGCCCGAGATGATTTCGATAAGCTCGTTTGTGATCACGGCCTGGCGCGTCCGGTTGTACTCGATGGTCAGCCGGTCGATCATGTCGCCCGCGTTCCGGGTGGCGTTGTCCATCGCCGACATGCGCGCGCCCTGCTCGGAGGCCGCATTCTCGAGAAGGGCCGTGAAGATCTGGGTCGCGACGCCGCGCGGCAGGAGATCGGCGAGGATTTCCTCCTCGCCCGGCTCGTAATCGTAGGGTGTCGAACTGGCCTGCTCGTCATCCTTTGGTTCCTCGAACACCGCGGGGATCACCTGCTTGGCGGTCGGCTTCTGGGTGACGACGCTCTCGAATTCCGAATAGAAGATCGTCGCGACGTCGAACTCGCCCGCGTCGAAACGGCCGAGCACATCCTTGGCGATCTCGGCGGCGTTCGCGTAGCCCACGCGCTTGACGTCGGACAGGTCGACATGGCCGACGAGCGCCTCGCCCCAGTCGCGGCGAAGCTGTTCGCGGCCCTTCTTGCCGACGGTGAGGATCTTCACCGTCTTGCCCTGGGCCGCGAGCTCGTTCGCCCTGATGCGCGCGATCTTCACGATCGACGAGTTGAATCCGCCGCAAAGGCCGCGCTCGGCGGTCATCACCACGAGAAGATGCGTCTTGTCGTCCCCGGTGCCCGAGAGAAGCTTCGGCGCGCTTTCCGACCCGCCGACAGACTGGGCGAGGCCGGCGACCACCGCATTGAACCGCTCCGCGTAGGGACGCGCCGCCTCGGCGGCCTCCTCCGCGCGGCGCAGTTTCGCCGCGGCGACCATCTGCATCGCCTGGGTGATCTTCCGGGTCGACTTGACCGAGTTGATCCGGTTCTTGAGGTCCTTGAGGCTTGGCATGTCGCTCTCCTAGCCCCGCCTCAGGCGAAATCGGCGGCGTATTCGTCGAGCACGGCCTTGATCTTGTCGGCGGCCTCGCCCTTCACCTTCGGATCCTCTTTCGTGATCCAGTCGAGCAGGTCCTGGTGCTTCGAGCGCAGGTGCGTCAGCAGCCCCTGTTCGAACCGGCCGACATCGCCCACCTTGAGCTTGTCGAGGTAGCCGTTGGTGCCCGCGAAGATGACCACCACGATCTCGGCGTTGGTGAGCGGCGCGTATTGCGGCTGCTTCATCAGCTCGGTGAGCCGCGCACCGCGGTTCAGAAGCCGCTGGGTCGAGGCATCGAGGTCGGAGCCGAACTGCGCGAAAGCCGCCATCTCGCGGTATTGCGCGAGCTCGAGCTTCACCGGGCCGGCGACCGATTTCATCGCGCTGGTCTGGGCCGCGGAGCCCACCCGGCTGACCGAGAGGCCGGTGTTCACCGCGGGCCGGACGCCCTGGAAGAAGAGTTCGGTCTCCAGAAAGATCTGGCCGTCGGTGATCGAGATCACGTTGGTGGGGATGAACGCCGAAACGTCGCCACCCTGCGTTTCGATGATCGGCAGGGCGGTGAGCGAGCCCGCCCCGTTGTCCTCGTTCATCTTGGCCGAACGCTCCAGAAGCCGCGAGTGCAGGTAGAAGACGTCGCCCGGGTAGGCTTCGCGGCCCGGCGGGCGGCGCAGGAGAAGCGACATCTGCCGGTAGGCGACGGCCTGCTTCGAGAGGTCATCGTAGATGATGAGCGCGTGGCGGCCATTGTCGCGGAAGTATTCGGCCATGGCGGTCGCGGCGTAGGGCGCGAGAAACTGCATCGGCGCGGGGTCCGAGGCGGTGGCGGCGACGACCACGGTATACTCGATCGCCCCGGTTTCCTCGAGCTTCTTGACGAGCTGGGCGACCGTGGAGCGCTTCTGACCGATGGCCACGTAGACGCAGTAGAGCTTCTGCGATTCGTCGTCGCCGGCCCGGTCGTTGTAGACCTTCTGGTTCAGGATCGTGTCGAGCGCCACGGCGGTCTTGCCGGTCTGGCGGTCGCCGATGATGAGCTCGCGCTGGCCGCGTCCGATCGGGATCATCGCGTCGATCGCCTTGAGGCCGGTCGCCATGGGCTCGTGCACCGACTTGCGGGGGATGATGCCCGGGGCCTTCACGTCCGCGATGCGGCGCTCGGAGGCCTTGATCTCACCCTTGCCGTCGAGCGGGTTGCCGAGGCCGTCGACCACCCGGCCGAGGAGCGCGTCGCCGGCCGGCACGTCCACGATCGAATTCGTGCGCTTGACGGTGTCGCCTTCCTTGATCTCGCGGTCGGAGCCGAAGATCACGATGCCGACGTTGTCGGTCTCGAGGTTGAGCGCCATGCCACGGATGCCGCCGGGAAACTCGACCATCTCGCCGGCCTGGACGTTGTCGAGGCCATAGACCCTGGCGATCCCGTCGCCGACCGACAGCACGCGCCCCACTTCCGCGACTTCGGCTTCCTGCCCGAAGTTCTTGATCTGCTCCTTCAGGATCGCAGAAATCTCGGCTGCCTGGATTGCCATTATCCGACCTCTTTCATCGTGTTCTGCAGGGCTGCGAGCTTCGAGCGGATCGACGTGTCGATCATCTGCGAGCCCACTTTTACGACCAGACCGCCGATGAGCGTTTCATCGACGGCCAGGTTGAGCTTTACGTCCTTGCCGACAGAGGCCTTGAGCGTCTCGGCGAGTTTTTCTTTCTGGGCATCGCTCAGCGCGGCTGCCGAGGCGACCTCGGCGGTGACCTCGCCCTTCTCGGCGGCGATCCGGGCGCGAAGTTCGCGCACCAGAGCCGGCAGGACGAAGAGACGGCGCTTCCGGGCCATGAGCCGCAGAGTGTTCACCACCACCGGCTTGAGATCCATGGCATCCGCCACCGCGCCGACGGCATTCTCCTGCTCAGCCCGGCTGTAGATCGGCGATGCGATGAAAGAGCCGAACTCCGGGCTTTCCCTGAGCGCCGCGTCGAGCGCTTCGGCGTCCGCCTCGAGCACGGGAAGGCCATCGCCCTCCTTCGAGAGTTCGAAAAGCGCCGTCGCATAGCGTGCGGCAATCCCTGTCGAGATCGATTGAGGTTCCGACACGTCCGCCCTTCCGCTTTGATGTCCCCAAGGCCCTAGGGCCCCCCAAAGGCGAGACCTTCGGATCGCCGACCCGGTCGGGCCGAACGCAAAATCAGCGGTGACTTAGCAGAGGGTTTTTGGTGCTGCAACTGCATAGATCGGCGGTCGTTCACCATGCGCCTCAATAAAATCAGGATATTGAGTGAGGTGCGACGGTTTGCGCCCGAAATTCGGGCACTGGACACGAGCCGGCTTGGGCTCGGGGGTCTTCAGCCCGTCGAGAATCCGCAACGGGCGGGATACCGCCTCGGGCAGCCCGGGCCGCGGCGTCGGGCCGGTCACCTTTTCCGCTTCCACGATCAGGACGCCGCCGCTGAAAGTGCCCGATATGTTGCGTCCAAGCCGCTCCCAGGCCGGGCCGGTCTTCAGCCAGAAGCGGGCTTCCGATGGCGGTTGGAACAGCGCCGCGGAGTGTCGCTCGGGCTGAAAATCGTGCCTGCCGAGCTGGCCTTCGAGCTGGGACAGCGAATAGGGCCGGCCATAGCCGAAGGGCGTGCCGTCCCGCCGTGCCCAGAGCCCGCCCCGGTTCGGCACGATGAAGAGCGCCTTGCCGCCTGGCGCGAGCACGCGCCAGCATTCATTGAGCAGTGCCTCGGAATGCTCCGAGGTTTCCAGCCCGTGCAGCACCACGAGCCGGTCGACCCGCTCGGCCTCGAGCGGCCAGAGCGTTTCTTCGCACAGCACCGAGATGTTCGCGGCACCCGGCGGCCAGGCCATCACCCCCTGCTGGCCGGGCATCAGCGCGATGACCCGCCGCGACATCGGGAGATAGGGCCGCAGAAGCGGGACCGCGAAGCCGAAGCCGGCCACGGTCTGCCCGGCCGCGGGCGGCCAGATCGCCAGAACACGGTCGCGCAGCGCCCGTTGGGCGGCGCGGCCAAGCTGGGTGCGGTAGTAGAAATTCCTCAGATCCAGCACGTCGAGATGCATTGCGGGCCCGGCACCGATGGGTGACACTTGCAATCAACGTATGAAATGGCGGAGGGCATTTCCATGACATTCGAGATCGTGACCGTTCCCTGCCGGACCGACAATTACGCCTTTCTCGTCCACGACGCAGCTTCGGGGCGCACCGCCCTCGTGGATGCACCGGAGGCTCCGGCGGTCGCGGCCGCGCTCGAAACCCGTGGCTGGGGGCTCGACGAGATCTGGATCACCCATCACCACGCCGACCACGTCGATGGTGTCGCCGCCCTGCGCGAGCGGTTCGGAGCCAGTGTCACCGGCGCGGCCGCCGATGCGCACCGCCTGCCACCCCTCGACCGCGCCGTCTCCGACGGGGACGGCTTCGAGTTCGCCGGAACACGGGTCGACGTGATCGATGTCTCGGGACACACGATCGGCCATATCGCTTACCACATCCCCGCGGAGGCGGCGGTCTTCACCGCCGACAGTCTCATGGCGCTGGGTTGCGGCCGGGTGTTCGAAGGCACACATGAAATGATGTGGAAAAGCCTCTGCCGGCTCGCGGCGTTGCCAGACGAGACGACCGTATGCTCCGGACACGAATACACGGCCAACAACGCCCGCTTCGCGCTGACGATCGAACCCGACAACGCGGAGCTTCGCGCGCGCGCCGATTCAGTCTTCGCCGCCGATGCGGCGGGGACGCCAACCGTGCCTTCGATGCTCGGGGAGGAACGCGCGACGAACCCGTTCTTGCGCGCGGGGTTGCCGGAGGTAAAGTCGGTGTTAAATATGGGTGGAGAGGACGACATTTCCGTCTTCGCGGAGATCCGTGGTCGCAAGGACAGGTTCTGACCGGACTTGATCGGCTGCCCAATATTTACACTAAGTCATTTCCCGCAGACCATCCCGTCCCGATTGTGATCGGGGCCGGCCAAAAAAAACCTTGAAGCTCGGCGAAGATCACCGAACTTTAAGTCTACAAGCCCACGGTTGGCGGGGGCGCGAAGCCTTCCCGGCCCATGACCTGAGGAGCACGGAAGTGCCGTCTTTTTCGAATACGCTCGAGCAGGCAATTCACGCGGCTTTGGCGCTGGCCAATCAGCGCAGACACGAGTTGGCCACGCTCGAGCATCTGTTGCTTGCCCTGATCGAGGAGCCCGACGCTGCGAAGGTGATGCAGGCCTGCTCGGTCGATCTCGAGGAGCTTCGCCAGACCCTGAACACCTTCATCGACGACGAGCTGTCGACCCTGGTGACCAACGTGGAAGGGTCCGAAGCCGTACCGACGGCGGCGTTCCAGCGTGTTATTCAGCGCGCGGCGATCCACGTGCAGAGTTCCGGGCGGTCCGAGGTCACGGGCGCCAACGTTCTCGTGGCCATTTTCGCCGAGCGGGAGTCGAACGCGGCCTACTTCCTGCAGGAGCAGGACATGACGCGTTACGACGCGGTGAACTTCATCGCCCATGGTGTCGCCAAGAACCCGTCCTTCGGAGAGGCGCGGTCGGTGCAGGGCGCGAACGAATTCGAGGACGAAAGCCAGGCGACGGAGGAGGACGGCAAGGAATCCGCCCTCGCCAAGTATTGCGTCGACCTCAATGCGCGTGCCCGCAAGGGCGACGTCGATCCGCTGATCGGCCGTGAGCACGAGGTGGAACGCTGCGTGCAGGTGCTGTGCCGGCGCCGCAAGAACAACCCGCTTCTCGTGGGCGACCCCGGCGTGGGCAAGACCGCGATAGCCGAGGGCCTCGCGCGCAAGATCGTCGCGGCGGAAACACCCGAAGTGTTGCGAGGCGCCACGATCTACTCGCTCGACATGGGCGCGCTTCTCGCGGGCACCCGCTACCGGGGCGATTTCGAGGAGCGCCTGAAGGCGGTGATGAGCGAACTCGAGGAGCACCCGGACGCGATTCTCTTCATCGACGAGATCCATACGGTGATCGGCGCCGGCGCCACGTCCGGCGGAGCGATGGATGCTTCGAATCTTCTCAAGCCCGCGCTTCAGGGCGGCAAGCTGCGCTGCATGGGGTCGACAACCTACAAGGAGTTCCGCCAGCACTTCGAGAAGGACCGCGCGCTCAGCCGCCGGTTCCAGAAGATCGACGTCAACGAGCCGACGGTCGAGGACAGCGTGAAGATACTGAAGGGTCTCAAGCCCTACTTCGAGCAGCACCACGACATCAAGTACACCGCCGACGCGATCAAGACGGCGGTCGAGCTCTCGGCGCGTTACATCAACGACCGCAAGCTACCCGACAAGGCGATCGACGTGATCGACGAGGCGGGCGCGGCTCAGCACCTCGTGACGGAATCGAAGCGCCGGAAGACCATCGGCACGAAGGAGATCGAAGCGGTGATCGCCAAGATCGCCCGGATTCCGCCGAAGAACGTCTCGAAGGACGACGCCGAGGTGCTGAAGGACCTCGACGCCTCGCTCAAGCGCGTCGTCTTCGGCCAGAACGCGGCGATCGAGGCGCTTTCCTCGGCGATCAAGCTCGCACGGGCAGGTCTTCGCGAACCCGAGAAACCCATCGGCAACTACCTCTTCGCGGGCCCGACCGGCGTCGGCAAGACCGAGGTTGCCAAGCAACTCGCCGCGACGCTCGGGGTCGAGATGCTGCGCTTCGACATGTCGGAGTACATGGAGAAGCACGCGGTCTCGCGTCTCATCGGCGCGCCTCCGGGGTATGTCGGCTTCGACCAGGGCGGTCTTCTGACAGACGGCGTCGATCAGCACCCGCATTGCGTTCTCCTGCTCGACGAGATCGAGAAGGCGCATCCGGACGTGTTCAACATCCTCTTGCAGGTGATGGACCACGGCACGCTGACCGACCACAACGGCCGTTCGGTCGACTTCCGGAACGTCATCCTGATCATGACCTCGAATGCGGGGGCGGCGGAACAGGCCAAGGCGGCCATCGGCTTCGGCCGGGACCGGCGCGAGGGCGAGGACACCGCCGCCATCGAACGCACGTTCACGCCCGAGTTCCGCAACCGGCTCGACGCGGTCATCTCCTTCGCGCCGCTTGGCAAGGAGATCATCGCGCAGGTCGTCGAAAAGTTCGTCCTCCAGCTCGAGGCGCAGCTTCTCGACCGGAATGTCACGATCGAACTCACCAAGGCCGCGGCGGAATGGCTCGGCGAAAAGGGGTACGACGACAAGATGGGCGCGCGGCCTCTCGGCCGGGTGATCCAGGAAGAGATCAAGAAGCCTCTCGCCGAGGAGCTTCTGTTCGGCAAGCTCGCCAAGGGCGGCGTGGTCAAGGTGGGCATCAAGGACGGCAAGATCGACCTTCGTATCGATCCGCCCGAAACCCGCAAGCTCGGTTCGCGCAAGCCGCCGCTTCTGACCGCGGACTGAAACCGGAACCCGATCATCAGGGCGGGCGGGTCGAAAGATCTGCCCGCCCTTCCTCTTTGGAGGCGAAGGTCGGCAGAGGTCTGATGCGGGATACAGCGCGAACGCTGCATCTTGCGGAAACCGGATAGCCGGCAAGACCTTCAGACTCCCCGAAGAAGGATTCGGCCGGGCCGCTCCCCGCATGACCCGGCTGGTCCGTTCTCGCATTCGAGGACACGCTCCGGCAGCTTCGTCACAAGCTGAGAGCGCCGTGAGATTGCC
>CAZPPH010000009.1:0-8173 GCA_964588375.1 uncultured Rhodobacterales bacterium | reverse complement strand
GAACCCTCCGAGACCCGCTCTCCTGAGCAGCCTCAGCGTCTGCCACGGCAGCCATTGCGGCGGCCGCGATTGCGTCCACCCCGGCTCGGTTCTCGCGGCACTGTGAAGAAAACCACCGGTCGCGAGACCTAGCGCTCGGTGAGTTTCAACTCGATCCGCCGGTTCTCGGCGCGGGCTTCGGGCGTGTCGGCGGGGTTCACGGGGCGGTATTCGCCGAACCCCGTGGCGGCGAGCCGGTCGGGCGGAAAGCCGAGGGCTTCGGTCATGAAACGGACGACCGACAGGGCCCGCGCCTGGGAAAGCTCCCAATTGTCCGCGAACGGCCCGCCGAGCAGCGGCGTGTCGTCGGTATGGCCGTCGACCCGGATGATCCAGTCGATCCCCTCGGGGATTTCCGAGGCGACTTCGGAGAGGATTTCGACCACGCCCGCGATCTGCTCCTGACCGCCGGCAGAGAGCTGCGCCGAGCCTGGCGCGAACAGGACCTCCGAAGAGAAGACGAAGCGGTCGCCGACGATCTGCACCTCGTCGCGGCCCGCGAGCACCGAGCGCATGGCGGCGAAGAATTCCGACCTGGCCGCCTCGAGTTCCTCCGCCTGCGACCGCAATTGCGCCGCCTCGGCCTCGAGGCGGGCGCGCTCGGCCTCCTCGAGTTCACGGCGGCGGCGTTCCTCTGCGGCGGCGCGGGCGAGGGCGGCGTTGAGGTTCGAGCCCAGCGTGTCGATCTGCACCTGCGCCTCGACGTCCCGCGAGCGGCTTTCGTCGACGAGCCCCTGCAGCACGTTGAGCTGGGCGCGCAGCTCGTCGATCTGTGCGTTGAGCAGGGCGACCTCGCGCTGAGCTTCCTGGGACACGGCCTCCTCCTCGGCCAGCCGCGCCTGGGCGGTCGCCAGGAGCGTGGACTGGCGCTCCGCCTCGGTGAGCTGTTCGGCCGCCTCGTTCTCGGCCAGCGCGCGGGCAGCGAGTGCGGCGGCGAGACGGTCGCGCAGGGACTGCTCGTCGATCTGAGCCGCGCGTGCATCCTCCAGTTCGGCCGCCAGCCGGTCCCGCTCGGCGGCAAGTTCGGCAAGACGGGCATCACGCGCGGCATCGGTGTCGTTGGCCGCCGCGATCGCCGCCTCCGCCTCGGACAACCGGGTCCGCAGTTCGGCCAGTTCTGCCTCGGCATCGTCCCGCTCGAGCGTCGCGAGTGCGAGGGCGAGTTCCATTTCCTCGGCACTCGTACGCGCTTCGCCGAGCTGACCCTCTGCCGCCTCGGCGGTCTGAAGCGCCTCGTCGCGCGCGGCGAGCGCTGCGACGAGACGGTCATTCAGTTCCGCGTCGGCAGCCTCGGCGGCGGCCAGAAGCGTCAGCGTTTCCTCGGCCCGCCGACGCTCCTCCTCGAGCGCGAGGGTGAGTGACGTGAGCTCCGCATCGGCGTTCTCGAGCCGTTCACGCAACGCCTGAGCGGCCGCCGCCTCGGCGAGCCGTGCCGCCTCTTCCTCCGACAGCGCCTCGCGGGCCGTCTCGAGATCGCCCGTGACGGACGCGAGAGCGGCATCCTTTTCCTCGACCTCCGACTGAAGCTCGGCCGTCAGCGCCTCGAGGGCCTCGCGACGGGCAGCCGCGAGCCGCGCCGCCTCTGCCTGGGCATCGATCTCTTCACGCCGCTGGGCGAGGGCGAGTTGCAACGCCTCCTGCTCGGTGATGAGCGTTTCCCGAGCCGCCTCCAGCTCCTCGACCGAAGCGGTCAGGCGCTCGCCCTCTGCCAGGGCCGTGTCACGTTCGGCGATGAGCGATGCGACCTGTTCCTCGAACGACGCGATCCGGGCGGCCCGCGCCGCCAGTTCGCCCGCCTGGGTCTCGAGCTGGCCGGTGAGATTGGCGATCAGCGTCGCCTGGCGTGCGTTCTCGGTCCGCTCGCCCTCGAGCTCATCCTCCAGAGCGGCGGTGTTCTGCTGTTCGAGCCCGAGCGCCCGGGCGAGCACGTTCACTTCGACAGAGAGTTGTTCGAGCGCGTCCTCCTGCCCCGAAATCTGCTCCTGGAGCACGAACTGGACGATCATGAAGATCGTCAGCACGAACATGAGCACCAGCAACAGAGCCGTCATCGCATCGACGAACCCGGGCCAGATCGAGCCCGAGACCCCGCGCGTGGCTCGCCGGGTCAGTGCCATGGCCTAGACCCCCGTCCGATCGAGCCTCTGCACCGCGCGCGTCAGCGCGTGGAGATCGGCGCGCAACTCGGAAATGCTTTCCTGACGCCCGGCCGCCAGTTCTTCCAGAATTCGCAGAAGCTGGACATCCATCGAGCGCAGCCGCATCCGGCTCTCGGCATCGACCCCGCCGCCGCCACCGCCCGACACCTGGGCCTGCGCCTCGAGAAGATCGGCGAGCCGCTGCTGGGACTGGCCGAGGCGGGTGAGCGCCGACGCCGTCCCCTGCCCGCCCTCGAGCTTGTCGGTAAGCTCGCGGATCGCGCCGGCCATTTCGCCCAGCCGGTCCTCGCCGCGCATCTCGACGAGGAACTCCTGCAGCGCGTCCATTCGCTCGGCCATGTGTTCGGCGAGCTGCGCGACGGCCCCGTAATCCGCCGAGCCGCCCTCGCCCTCCCCTTCGGTTTCGGACGAAAAGCCGAGCCGGGTGATCGAGGAGAGCCATTCCTCGAGTTGGCGGTAGAACCGGTTCTGCCCGTGGCTCGCGAAGAGTTCGAGAAGGCCCACCACCAGCGAGCCCGCAAGGCCGAGAAGCGAGGAGGAGAACGCCACCCCCATGCCGTCGAGCTGGTTCTCGAGACCGGTCATCAGCCGCTCGAACACCTCCATGCCGGTCTCGCTCTCGGAAGGTGCGAGCGAGCGAATGGTCTCGACCACCGCCGGCACCGTCGTCGCAAGCCCGAAGAACGTACCGAGAAGGCCAAGGAAAATCAGAAGGTTGACGATGTAGCGCGTGATATCGCGCGCCTCGTCGATTCGTGTGGCGACCGAGTCGAGGATCGACCGGGTCGAGGACGCACCGATCTGCATGGTCTTGCCGCGCGACCGCAGAAGTGCGGCAAGCGGCGCCAGAAGCCGCGGCGCGCGGGTGAAGCGGAACCCGGGCCGTTCGCGGGCGAACCCCTCGATCCAGTTCACCGAACTGAAGATCTGGAAGACCTGCCAGAAACAGGCGGCGATCCCGATCACGAAGACGACCGCGATGAACCCGTTGAGCCACGGATTTGCCAGAAACACCGGCGCAACGCTCGGGTAGGCGACCCAGGACCCGATCGCGACGGCGACGAGCACGAGCACCATCAGCACGAGCTGGCGCACCGGCTGGGTGAACTTCAGATAGGCCTCAGGGTCCCAGCGGACCATCGCGTCACCCTGCTCACGTGTGTCTCGCCGGCGACACTAATGGCGGTCGCGGCGGGTCACAACCTCAACTCGCGGACCCGGCGGCTTCGATGGCGCGGACCCGCCGGGCAAGCCAGTCGAGGTCTTCGTCGACGATGCCGAGTTCGGCAAGATGGGCCACCGTGTTGTAGAGGTACTCGGTGTTCGGGCCCCGCCCCCCGATGGCGCGGGCGATGATCCCGGCCTGCTCCTCGAGGGGCAGTCCGCCGCAATACTGCGCATGGGTCTTCTCGATGACATAGGCGAGCGCCTCGACCCGCTCGCCGGTCTGCAGGGTCACCGGCAGCCGGCACTCGATATAGGCCGAGGAGATGAGTTCGCGCTCGCGCAGGGCGGCGACGGTTTCCTCCGCCGCCTCGGGCGCGACCTCGTAGGCGAGACCCTCGCAGGCCGCGCCCCGGGTCTCGTCGAGCGCCAGCACCAGCCCGGGGCTTTCTTCGGTGCCGCGATGGTGGATCGAGGTCATGCAGAAGCTGCGGTGAAACCCTTCGAGCCGCGAAACTTCGCGCCGGCTCCATGGGAACTCGGGATTCCACATCAGCGATCCGTAACCGAAGACCCAGAGTGGTCTGTCCATGGCTGGTCCTTTTCCGACCCCGCCTGTAAACACCACCGGACCGTTCGGGGAAAGTGCGGGATGCGCAGACTGATCGCCGTTGTCGTCATCGCCGTTCTCGCCTGGGGCGGCTACTGGGTTGCCGGCTCCATCGCCCTCGATCGCGGGCTCCGGGCCTGGATCGAGGAGCGCCGCGACGAGGGCTGGGTGGCCGATTACGCGGACCTGAGGGTGCAGGGCTTCCCGAACCGCTTCGACACCACCTTCACAGACCTCGATCTCGCGGACCCGGACACCGGGCTGGCCTGGAGCCTTCCGTTTTTCCAGATCCTCGCGCTGTCCTACCAGCCGAACCACGTGATCGCCGTCTGGCCGAACCAGCACCGGGTCTCCACCCCCCGCGAGCGGCTCACGATCACCTCGGCGAAGATGCAGGCCTCGATCGTCGTCGAGCCCGGCACCGAGCTGGCTCTCGTCCGCGCCACACTCATCGCAGATGCCCTCGGCATAAGCTCGAGCGAGGGCTGGCAGGGCGGCGCAGCCCAATTGCGCCTCGCCACCCGGCAGACCCCCGTGGCGGCCGACAGCCAAGACATGGCCGTCGAGGCGTCGAGGGTGCGGCTCGCGGAGCCGCTGAAGCGCCGGCTCGACCCGCTGAACGCCCTGCCGGCCCAGATCGAGACCCTTCGCGTCGCCACCGAAATCGGCTTCGACGCACGCTGGGACCGGTCCGCGATCGAGCGCGCGCGGCCGCAGCCGACCTCCATAGATCTCGACGATCTCACCGCGATCTGGGGCGACCTCGAACTCAGGGCGGCCGGCGAGGTCGTCCTGGACGCGGCCGGCATGGCGACCGGCGAGATCACGGTCAAGGCGGTGAACTGGCGCGAGATGCTCGATATCGCGGTGAATTCCGGCGCCCTGCCCGAGGCCGGGCGACCGTCCCTCGAAAACGCTCTCTCGCTGCTTGCGGGAATGTCGGGTCGTGCGGACACGATCGACGCGCCGCTCATGATCCGGTCCGGCACACTCTTCTTCGGCCCGCTGCCCATCGGCGCCCTGCCCCCGATCCGGCTTCCGTGACCGGAGCCATCCTCTTCCATGTAGGGCCTCGGGGGCCGGAGGCGCGGCGAGAGCGCCATCTGCCTCAACGGCAATAGGGTGAATTTCGCCGCTTGATGTCGAAATGGAAATGATCCTGATGGAACCTGTCGGCGCCGGGGCCCAGAACCGTCCCGAACGGCCCGCAGGCTGCGCGGTGGAGCCGGCGCAGGACCTTGCCTTCGGCTTGACGCCGCCAGCCGTCCTCCACGGTTATCCGCTTGCCGTTGCGCAGGGTAATGCCGGAAATATCGATCGCATTGCCCTTGCCGTGCTCGGAGATCGATCCGCCTCGGCGGCTGTTGATCGTCCGGCAGGCATACCCTGCGGCGACATCAATGCGCGCGGGTCCGCCACCGAGGCGCCCGACCGCAGGTTTGAGACCGCCCTCGACCCAGGACCGAAAGACCCTTGCCGTCGCGCAGTCCATCGTCGTCCCCCGCGAGAGGCGAATGCCGGCGACTTCTGCAACCCGCACCGGGTTGGCGATACCGCAGCCTTCCAGCCGTCCCGGGATCGGATCGACACGCTGGCCGATGATGTCGCTTGATCCGCAGATCGGACCGACCTTGCCGGAGCGGAGAACCCGGGCAGGGTCGCTCGAGAGGGGCCGCTCCGACCGGCGGAGGGCACGCTCCGGGCGCGGCTTCGGCAACGGCGACCGGGCGAGACCCGCCTGAGGCAGCCGGGCGATGGCCAGCGCCGAACCCGCCGAGACGGCCGGTTGCATCTGGCGGACCGTCGGCCGGTCTGGCCGGGGGCGGGGGCGGATGTCTGCGTCGGAACGGACCGGCATCGTGACGGGCACTGCCGCGGGTTCGGGCGTCGATTCCACCGCGGGCCTCGGCACCGGGGTCGGGCTTTTCTCCAGCAACTCGGCAGGTGCGGGCCCGGCCGAGAGGGCGATTGCCAGGAGGGCGGCCCGGACCCTCACCGCTTCACCGACCCGCGGCCGAAATCCGGCGCCTCGGTATCCTGCCCGGCCTCGATGATGCCGCGACGGATCGCACGGGTGCGCGCGAAATAGGCTTCGAGCTGCGCCCCGTCGCCGGTGCGAATGGCGCGCTGCAGAGCGAAGAGTTCTTCGGTGAAGCGGCCGAGAATCTCCAGCGTCGCGTCCTTGTTCGTCAGGAAGACGTCGCGCCACATGACCGGGTCGGAGGCCGCGATGCGTGTGAAGTCGCGAAACCCGGCGGCGGAATACTTGATCACTTCGCTGTCGGTCACGCGCCGCAGATCGTCGGCGACACCCACCATCGTGTAGGCGATGAGGTGCGGCGTGTGGGAGGTGACGGCGAGCACGAGGTCGTGGTGATCGGGATCCATCAGATCGACGTTCGAGCCGAGGGCCTCCCAGAGCTGCCTGAGGCGGGCGAGGGCCGCGGGGTCGGTGTTCTCGTCCGGCAACAGAAGGCACCATCGGTTCTCGAAGAGCTCCGCGAAACCGGACCGCGGACCGGAATGCTCGGTTCCCGCAAGCGGATGGCCCGGAATGAACGTGACCCCGTCCGGGATGTGCGGCCCGACATCGGTCACGACCGCACGCTTGACCGACCCCACATCGGTCACGGTTGCGCCCCTGGCGAGATGCGGAGCGATTTCCTCGGCGATCGAGCCCATCACACCCACGGGTGCGGCGAGAACCACGAGATCGGCCCCTTGGACGGCCTCGGCGGCCGTTTCCGTCACCCGGTCGACGAGGCCGTCACCGGCTGCAATCGCACGCGTCTCGGGCGACCGCGCGGTGCCGACGATCTCGCCCGCGAGCCCCCGGCCGCGCATACCGTGGGCCATCGAGGAGGCGATGAGACCGAGACCGATGAGGGCGACGCGCTCGTAGAGCCGCGTCATGCCGCCTGCTCCCGGAACGCCCGGAGCGACGCGATCACCCGGTCGCAATCCCGCCTCGTCCCGACCGTGATCCGCAGCCCCTCCGGGAAACCGTAGCCCGCGACTTTCCGCACCAGTATTCCATTGTCTCTCAGGAATGCCTCCGCGCCTTCAGCCGCATGCCGGCTGGCGAAGCGAGCGAGAACGAAATTCGCGAAGCTCTCGTCGCAGGCGATGCCGAGGTCCCTCAGCCCCTGCCTGAGATAGACCCGCATTTCGGCGGCGAGCGTGAATGCCGCGCGCGCCCAGTCGCGGTCGCGCACCGCGGCTTCGGCGGTCGCAAGCTGGCTGGCGGAGAGATTGAACGGCGCGCGCACGCGGTTCAGGACCTCGATGATGCCGCGCGGCCCGTAGCCCCAGCCGACGCGCAGGCCGCCGAGCCCGTAGAGCTTCGAGAAGGTCCGGGTCATGACGACGTTTCCGCGCGCCCCGGCGAGCGCGGCACCTCCGTCATAGCCGTCGGCGTATTCGGCGTAGGCCCCATCGAGGACGAGAAGGACGTTGCCGGGCAGGCCATCGGCCAGTCGCTCAAGGTCGGGCTCGCCGATCATCGTGCCGGACGGATTGCCCGGATTGGCGAGAAACACGATACGCGTCCGCTCGGTAACGCCCGCGAGGATCGCATCGACATCCACCCGGCGGTCGCGCTCGGGGACTTCCACGGGCGTCGCCCCGGCAGCGCGGGCGACGATGGGATAAAGCGAGAAACCGTGTTCGGTGTGGATGACCTCGTCGCCCGGGCCGGCATATGCCTGGGTGATGAAAGTGAACACTTCATCGGAGCCCGCTCCGCAGATGATCCGGTCGGGGTCGAGGCCGTGGACCTCGCCGATGGCTGTCCGCAGCCCTGCATGGTCGGTCGAGGGATAGCGGTGCAGGTGGTCGGCGGTGGCGCGAAACGCCGCCTTCGCGGCCTCGGAGGCGCCGAGCGGGTTTTCATTCGACGACAGCTTGAGAACCTCGTCACGCCCCGCGATACGGCTCTCGCCGCCCTGGTAGAGCGCGATCTCCATGATCCCGGGTTGCGGTATGATCTTCGGCGTCATCGCTCCTGCCTCATTCGCGCCCCGCATCTTCTAACGCTCCTGTCCGTCGCCACAAATGAAAAAGGGCCGGGGGCACAGGCGGCGTGCAGAGGCTCTCTTCCCGTGCCCGGGACCGGTCACGCAACGCACGCGGGTCGGTGCGCTGCGGCTTCGCCGGTCCGGACCGACCGGATGCGCCTTCCGGGTTACGACGACGCCTGTCC
>CAZPPH010000008.1:37312-45167 GCA_964588375.1 uncultured Rhodobacterales bacterium | reverse complement strand
CTAGATCATGATACGCTTCATACCCCCGGGCGGGTAGCGGTCACCGGCCGTCACTCCGGGAAAGAACACGTCGCCGAGGCGGACGAGTTGCGCGTCGGACAGCGTGAGATCGAGCGCCGCCACATTCTCCTCCAGCCACCTCGCTCTCTTCGTGCCGGGGATGGGAACGATGTCATCGCCCCTTGCAATGAGCCAGGCCAGCGCCACCTGCGCAGGCGTTGCGTCGACCTCCGAAGCGATGGACCTCAGAGCCTCGACCAGCGCGGTGTTGGTCGCGATGTTCTCTTCCGAGTAGCGCGGATGGTCTCGCCGGCGGTCTGTCTCGATCAGACTGTCGCGGCTCGGGATCGTGCCCGAAAGAAACCCCCGGCCGAGCGGAGAATAGGCGACGAAGCCGATGTCGAGCTCGCGGCATGTCGGCAGGACCTCGGCCTCCACGTCCCGCGTCCAGAGCGAATACTCCGTCTGGACCGCTGCCAGCGGGTGCACGGCATGCGCCCGCCGGATCGTTGCCGGCGCCGCCTCCGACACGCCGATGTGGCGAACCTTGCCGGCCTCGACGAGCCGCGCCATGGCGCCGATCGTGTCCTCGACCGGAACCTTCGGGTCGATCCGGTGCACGTAGTAGAGATCGATCACGTCGGTTCCGAGCCGGGCGAGACTCGTCTCGCAAGCCTCGATCACGTAGGCGGGATCGCCCCGTACGTCGGACTTGCCTTCCGCGGTGCGGATGTTGCCGAACTTCGTGGCGATGACCGCTTCGCCGCGCCGACCCTTCAGCGCCTGCCCGACGAGGTCCTCGTTGTGCCCGCGGCCGTAAGCGTCCGCGGTGTCGAGGAAGGTGACGCCGAGGTCGAGCGCACGATGGATCGTCTCGATCGAGCCCGGCTCGTCGCGCTGTCCGTAGGCCACCGACATGCCCATGCAGCCGAGCCCGAGAGCCGACACCTCCAATGCGCCGAGAAGCCGCGTTTTCATGTTCCGGTCTCCCGCCTGATGGACCACCTCGCCCGAACCTCCACGCCAGCGTCCCGCATGAGGTTCAGCACCGGACAGCGGTATTCGACATTTTTCTGAAGAATGTGCAGCCGGTCGAGCGGTTCGTCCGAAGTGATCCGGATTCTGAGATCGACCCAGTTGAAATGCGGCCGCACCCCGGCGACGCCGCGCGAGCCGCGCTTGTCGACCTCGCCCTCGGCCGTGATTTCGACACCGGAATAGGCGAAGCTCATGGCATCCGCGACGCGGTTCACGATCACTCCCTCGCAGCCGACGAGGCCTATGAGCACGGTCTCGAGCGGGGTCGGCCCGTCATCGGTGCCGTCCGCCTCGTCGGTGATTGCGGTGTGACCGCGCACGGTCGCGACCGTCTTCGTCGACGCGCCGTTCACGCCCGAAACCTGGCGAACGCCCAGTCTGGCCGTCTCCGGCGCGATGGAAGGGGGCAGAAGGCCATCCTCTCCCGGGCGCGAGGTTGAATCGATGTCGCTCACGGCCGGTCGAACTCGAGGATATCGAAGCCCTTGTTGCGGTCGATCATGTAGACGAGACCCCGTTCGTCGACCTCCACATCGTTCGACTGCGGACTGGGAAAACCGGCGCGCGGCTCGGGGATGAAATGCGCGATCTCCTCGGGCCGTGTGGGGTCTTTCAGATCGACGATCCGGAGACCGCCCGAGAACCAGGTCAGATAGACAAGCGTGTCGTCGAGCTTCTCGCGGAACTGGTGCGCGCCGAAGCGGCCGCCGGCCCGCGCGTAGGGGCTGTCGCGCTCGGAGACGTCGAAAGCCGAGACCGGCTTCATCGCGCCCACGTCCGTCACGTCGAAGACCCACATGAACCCATGAAGCGCCCCGTGCCGGTGGTCGTGCTCCTCGTCCACCGCGACCGCGTAACGACGGCCGCCGATCGGGTTTTCCAGCGGCATCACGGTGTGCGTCGGCTCGGGAATCGCCGGGTGATAATCGTATTCACCGAGGAGCTTCAGGTTCGAGATGTCCGAACAGTCGAGCACCCTGATCCCCGCATGCCAGTAAGCGCACCATATCTCGTCGCCGACCCGCATTCCGTGGTGAAGCCGGTGCTTGTAGCCCGCCCAGGTCGGCGTCTCGCCGGCAGCGACGTGCTGGCCTGGAATATGGAAGCGCGACACCTCCTTCGGGCTGGTCGGATCGGCCATGTCGTAGACGACGAGGATGTTGCCGAGGTAGCCCTCCATCTCGGTCGACATGTAGGCGAAGTTCTCGTCCACATCGAAGCGGTGCACCCCGAAGCCGTGGGTCTTTACATAGGCGATCTCTTTCGGGTGCGCCTTGTCCTTGATGTCGTAGACCTTCCAGCCGCCATCCCTGTAGTCGTCGTGATAGGCCGCCCAGAGGTCGCCCATCCGCTTGCGCGGGATGCCGATGCGGTCGGCGATCTCGTCGTCGTTCGGTTCGCGCCCCAACTCTTCCTTGAGCGCGGCCTTCGTGCCGTCGATCCAGGTCGCCTTGTGGCGGAAGTGGCGATCGTAGCGCTCGACGTTCACATACATCAGGTCGCCCACGACGCGCACCTTGTGGGTGTGGCTCGCGTTTCCCTCGAGCGTGAGCTGGCTCACCACCTTCGGGTTCCGCGGGTCGGAGACGTCGATGATCGAGGTTCCGTTCGGCGGGTCCATGTGGCCAACGTAGGCATGGTCGCCCTGCACCACGACCTGGCCGCCGCCGGCGAGATCGTCGAGCGCGCCGAGGCGGCTCACGCGGTAGGACATCTTTTCGCGTCCGGGGTAGGTCATGTCAGGACTCCTGTGTCGCTGTCGACGTGGCCTCGCGGGCGCGCTTGCGCCGCCATTCGGCCACGTATGGAATGCAGATCGAGATCACGAGCAGGACCCAGAGCACGTTGCCGAGGGTCGACGAGAAGAGCACGGTCAGGTCGCCCTGGCTGATCCGCAGCGCGCGCAGGAAATAGGCCTCGAGCAACGGCCCGAGAATTACCCCGATGAGGATCGCCGAAACGTGGTAGCCGGTCTTGCGGGCGACGTAGCCGATCAGGCCGAACGCGAGCGCGAGGTACATGTCGAACATGTATTCCCGCGGCACGAAGGAGCCCACGAGCGTGAAGGCGAGGACGACCGGGGCCATGTAGACGGTCGAGACCATGGTCACCTGGCTCAGGTAGCGGCTGAGCGGCAGGACAGTGAAGACCATGAAGATGTAGGTCACGAACATCGCCATGATCATCCCGTAGGCGATTTCGGGCGACGACATGAAGAGCCGCGGCCCCATCTGCACGCCGTGGAACTGCAGCACGACAAGCATGATCGCCGCCGTCGCGCCTCCCGGAATGCCGAGAACGAGAAGCGGGATCAGCGTGCCCGCCGTCACCCCGTTGTTCGCCGCCTCGGGAGCGATCAGACCCTCGGGGTGGCCGGTGCCGTAGAGTTCCGGCGTCTTCGAGAAGGTCTTCGACTGCTGATAGGCCACGAAGGACGCGATCGACGCACCCGCGCCCGGCACGACACCGATCAGGAGCCCGATAAGCGAGGTCCAGACCACGTGCCACCAGCGCTTGAGCGCCATGATGGCTCCCTCGATCGTCTGTCCCCAGCCGCGCACCTTCATCCGCGCGCGCCCCTCCTCGCTGAGGATGGAGCGGTTTTCGATGAACACGAAGGCTTCGGACACGGCGAAGAGGCCGACGAGGGCGGGGATCAGCGGTATGCCGTCATAAAGCTCCAGAAATCCGAAGGTGCCGCGCGGGGTGGCGTAGATGTGATCGGCCCCGATAGCCCCGATCATCAGGCCGAAAAAGCCGGCGATCAGCCCCTTCAGCGTGTCCTTCGCGGCGATGGTGGCGATGAGCGAAATGCCGAAGAGCATCACCACGATCATCTCGACCGAGTGCATCACGTAGCCCACCTTCGCGAGCCAGGGCAACGTCAGAACGGCGATGAGCGTGGTGATGAGCCCGCCCGCCACCGAGGCGACGAAGGACATCGCGAGCGCCTGAGAGCCCTTTCCCTGCTTCGCCATCGGATAACCGTCGAGCGGCGTCGCGGCAGCGCCGGCGGTCCCGGGAATGTTGACGAGAATCGCGGGCACCCCAGCCCCCATCCGTGACGAGCAATAGAGCGCGACCATGAAGACGAGGCCCACCTCGACATCGACGGCGAGCGTCAGCGGCAGGAGAATGATGATCGTGTTCGCGGCCGAGAAGCCGGGGATCGCGCCGACGATCAGACCGATGAAGATCGCGGGGATGATGACCCACCACATCGCGAGCGACGCGGTGAACATCTCGAGAAAGAGGGTGCCGCCGATCATAGTCCGAACATCGCTTCCATGACACGCTCGAACGGGCCCGCGGGGAACCGGGTATCGAAAGCGACGATGAAGAGCAGCCAGCCTGCGAGCGAGAGGATCGCGGCGGTGATGCCGTAGTGGAAAAACTTGCGAACGTCACCGCGCGCCTCGGAAAGCGTCACCATACCGAGAAACAGGAAGAGAAAGGAGGTGAGCGTGAAACCGAGCCAGTCGAGCCCGATGACATAGCCGAGCGTGAGGCCGAGAAGGACGAGCCTGCGGGGCGTTATCCAGGACGGTCCGATCAGCGGACCGAGGCCGAGATTGGCGCGCCCCGTAAGCACCTCGCGGAGGGTTCGGACAAGATAGATCGCGATAAGGAACAGCAGGATCGAGCCGATCAGGAAGGCGGCGACCTGAGCTTCCCAGGGGCTGTTCCAGATCGACCAGAAATAATAGGCCGTGAACGCCACTGCTGCGATCGGGAGCACCAGGTCTCCCCCTACCGCCCGCGATGGTTCCTCACGAGGATCGTCGGCCATGAAATCTCTCCGCAATGGGGGGGTGAGGCGGCGCGGGTTCCGCGCCGCCGCGTATCGATCAGGCGCCGGTCAGCAGGCTCTTGTAGCGCCTGGAGACCTCGATCATGCCCCTGACGTAAGCCGTGCACGCCTCCCGATCGCCATAATTGACGAGTTCGAGCGGCTGGCCGGCCGCCGCGGCAGCCTCGCGCCACGCCGGGTCGTCGAACGCCTGCTTCGCGGTCGATGACAGGAACTCGAACCGGTCCGGATGGTTCTCGATGGCCTGCGTGTGAATACCGAAGGCGCGCGCAGAGACGAGAGCGGGAAAGCTCGTGCCGAAGTGCTGGTTGACCGTCGGCGCATTGTTGAGCTTGTCCGGCATGGGGTTCGTGTCGTCCCAGAGCGCGAGCGTCCGCACCGATTCCCCTGCCCCGGCGACAGAGCCGGATGGCAGAACGCCGAAGTCCGTCTCGCCGGTCACCACACCGGCGAGCGTGTTCCGGCCGCCGGAAAGGGGGATCAGGTTGAATTGCGCCCCGGTGTGTTCGGCGAGCAGCAGCGCGCCGATCGACGCGGGATGCGGCAGCCGGCTCGTCGCCACCGAGAGGGTCCGCTCCTTCCCCGCGGCGATAACGTCGTCGACGGTCTGGAACGGGCTGTCGGCCGCCACGAAGAGGGTCGAGGGGTCGCTGTCGACGCGGCAGAAGTACTGGAAATCCTCCGGGAAGCTGTAGTCGGCCTCGGAGGTGATCATGACCGCGATCTCGGGGCCCATGTTGCCGAAGATCAGGCTGTAGGCGTCAGGCTCGTTCTTGCCGAGGTAGACCTCGTAACCCACCCTGCCGGACGCGCCGGGAAAGAAGCCTGCTTCGAGTTCGGTCCCGAGGTAGTTCTTCCACACGCTCGCGAACGCGCGGAAAAGACGGTCAGCGCCTCCGCCTTCCCGGGTCGGGATCACGACTTCGATGTTCTGGTCGGGGTAGCTCTGCGCGAATGCCGCGGGCGCCGAGAGCCCGGAAGCCGCGGCCGCCGCTGCGGATGTCTTGAGGAATCCGCGCCGATTCATTCCTTGGGTATGCTTCATTTCTGGTACCTCCCTTTGAAGCGTGTCGTTCGGATCTGCCTTCGCCTGCGCCGTTAGCCGCGCACACCGAAGGACTTCAGGTTCGTTTTTTCCAACCGCCTACTCTCGTTTGCATGGTCCTCCGGGGCCGCCCGAATCCGCAGGCCCTCTCAACATTCCAGGGCGCCCCGGGGCGCGCCAGGATCCGCGCCTCTCGACGCGTCTCCGCTCGCCGCGCCGGTCATTCCCCTCGAAGGGTGATTACTTTCGCGTTCCATGTCTCTCCTCCCATGAACACGCCCTTTGCTTCGACACCGCGACGCCACCCCTTTCGGGGGCGCCCCGGCGCTTCTCAGTGCTCGCCCTCGAAAAGGCGCGCAGAGACCGACCGGAGGTGAACTCGCATCGCCTCGTAAGCCACCTCTGGGTCCCGTTTCGCAATCGCCTCGGCGATGGCCCTGTGCTCGGCGAAACTGGAATGGTCCGCCGGCGGACGTACCGTGTCGCGTCTGACCGCCCCCCAGGCGACGGCCCGGCGCACCTGGTTCAACTGATCGAACAGCGCCAGAAGAAGCGCATTGTCGCTCGCCTCGGCGATGCATCTGTGCAGGCGGTCGTCCTGCGCCTCGTACTCGGCCCAGGTCGAGGCCGCCGATGCGCTTTCCATGGCCGCCCGCATCCGCGTCATCGCCTCGCCGGAGGCGTTGATCGCGGCTTCGCGTGCAATCGCGGGCTCGATGCAGGTTCGCGCGCGCATCATGCGGTATGGTGTGAGCTGACGTCCGAGTTCCACGATCAGGCCGCCGTCTCCGGTCGCCTCGGCGCTTGACACGAATGTGCCCTTTCCGACGTGACGCCAGATCGTACCGTCCCGCTCGAGCGTTTCCAGCGCCTTGCGCAGGGCGCTGCGGGTGAGGCCGAGCTCGCCGATCAGGTCACGTTCGGCCGGAAGCCTGTCGCCAGGAAGATAGCCGCCATCGGAAATGAAGTCTCTCAACCGCGAGACGACACCCTCATGGCGCGCCTCCGGAGCCCGTACGACCGGAGGCTCATCGTATTGGTTGCGCAACTGGGTCATAAGCAGCGATCAATTTCCCGATTGAGCGAAATCAAACAGCGATTCCCCCGGATGTTCCCGAATGGTTCAGATTGATCCTATCACAGCGCTGCCTTATGACAAGACGTCAATAATCCTGAAAGGACGACCCTGATGTCAGATTACGTGATCGCAGCGCCATCGACGGTGGCCATACCTGTCGAGGGCGGCGGCGCTTTTCCCGTCAGACGGGTCTACTGCATCGGCCGCAACTACGCGGCCCACGCCGTCGAGATGGGTCACGACCCCGACAAGGATCCACCGTTCTTTTTCCAGAAGAACCCCGACAATCTCGACCCGTCCGGAGAGTTCCCGTATCCGACGAAGACATCGGACGTGCATCACGAGGCCGAAATCGCCGTCATGCTCAAATCCGGCGGAACCGACATCCCGACGGACGCAGCGCTCGATCACGTCTTCGGCTACGCGCTCGCGCTCGACATGACCCGGCGCGACCTGCAGGGAGAGGCCAAGAATCTCGGCCGCCCATGGGAGATCGGGAAGGCTTTCGAGCGCTCGGCCCCGGTGGGTCCCGTCCACCCCGCCTCCAGAATCGGGCATCTCGAAAACGGCAGGATCACCCTCGAAGTGAACGGCGAACTCCGCCAGGAGGGAGACCTGAACCAGATGATCTGGAAGGTCCCGGAAATGATTTCCTACCTGTCGGAGTACTTCGAACTCGCCCCGGGAGATGTCATCCTGTCGGGTACGCCTTCGGGTGTCGGACCGGTCCGGAAGGGCGATGTCGTCACGATCGAGGCAGAAAAACTCGGCTCGATGACGGTCAGGGTTCTCTAGACCGGGTTTCCGGAAGACGCGGCCCGGGCGCTTCGTGGCCTGCAAGGATCTCCCAGGCGGGGGCGAACCGCTGCCGTCTGGTTGTTCC
>CAZPPH010000008.1:0-37212 GCA_964588375.1 uncultured Rhodobacterales bacterium | reverse complement strand
TCGGCGGGTCGAGCCGGCATTCTGTCTAGATGAAGTCGCGGGGGATCGAGACGGACCAGGTCCGGCAGAACACCCGGTCTCCGTTCTGGAAAGCGTCGAGATCGGCCGTGATGTGGAACTGCGATGCGTCGCAGGTCAGTTTCGTCCGCGTCTCGGTACGCACGCGCCAGTCCCCGCGCGCCAGGCCGCGGACAAGCTTCGTCTCGCCGCAGGGCGACAGGAAGTCATCGCCGATGGAAACATAGCTTTCGTCGCTGCGGCTCTCGACCTCCAGCCCGATCTCGTCGAGCATGTACACGCCCTTGTCGTTGATGACCTCGAGGGTCGAGACGTCGCTGGCCAGATCGCGGTGCACGACCCAGTTGTGTTCGCCGGGCCCGATCATCCGTTGCGGCGTTCCGGCTGCCCCTTCGGGCGGGCCGAACGGCCGCAGGGTGGCATCCTCGGGCCGGGGCACCCGGACGGGCAGCTCGATCCCGCTTCCCGCTGTCTCGATGGAGAGCCGCACCGGAGTGGGCGACGGCCATGCCAGAGGCCAGTAGGACGTCGAGACCGAGAGTCGGATGCGGTGGCCGGCGGGGAAGGACTGGGCGATGTCGTTCATCTTGACCCGCACGCGGTAGCGCTTGCCGGGCTCGAGATGCTCGGGATGTTCGCGCGAGTCCCTGTGCGTGAGGTTCAGCATGCCGTAGGTGACGCGGGTCGCCTTGCCGTCGGGCGCGATATCCGAAAGACGCACCGCGACCATCGCGAGGGGCCGGTCGGCCGAAAGGTCGAGTTCGACGCAGACCATGCCGAGGATTTCCAGGGGCTCGCCGAGCGGATCGCTGTCGAAGACCAGCGCGCCGCCATCCTCCTGCCGCTGGTCGTGGGAGAGATCGGGGCCGGCGGCGTAGGAACACCACTTGCCGGCAAAGAGCCCCAGCGTCAGCGGTGACTGGAGGGTCAGCGACGCGCCCTGTCCCTCCACGCCCTCCGGCAGGATGCGCGCCGGAGCGAGCGCGAAGCGCCTCGGGATCACGTTTCCGGACGGCCAGACGGGCTCGGCGACCCAGCGGCCCGGGCGATGCCCGTATTGCGCGCTCGGCGGCACGCTGTCCTGCATCCAGACGCGCAGCATCGGTTCGTCCATCACGCCGGTCGCCTCGCCTTTCAGCCAATGGTCCCACCAGCGCACGCATTCCTGCAGGAAACCGATGGCGGGGCCCGGCACGCCGATATGGGGATATTTGTGGCCCCAGGGCCCGACGAGGCCGCGCCGCGGCCCGTCGAGATTGGCCAGAAGCCGGAAGACCGCGTTGGAATATCCGTCCGCCCAGCCGCTCACGGCCATGACGGGGCATGTCACGGCCGAATAATCCTCCGCGACCGAGCCATGTCGCCAATAGGCATCGCGCCGCTGGTGCCGGAGCCATGTCTCGAGCCAGAGCCCGCTGCCGTCGAGCCGCGTCAGCCACATGTCGCGCCATCTGTCACCGACCACCTCGGGGTCCGGGGGGAGCGAGTTGTAGGCGAACATCACCGAGGCCCAGGACAGGTTGTCGCCCAGAAGGCATCCGCCCATGTGGTGGATGTCGTCGGCGTAGCGGTCGTCGGTCGAACACAGGCTGATGACGGCCTTGAGCGGGCCAGGCTGAAGCGCCGCGATCTGGAGCCCGTTGAAGCCGCCCCAGGAAATGCCGATCATGCCCACCTCGCCGCTGCACCAGGGCTGCCTTGCGAGCCATTCGATGACATCGCAGCCGTCCTGAAGCTCCTGATCGAGATATTCGTCCCTCAGCACGCCGTCCGAATCGCCGCTGCCGCGCAGGTCGACCCGGACGCAGGCGTAGCCGTGGCCGGCGACATACGGGTGGATCACGGCGTCCCGGGGCCGGGTGAAGTCGCGCCGCCGGTAGGGAATGTATTCGAGCACCGCTGGCACCGGGCGTGCTTCGGCATCCTCGGGCAGCCAGAGCCGCGCGGCGAGCCGGGCGCCGTCCCGCATCGGGATCCAGACGGTCTCGATACTGCGCACCTTGCGCGGAAGCTCTGTCACGGTTTTCAGATCGTCCATCACGCCCCCTCCTCGAAGCGCAGCCCGACCGCGTCCCAGAGCTGCGCGAAATCCCTCCTGAGCGCACCACGCGACTGTGCCCCCATGAAGACCGCGGCCAGTTCGTAGCTGTAGGAATCGCGGTGATGCATGTCGGCCAGGAACATGCCCTCTTCCACGTGCAGCTGTATCTCGCTGCCCTGAAACGCCGCCTCGATCTCGCGCAGACGCGACGCGTCGGGGACATTCCTGACCGTCCAGTCGTCGTGTTCGCCATAGAGCCTCGGCATGAACTTCGCGGCATAGCGGAATTGCCCGCGCCGCGCGGGGTAGTCGGGCTTCCTGCCCAGGGCGACGTCCAGCATGACCTCCTTGTGGGGAACGCCTTCGACCTTTTCGAAAAGCGGGCTGTGCGACTTCGAGATCCGGGTATTGATCTCGAGCAGCGAGATGGCGTCGCGGTGCTCGTGATGGAAGAACTCCACGTTGAACGGCGTGTCGTCGAGGCCCGCGCGGGCGACCACCCGCGTCGCCGAGGCGATCATCCTGTCCTTCACGTCCTGCGGAAGTGCCGAGGGGTACTCGTAGCGCTCGAGGCTCGACCGGTTCCGCCCGCGGATCGAATCGACGATACCGTAGACTTCGACCTGCCCTTCATGGACGTAGCCTTCGAGGGTGCATTGCCGGCCTTGCGAGATGATGGCCTCGGCGATGCAATGATAGCCGCCGACATCCCGGATCCCTTCGGGCAGATCGGCGTATCCCATGATCACGTTCATGGGATCGGCGAAGCGGTGAATGCCGCGCCGGGTCTTTTCGAGCGCACGGTCGAGGTCGCCGCGACCGGCGATGCGGAAGCCGAGAAATGAGGAATGGGCCTTGATCGGCTTCAGCCAGAACGGAAACGCCAGATCGATCTTTTCGGCCGCTTGCTCGTCAAACGGGTCGACAAGCCGGAATTCGGGAATCTGGTCGGGAACGGCCTCGGCCTGCACCTGCCGTGCGAGGAACTTGTGCTCGCAGCGAAGAACGCTCTCCAGCGTCGGCCCCCGCAATCCGAATTCCCGCCTCAGGATCGGCATCATGAGTATGGTCGGAAAGTCCCAGTAGCCCACGATCGCGTCGACGGAACCGTCGAAATCCCGCAAGATCCGCCTTGCCTTTTCGAGGAGCGCTTCGAGATCGAATGTCCGGGCGGTCACCACCTCTTCCGGGGTCAGAAGCCCGTGAAAGGCATATTGCCCGGCATTCCGGACAGACTTCAGAAGTCTGAGGTTCACAGGCTCGAGCCCGACGACAAACACGTTCTTCTGCGCAGACTTCACGCTCGAACTCCCCGAAACGAGCTGCCGGCCGGCCGAGACTCGCGGGTTTTTTCGGGCGAGGGTTCAGGACACAAGGACATCGTCCACCGGTCGACGTGCGGCAGGCTCCGGCAAGTCGGCGCGACCGACCCGCAGCAAGAGTTGCGGATGCGCCTCGATGCCGAGCGCCTCCTTCAGTCGAGGCCGCAACTCCGGAATCTCGATCGGCTGGTTGAGGTAGGACGCAGTCCAGCCCTCGGCCGACAGGGTGACGAGCGCATCGGCCAGCGCGCGCCCTGTCGCGACCCAGTCCGACGGATCGTCGTCAGGGGTGGCCAGCACCATGAACACCGGAGACCCTTCCAATATCTTGCGCTCGTCGCCGCTCGCGGCCATCCCGCCGATGTCGAAGGTCCGGATCATGAAGGCGCCGACGCCCGAGAGCGCATCCGGCATTCCGAAGGCCGCGCCGGACATCCCGTCACGGCCCGGCGACGCACGCGGCCGGATCCAGTGGGCCAGCTCACCCCGGAATGCCGGATCGTCGAACTGGCGCCGGTCTCCTTCGGCGACGAGTTCGGCGATATCGTGATGCGTGGCCTCGTCCCCCGCGAAAACGACTGAAACGCCGGCCTCTTTCGCCGCAGCGGCACAGGCGGCTCGCAGGTCGTCCGGCAAGGGGTCGGGGTCGAACGCCTTCCGGGTCGTCCGCCGGAGCCTGATGGCGTCCAGAACCGCGAAAGACGGCGGAACGGTGGAGTTGCCCGTCACTTCGAGACGCGCGACAAGATCGGAGCGGGGCCCCTCGGGAAACGGGGCAAGACCCAGCGTGAGACCGAACTGGCGCGCGGCCAGAACGAGCGTCTCGGCGGCCGCCGCGCAACTGATGGTCAGTTCGCGATCGTCGGGGTCGACGACCGGGAGACGGCGGCTCCGGTCGGCAAGCACATCGACCCGGCCGTCCCCGAGATCGAAGAGCCAGGGCTGGCTGTTGTGGCCCGAGGGCGCGAGCACGGCGTAATTGAGAAGAAAGCGCAACTGCTGTGTCGGGGTCCCGGCCGCGGGAAAGTCTGCGGCATCGACGGCCCAGGGATCCGCCGGACCTGGTTTTTCATCTCTGTTTCCGGGCAAGGCTGATCCCCTATCTGGCCTGATGGCCGCCATGGACCGCGAATTCGGCACTGCCGTCGCGGCCGGCGATTTCATGGTGGACGCGGTGGTCCGCCGCTTTCTCGATGTCGGTGACCGCGATCGTGGCGCGCCCGGCGGCGGGCGAACGGCAGGGCGCCTTGCCGGCGCCACGAGACCCCCCGGTCATGATGCAGCGCCTGGCGTCGAGCCGTTTCATGGAGCCCTCCTTTCGGTGTCGCGCATGGCCGCAGGCAGGCCGCGGCGATGCGGCGACGAGGGGTTCGCGAGACGAACGAGCGCCTCGCCATAGGAGCGGTTGGCAAGCGCCCCGAGGCGCAGCTCGTCGATGGGCCTTGCGATGGACCGGAGATCCGGGGCCTCGAGCGCAATCGTGAGACCGGTCCAGGATCCGACCGTCACCCGGCAGACCTCCGCGCGGCACTTGCCGGACTGGAACAGAAGCCGCGATTTTCTCACTCTTGTCGGGACGACGGCGGCGGCACGCGTATCGAGCGCGGCCAGAAGATGCGCCGGCGAGAACGCCGCGTCGGCCGAGAGATCTCTCGTCAGGTAGAGGGCATCGCTCAGCGCGGTCCGTTCGTCCGCCGGCAGGGGAAACTCCGTCGAAAACGGCATTGTCCAGTATTGCACGGTCCCGACGTCGTCGCCACGCCGCTTGATCTCGAGACGATGCCCGTCGCGCAGCTTCACGAGCAGCCGGTCGCTGGCGGCATGAACCAGATAGACATCGGTTCGACGCTCCGCGCCGACCTGCGACCAGAAGCGCTGGAGGACCGAGCCGGCGGGGTGCGGCGACCTCGGCCAGACGCGGTATTCGTAGCGCCCCTCGGCCTGAACGGTCCGGCGGCGGGCCCTGTAGATGACGAACCCGGTATCTGTCATCGGCCAGCCTCTTCCGCCTCTTCGAGAACGTCGCTTCGGTCGATGTCCGCGAGATCCGCCCGGACGAGTGCGGTGACGAGCCGCGCAAAGCGCTCGCGGCCGACCCGCTCGGCGAGGCGGCCGGCTTTGTCGGGCAAACCGAGGCGCCGTGCGGCGCCGCGCGCCTTGCCGTCGAGGCGGGGATAATGTTCGGGCCAGACCGTCTGAAGCTCCCGAAAAAAGATGTCCGCGCCGATATCGCCGATGCCCTTGAACGCCTTGAGCGCAGCCCGCTGCCCTTCGGGATCGTTTTCCGACGCGGCGCGAAGCTTCCGAAGATCGCCATCGTAATCGTCCTGAAGGCGACGCGCGGTATCGCCGATCATCCGCGCAGTGCTCTCGTCATAGCGCGCGTAGCCGGACCCGTTCAGCACCCGGACGCGGTCTTCCCACTTGCTCTCCGCCATCCGCTCCGCCGTCGTCCAGCCGGCATCGGAGAGGGCGCGGGCGGCTGCGGTCGCCGTCTCGTGGGAGATGCGAGCGCTCATCAGGAGCGCGGCGCACAGCCAGCGAAAGAGCACCGATGGCGTGTTCTGCGTCAGGTCGAGGCCCAGTTCCTCCGAGAAAAGAGTTCCGTGGCGCTCGACCAGTCGGGCGAGGACGAGATCGGTCTCGGTGGTCATCTCGGGTTCGGGTCCGCATTCGGCATGGAGGGAAGTGAGCCATTCCCGGGGCCCTCGGGTCGTTAACGCGCGTTAATGCCGCCTGGGTGAAGGTCGATCACCCTGCATCCGAACGAGCTTTCTCCCTCAGGAGCGCCATGGACCGCCTCAGCATCGTCCTGACCTTCATGACCGGATCCGTCCTCGTGGGCGGCCTCGTGATCGTGGTCCTGTCGCTCGGTTTCTATGGCTGGCTTCCAATCGCGGCAGCCGTGGTCGCGGGGCTCCTGCTCACCTGGCCCGCCGCCTACGCGATTTCGCGCTGGATCAAGCGCGACGATCCGGACTGGACTCCGCGCAGCGGACACCCGCGGCAGCGCGACGGCAGCGATACCGATTTCCCTGAAACCTGAAGCTGAATCGATGTAGGGATGGCGAACACGGCGTCCGGGACCTCGGAAATCCGACCGTCCCGCAACCGGCCAAGGCGATCCATGTCGCGGAGCGAAAGATGAACCGTCTCGTCACCAACCGGACGTTCGATACCCTGCAGACAGGCGACAGCGAGCGCCTCCGCCGCGACATCGCCCGGTCCGACATACGGGCATTCGTGACCTTCGCCGCCGACGTCACCGGCCATGCCGTGGACCGCGAACTGGCGGCGGACCCGCGCTTTCGGGCGCTCTTGTCGGCCGGCGGGTCGGGCCTCGGCATGCTGGTGTCGCTGATCGCCTCCCGGTTCCCGGGGCCGGGCACCGAATTGCGCAGGCTGTCTCTCGACTTCTCCGGGGCGCTTCGGGAGGGCGATACCGCGATCGCGGAAGTAACGGTCGCCCGTCGCGACGACGCCGCGCGGTCCGTCGTGCTCGACTGTCTCTGCCGCACGGAAGCCGGAGAAACGGTCGTTTCGGGAGAGATCGAGGTGTCGCCCCCGGCAGAGCCGCTGTCGCGGTCTTTCGGACGGCCCGTGGCGCTCGAGCCAGACGCGGCACCGGACAGGCTCGACCACATCGAGGACCTTGGCCGCCAGGCAGGCCGGGTCCGCATGGCGGTGGTCAATCCGACCGACGGGCCATCGCTGGCGGGCGCGCTCGACAGCGCCGGCGCCGGGCTGATCGAGCCTGTGCTGATCGCCCACCCGGGCGATCTCAACGCGGCGGCCGAAGCCCGGGGCCTCGATCTTTCCGGCATCGAGACGGTCGATGCAGCCGACGCCGATGACGCCGCGGCGAAGGCCGCCGCACTCGCTTCAAGCGGCGACTGCGCCGCGATCATGAAGGGCAGAATCCACACCGACGCGCTTCTGCGGGCGGTGCTCGCCCGCAAGGTTCTCCGCACGGGCCGTCGCCTGAGCCATGTCTTCGTCGAAGACCTGCCCGGCTACCCGCGGCTTCTGTTCGTCGCGGACGCTGCCGTGAACATCGCACCCGACCTCGCCGCGCTGCGCGACATCGTGCAGAACACGATCGATCTGGCCCATGCGCTCGGCATCGAGCGCCCGAAGGTCGCCCTCCTCTCCGCCGTCGAGACCGTGACGGCGGACATCCCCTCGACGATCTCCGCCGCCGCGATCTGCAAGATGGCCGACCGGGGCGAGATCACGGGTGCCGATGTCGATGGCCCGCTGGCCCTCGACAACGCCGTGTCCGAGCAGGCCGCGCGGATCAAGGGGCTTTCGTCGCCGGTCGCGGGTCGTGCCGATATCCTGATCGCCCCGGACCTCGAGGCCGCCAACATTCTCGCCAAGGACCTCGACTATCTCGCCGGCGCGGAAGCTGCGGGCATCGCCCTCGGCGCTGCGGTCCCCATCGCGCTGACGAGCCGCGCCGACACCCCGCGCGAGCGGCGCGCTTCCGCGGCACTCGCCGCAATCATGGTGGCCGTGAAGAGCGCGTGAGCGAATGGGCTCCTGCACTCAATCGCTCATTCCGCCGACCGCCTCGAACCCCGAGACGACGTCGAGCAGTTCACTGGTGATGGATTCCTGTCTTTTCCGCCGGTAGGCCGAATTCAGGTCTTCCCGGCGTTCCTCGATATTCCGCTCGGCACTCTGCATCGCAGCGAGGCGGGTCGCGTGTTCGCTTGCCAGCGCCTCGGCGAGGGCACGGTAGATCGCCACGAACACGCGCTGCCGGACGAGCCAGGACAGAAGCCGGTCCGGCTGCATGCGGAAGAAAGGCAGCCCGGGGCCCGGCCAGTCGCGATGCAACAGGGCCTTCAGGTCATCGTCCGGGATCGGCAGAAGCGTCCGTTCGACCGGTACGGCCCGCGACCGTCCCTCGCGGCGATTGTGAACGAGGCGGACACGGCCGACCCCGTATTCCCTGGTCCACCGCTCGATCTCGATGATCACGGTCTGAACGAGGCCCGGCATGCCCGCGACCGTTCCGGGCAGGAGCAGGAGGCGGTCGACCTCCCGGCCCATCGCCTCGAGCCGCGCGGCGGCCCGGGCGCCGATGACAGCAAGCACGGCGGTCTCGTCGCCGAGCCGCTCGGAGGCCTGTCGCACGACGATCTCGTTGTAGCGCCCGCAAAGCCCCCGGTCCGAGCCGATCACGATAAGCGCCTCGCGTCCGGCGCCTGCCCTTCTCGTCTCGGGCAGGGGCAGGCCGCGCGCGCGACGGTCCTGCAGGAGGGCGGTGAAACCGAGGTCGATGGTCTTCTCGTAGCCCGACATCGCCCGCTCCGCCTGTTCGTATTGCCGGATGCTGACGGCGGAAAGCGACTTCATCGTCCGGACGATCGACTGGATGTCGCCGGTCGTCTCGAGCATCTCGGCAAGACCCTCAAGCGTCTCCATCGGCTTCGGCCTCCTGGCCCAGCGCCTTGCGCAGGGCTTTCATGAGAGCTTCGCGGCGCTCCTTCGACAGGGGCTCGCCCGCGGCGATCTCGTCTCCGAGATCGGCAAGGTCTTCGCGCGCGACGCCGCGCAGGGTCTCTTCCGCACCGGCGACATCGTCCGGGTCCAGATCGTCGAGAAGACCTTCGGTCGCCGCGAGCAGCACGGCGATCTGCTCGGGGACCGTGAAATGATCGTGCTCGTTCTGGGTGAGGACCGCCCGAACACGTCGTCCGCGGGTGAGCTTGGCGCGGGTTTCCGCGTCGAGCTGCGTGCCGAACCGCGCGAAGCTCTCGAGCTCCTCGAACTGCGAGTAGGTGAGCCTCAGGCTGCCGGCCACGGCGCGGAACGCTGGCAATTGCGCCTTGCCGCCCACGCGGCTGACCGAGGTGCCGATGTCGATCGCCGGCAGATGCCCCTTCTCGAAGAGATCGGGCGAGAGATATATCTGCCCGTCGGTGATCGAGATCAGGTTCGTCGGGATGAAGGCCGAGATGTTTTCCGCCTGCGTCTCGATCACCGGCAGCGCGGTCAGCGAGCCGCCGCCGTGTTCGTCGCGCAGATGCGTGGCGCGCTCGAGAAGCCGCGAGTGTATGTAAAAGATGTCACCGGGATAGGCTTCGCGCCCCGGCGGGCGCCGCAGCAGGAGCGACAATTCGCGATAAGCGCGGGCGTGCCGGGTGAGGTCGTCATAGATGACGAGAACGTCCCGGCCCCGGGCCATGAAATGCTCGGCCATGGTTGTCGCCGCGTAAGGCGCGATGAATTGCAGCCCCGGCGCATCGTCACCGCCGGCCACCACCACGATCGTGCGCTCGAGCGCGCCTGAGTCGCGCAGGTCCTTTATGACCCGCGCCACCGCCGAGGCGCGCTGGCCGATCGCGCAGTAGATCGAGATGACGCCCGTGTCGCGCTGATTGAGGATGGCGTCGACGGCAATTGCCGTCTTGCCCGTCTGCCGGTCGCCGAGGATCAGCTCGCGCTGGCCACGGCCGATGGGAATCGCGGCATCGACCGCCTTGATGCCGGTCTGGAGCGGCACTTCGACCGGGGCGCGGTGCATGATCGGCGGCGCCGGGCGCTCGACGGGGTGACGGTCTTCCGCCTCGATCCTGTCGCCTTCGTCGATCGGGCGGCCAAGCGCATCGACCACCCGGCCGAGGAGGGACTCGCCGACCGGAACGTCGACGACGCGGCCCGTCCGCCGCAGCCGGTCGCCAGGGCGCAGCCGGTCGGTGTTGCCGAGCACGATGACACCGATCCGGCCAGGACGCAGGCTCGAGGCAATGCCGACCACGCCGTGCGGAAAGCGCACCAGTTCGTCGGCGTGCAGGTCGGTGAACCCGGCGACCTGGGCGACACCGTTGCCGACGGAGAGGATGCGGGCGGTTTCGGCCGCGTCGATCTCGGGGGCGACGCGATCCAGCGCCTCGCCGAGCGGGGCGAAGAAATCGTCGGGGAAGCCTTCCAGCGCACTCATGCCGTCTCGCGGTCCTCGGCCTGATCGTCGTCGCGGTCGTCGTCTTGCGAAGCGTCGCGCTCCCTGCCCGTGGACCGGCTGCCCGCGTCGATGATCTCGCCAAGTTCGGCTTCCAGCCGCTTCAGGTACCGAAGTGCGGACCATTCAACGGTGTAATCGCCGATCGTGAGCCGGGCGCCGAAGATCATCTCGTGGTCCTCGCGGTAGTCGACATCCGTTCGGGTGGACAGGATATCGTGGATCGCCCGGGTGATCCTGCCCTTCGCGGCGCTGTCGATCGCGGTTCCCGTGTGAACAAGGGCTGACTCGTCGTTTTTCTCGGCGGCCTCGCTCATCTTTTCGCGGGTGTCGGGGTCGAGCGACTTCAGCTTCTCCGCGAATGTCGCGACCACGCGTTCGGAGACACCGGTGTCCGCGTAATCGGCGAGAATGCGCTCCGTGATTTCCAGAAGGTGCTTGCCGGCCTGCCGTTGCAGCGATCCGACGAAGGCCTCCCGCTCCTCGGCGAGGTGTTTGCGCCAGGTCTCGCGCCGTTCCTCCATCTCCTCGCGTATTTCGTCTCCGCGCCTTTCGCGAAACTCTTCGGCTTCGTCGCGGGCCTTCTGAAGAATCTCGTCCTTGCTGGCCTCCAGGTCGTCCTGTCGCCGCTGCAGCTCCCGCGCCTCTTCCTCCACCTCCTCCCGGGCGCTCTTCGCCTCGGCCAGCCGGTCTTCGATGCGCTCCTCGCGGCGGCGCATGGCCCGGGTGATCGGCTTGTAGAGAAATCGCTGCAGCAGCCAGATCAGAACGAGAAAATTGACGATCTGTGCCGCGACTGTCAGCCAGTCGATTTGCAAGGGTTCAGCCTCCGCCGGTCTGTGTCACGAGGTCGGTGAACGGATTCGCGAAGATCAGGATCATCGACACCACGAAGCAATAGATCGCGGTGGATTCGATCATCGCGAGACTCACGAACAATGTCCGGGTGATCGTGTTCGCCGCATCGGGTTGCTGCGCCAGCGCCTGGAGCGCCTGCGCCGCGGCGCGTCCCTCGGCGAGCGCGGGTCCGATCGATCCGATCGCGATGGTGAGGCCGGCTGTCAGGATCGAGGTCATCGCGATCCATGTCGCAGGGTCCATGGTCAGTCTCCTTGGTCGTTCGATGTATTCGGGTCGTCGTTCCCGCGGGTGCCGTGGGTCCGGCTGGCCGACGCGATGTAGACCATCGCCAGAATGGCGAAGATGTAGGCCTGGACGAGCCCCGTGAGCAGGCCGAGCAATTGCAGCAGGACCGGAAAGAAGAAGGGCGCGACGCTGATCAGGATGCCGACGATGACGGTCCCGCTCATGACGTTGCCGTAAAGACGGATCGCCAGCGCGAGCGTCCGCGATGCCTCGCTGATGATGTTGAAGGGAAGCATGAAGGGGGTCGGCTGGATATAGGTCCTCAGATAGGCCCCCACGCCCCGCCGGGCGATGGAGAACAGCGGCACGGCGATCAGAACGCAGATCGCCAGCGCCGCCGTCGTCGACAGCGAGCCGGTGGGCGGCTCGTAGCCGGGCACGATCGTCAGGATGTTGGCCATGGCGATGAAGAGAAAGAGCGTGCCGATGAACGGCAGGTATCGGCCGGCGTCCTCGGCTCCCACCTCGTCGATCTGATCGCGGATCTGGGTGACGATGACTTCGAGCATCACCTGCCAGCGCGAGACCTGTTCTCCCTCGCTGAGCCGCGCGGTGATGGCCCAGGAGCCGAAAACGAGGATGGCCATGACGAGCCAGGTGAAAACGACCGTCGCATTGAGTTGCAGGCCGCGCCATTCGTAAAGGACCCAGGCATCGGGACTTATCTCCATGAAACGCCCTCCCCGCTCCGCGACCGGACCATCCGCGTTGCCACGAGACGAATGACGAGGAACCCCGCGAGCGCGCCCAGAAGCTCGCCCGCCCCCGCCCCGAGCGCGACGAGGCCTGCGATCGCACCGACGACGAGCACGGCCCGCAACGCTGCCAGCGCGACGAAGATCAGTGCCGGGCGCGGGCCCGCAAGCGCGCGCGCGCCGATCCAGAGCAGCGTGAGGTGGAGTCCCCCCAAGGCCGCGCCTGCCGCGAAGGCCGCGGCCAGTGTGGCGATGCTGTCGGTCATGTCGGCTGCTCCCTCTGCCCCTCGGCGCCGAGAAGCATGGCGACGGCGTAGGGGCCGGCAATACAGGTGGCCACAGCCGCGAGCACCGCGGCGGTATAGAGCTGTTGCGGCATCGCCCAGGCGCCGAGCGTCAGGCCGTGCAACAGCACGATGAGATAGATCTCGGCGCGCGGAACCATGCTCGCGCCGATGAGTCCGCCGGTTCGCCGCCCCGCGATCGCCCATGCGGGGAGGCCGGCGCCGACAACCTTGCTGGCGACGAGCACGAGAAACAGGGCGGCCGCAAGGACAATGGCCGAACCAAACTCGTCGAACCCGACCGACAGACCGATCGAGAGAAAGAAGAACGGCCCGAAGAGCGCCAGCAGATAGCCGAAGGCCTCGTCGATGCGGTGCTCGGCAGGGTCGCGGCTGAAGGCGAGACCCGCGAAGAGCGCTCCGATCGCCATCGAGAAACCGAGGGTGTCGGCGAGGGCGGCGATCAGAAACACCATTCCGGCGGCAAAGACGAAAGGTCCCACGTTTGTATCGAGACCCGCGAAGACAGCGGACAGCCGTTGCTCGGCGAGCCGGGAAAACGCGAAGCACAGCGCGCTGAAAGCCATGATCTTCACGACCTGGGATCCGCCGCTCACCGCCGCCTCGTGCCACACGCCGGCATTCAGACCCTCTTGCAGCGACGGGGCGACGGCGAACACGATGCCGAGCAGGATCACTGCGGAGATATCGTCGAGCTCCGCGACATCGAGAAGAAGCGCGCCATCTTCGCTGTCGAGGGCGCCCCTCTCCTCCCACGGCGCGACCGAAACGCCGATGCTCGTGGCGCTCGCCGCCACGCCCGTGAGCAGCGCGGGCACCGTCCCGAGACCCGGCCAGGCAAGGACGAGCGCGAAGGCGGCCAGCGCCGGAACGATCATGTTGGGCAGCCAGATCCGGGCAGCCCGGCCGAGCTGGCCGGCCAGACGCCCGGGGTCGCTTTCGAGCCCGACCCGGAAAAGAAGCGCGATAATGCCCAGCTGGGCGAGAACCTCGATCTGATCCTCGAGGGAGGTCGTCAGCATCCCCGTCCATCCATCGACGGCTGAAAGCGCCACGCCGAGCCCCACGAAACCGACAAGTGCCGGGAGAGTGAGCCTGTGCAATCCCTGACGGAGAGGCACAGACACGAGCGCGACAGCACCCAGAAGAAGCATGAGCGGCCCGAAGTCGACGGACTCAGTCATCGCCGCGCCCCTCCCGCTGCACCCAGTACCATGCGTTGAGACAACCGAGTGCGACCCCGGCCAAGAGCAGGATCAACGTCCACGACGTCTCGCCCGGCCAGCGCGCGTCGATCCACAACCCCAGAGCGATGCCACCCACGATCGGCACCGCCACCGCCCAGCCGACCATGCCGAACATGCCGAATCCGAACCACGCGCTTTCGGTCCGGCGCTTGCGCGCCTCTTCCATCCGGCGGGCCTTTCGGGAGATCGCCCGGCTCTCGTCGGATCCGTCGTCGCTCATCGCCCGATGCCTTCGAGATCACGGAACCGCCGGATCATGCCGGCCTCGAGTCTGGCGAGTGCCGCTCGGGCGGCGCGTTCATCGTCGTCCTGCTGCCGGAACTCGGTCTCCACGCGCTCGCGCAGCCAGGAAAGGTCGCTGCCTTCGATCGCGCTCCGGGCCGCGACCCGGACATGCGGCCCGCATTTCACGAGGGTCCCGGAATGGACCGCCACGAAACGCTCCGCGCCCTCCTCCGGCTCGTAGACGAGAATACCCGGCACGAGTTCCGTGACGAAATCGCCATGGCCGGGCAGGATCCCGAAATGGCCGTCCGGAGCTTCGGCCACGATCCGGCGGACCTGAAGGTCGAGGCAGTCCCGCGCGGGCGTGATGACCTCAAGCCGCATCGGGTGTTTCCTTCGAAGGCAATTCGTCGACGGACCCGATCATGTAGAAGTCGCCTTCGTCGCGGTCGGCGAATTCGGCGGACAGGATGCGCTCGCAGCTTGCCAGCGTCTCCTCCAGCGGCACGAACCGGCCCTCGTTTCCGGTCATCGCCTCGGTCGAGAAGAACGGCTGGGTCAGGAACCGTTCGAGTTGGCGCGCCTGGCGGACGGTCGCGCGATCCTTCTCCGAAAGCTCTTCCAGCCCCAGCATGGCGATGATGTCCTTGAGATCCTCGTACTCGGCCAGCGTGCTGCGCACGTCGCGGGCGACGCGGTGATGGCGCCGACCGATCGCGCCGGGGGTCAGGAGCTTGGAGAAAGACCCCAGGGGGTCGATCGCCGGGTAGAGACCTTCTGACGCCTTCTTGCGGGACAGAACGATCGACGCGGAGAGATGCGAGAAAGTGTGGGTTGCCGCCGGGTCGGTGAAATCGTCGGCCGGCACGTAGACCGCCTGGATCGACGTCATCGCGCCCCGGTCGGTGGAGCAGATCCGTTCCTCGAGATCGGCCAGTTCGGTGCCGAGCGTCGGCTGGTAGCCGACGCGGCTCGGCACCCGGCCGAGGAGGCCCGACACCTCGGACCCCGCCTGCACGAAGCGGAAGATGTTGTCGATCAGAACGAGAACGTCGCGCCGCCGGTCGTCGCGGAAGTATTCTGCCATCGTCAGGGCGGCATGCCCCACCCGGAAACGCACGCCGGGGCTTTCGTTCATCTGGCCGAACACCATGACGGTGTTTTCGAGCACCCCCGCCTCGCGCATGTCGCGGTAGAGTTCCTCCGCCTCCCGGCAGCGCTCTCCGATGCCGCAGAAGAGGCTGACGCCGTTGTATTCGGCGACCATGTTGTGGATCATCTCGGTGATGAGCACGGTCTTGCCGACCCCTGCCCCTCCGAAGAGCCCGGCCTTGCCGCCCCGTTCGATGGGGCTGAGCAGATCGATCGCCTTGATTCCGGTCTCGAACAATTCGCTTTCGACCCGGCGTCGCGAAAGAGGCACGGGGTCGCGAAGGATGGTGCGGCGTGTCACGTCGCCGAGAGACGGGCCGCCGTCGATCGTCTCACCGAAGAGGTTGAACATCCGGCCGAGCACCTTGTCGCTGACCGGCACCCGGATCGGTGCGCCTGTGTCGCGCACGCCGAGACCCAGCCGGAGATCCGGCGTGGGGTTCAGCACCAGCCCCCGAACCGTATCCTTCGCAGGCAGGGACGCGACCTCGATGCTGATTTCCGGATCGGTGAGCGTCAGAAGACGGGAGGCGATAGACGGAAGCGACCGTTCTGCGAACCGCACATCGACGATACCGCCCTCGATCGAGACGATGTGGCCGATATTGGCGTCGCCATGCTCCATCGCAAACCTTCCGTTCCCGGCACACACCCCCCAACGCTATCACAGACGAGATGTTTCCCAACTTCTTTGAAGCGGTTGAAAGCAGACGGGGCATTAACGCAGGTAAAACCGCCTTTCGGCGTCGGTCGAAGGTTGTCCCGAGCAGCTTCAGGCATTCGGGGCGATACCCCAGAAGTCACGCAGTTCGGCAACGACTTCCATTGGAAGCCGATGATAGCGGGCGATATCATCATCGTTCAGCCCACATCCGACGAGTGCCGACAGCGCTTCGCGCGGCGTGTCGCCGAGTGTCTCGGCGATCCGGCGTCGCCTTTCGGCATCAAGAGCCATGCCGGTCAGATCCGTGTTCAACTCTGGACGCATCTTCCGAATCCCTCCCAGCGCGCGCATGTCGTCGCCGGTCCGGATTGCCCTGAAGGGACGGAAGACACCTTTACGCGTGTTAACGCGCCCCGGAGTTCGACGTGAAAACGTGGATGCACGCCGTCTGGGCCGGTTCAGGAGCAGAGAGATCCGTTGCATGCGGAACGATTGCCGCAGGGTCTGTTCCGTTCTTGGAAAAAGCAGGAGCACCGGGGATGGAAGTCCGGAAAGTCATGTCACGACCCGTTCACTCGGTCAGGCCTCGAACCACCATCAGAGAGGCCGCCGGGCTGATGCGGAAGTACGACGTCGGCGTCCTTGCGGTCGAGGAGAACGGCCTGCCCATCGGCATCGTGACCGACCGCGACATCGTCATCCGCATCCTCCCCGACTGGCCCGACGCGGGCACGCGGCCGGTCAGTGACGCGATGTCGTTGGCCCCGATCTCGTGCTTCGCCGATCAGGACGTGAGCCTCGCCGCTGTCATCATGGGCGACGAACAGATCAGGCGCCTGCCGGTTCTTTCCCGGTCGAACCGGCTCGTCGGGATCCTGTCGATCGGCGATATCGCCGAAGACGTTTCGGAAGAGCTCGCCGGCGAGGCGCTCGGAGAGATCTGCGAGGGCCGCGCCCGGCCGACCCGGGAGCGACGGGTCAGGCCGCCGGAATGAGTCCCGCCGGCAGTGTGGCGGGATCGACCTCGGCGATACCGGCAAGAGCGTCGATATCCTGGATCACGACGTCCATGCGAGCGCTCACGTCGATGATCCCGTTGCGCTTGAAGCGGCGGAGGGTGCGGCACACGTGGACCGCCGACAATCCACAATAATCCCCCAGTTGCTGCTGACTCATGGGGATATGAAACGTGCCCTGATCGAGCAGACCCCTGGGGCTCGAAAGCAGGCAAAGCTCGCAGAGCGCATAGGCGATGCGGCTTTCGGCGCTGCCCTTTCCAAGCCGCAGTATCCGCTCCGACATGCGCGAGACGGCCGCGGCCGCTTTCCTGTCGAACCCCTGGTCAACCTCGGGATGCGCCGCGAGGAAGCGAAGCCACTCCTGACGGGGAATGCGTGCGTACTTCGTATCGGTCAGCGCTTCGACCTGTACCGCGCTCAGCCCGGGATCGGCTCCTTCCGGGCTCAGCAGGTCTCCGGGCAACGAGATTTCCACGATCTGTCTGTGGCCGTCCGCTGTGAACTTCGACTTCGCGAGCCACCCGGATATCACGTAATACACCGAACAGGACGCATCCCCTTCAAACGTCAGGATGGCCCCGCGAGAGCACCCGAAACTGCGCGCGCGGATGAGAGCCCCGAACGAACGGGCATCCGCCCGCCCCGGCATCGGCTTTGGCAAGACGGCGGTAGACACTCCACGGAACGGCGTTGCTTGCGTCATCTGCTGCTTCCCTATCGGCAGTCTCCAATCCCGCCGCGCTACCCCGAATGACCTGAAATTGCGCCACGCGATTTTCGAAGCATACCAGCGCCATCTCCGCATCCCATTGACCGGCATCAATACCGTGCCACGCCTCGTCCGCGCCGCCGCCGCGAACGCCTTCCGCTCACCTCGCCCGCAGTGTCGATTGTTTGCTTAGTGGAAACAGTGCGTTGCGCGGAGGCCGTTTTGCGCGACCGAAAGGCTGCGAAGACATCGGTTTACCCAGGTTAATGACCCGGGGCATTCTTGCAGGTCATCTTTTCGCGGTCCCCAACCCCCGGAAAGAGAAAGACTCAAGATGGCAACCGAATCGAAGACCGCGGTCCCGGACTTCGTGGAACAGGCCCGCGCCATGCTCGTGATCAACCCCCTGATCGCTCCGCAGATGGAGCAGTTCTGGAAGGCGCAGGACCAGATCCTCGAAGAGAGCGAGGCATTCTCGCGCGCCTGGTTCGAACGTCGCCACGAGGCGACGAAAACCGCGCTCGAAGCCGTAGACAAGATGGAGGGAACCGGCGCCGACCCCGCTGCGGCAATGCGGTCGATGGCGGACTGGCAGCAGGCGTCCGTTCAAAGGCTGGCCGCCGATCTGCAGCAATGGGTCGAACTCTGCGCGCGGTGCACCCGCCGCATGACCGACGCGGAGGTCGAGGCCACAGAGGAAGGTGTCGAAGAGGTCGGAAAACGGGCCAAGTCGGCAACCAGGACAAAGCATGCGACCCCGGTGTGACAAGGCGCCACCGCGAGACAAAGCCGCCCCTCGAGTGTGAAAGGAAGACCGACCGATGGACGAGAAGGACGAGAAGGACGCCTACCGACAGAAACTGGAGGCGCGCCTCGACCAATGGCGCGCCGAGATCGACAAGCTGCAGGCCAAGGCGGTCGAAGCCAGCGCCGATGCGCGGATTCAGTACTCGGAACAGATAGAGAGCCTGCAAGACCAGCAGGCGGAGGCGCGCCGGAAGCTGGAAGAGTTCGACGATGCCAGCGGAGAGGCCTGGAAAGACCTCAGAAGCGGTGTCGAGAAGGCCTGGAACGACCTCGGAGAGGCCGTGAAACGGGCGCGGGAAAGGATCGGCTGAGTCGCGCCGGCGGAACGTCGCCGCACGTCTTCCGCCTGCAAACGGGAGCAATTCGGGGCCGGATTTTTCGCACCCTGGGTTCGAATCTGGATCGGGCCGAAGGTGCATCCGCCACCGTGCAACCCCGCAGGCGTGTCGCGCGCCCTGAAGAGCTGGAACGGCTCTGTCGCAAGCCGAACCTGCTCAGCCGCATCAAGGATGCACGTCTCGACCCTGAACAGAGGCGACACCGCCAAGGGCACCCGGGATCGATCCGGGCCGTGCGCTTTCTTCATCATTCAATGACCCGGAAGGATTGGGCATGATCACCATAGAGCACCCCGAAAACCGGAACCTCATCGTCATTCGCGCCTCGGGCACCCTGACATCGAAGGACTATGAGCACGCCATTCCCGAACTCGAGCATGCGATGCAACTGGCCAAAGGGCCTCTTGGGCTGCTCATCCGGCTCGAGGATTTCCAGGGTTGGGAGATCGACGCACTCTGGCGTGAACTGGAGTTCGATGTCGACAAGTGGGGCGAATTCAGCCGGGTCGCCGTGGTCTGTGAAACCTCCATGGAAGAATGGGCGACGGCGATATCGGCGCCTTTCGCCAAAGCCGACGTGAGAATTTTCCCGACGGATGACGAAACCGAAGCCGAAGCCTGGCTGCGGGAACGACCCGACGAGAGCCGGGCGACCGCCTGACCCTCCCGGAAGAACTCCCGAACGAGCCGACTGCATCGTGGAGGCGTCACGGACGAGCGTAGCGGTGGCCCGCAGCGCCCGCACTCTCCGTCGAGAAGGACAGAAGACAGAGCATGTCGAGCGGGGTGAGCGGCGAGCTTGCGAGCCAAAGGAACCGGGGTTCCCCGGCGTGAGTTGGAAATTGCAGAGGTTCGGCGCGCCGCCCCGACAGCCGCTCGTTTGAACGGCGAGATGCGGGCTGATGGTGAAGAACCGATGCCACGAGCAACGCAAGAAGGACGCCAATGCAGACGCCGATCGAGATCTCATTCAAACACGTGGAACCGTCGGAAGACATCAAGGCGCTCGTCGCCGAAAAGGCCGGGCAGCTCGAGACCTTCTTCGACGGGATTACGAGCTGTCACGTCTACATCCGCGCGCCGCACAAGAGTCAGCGCACGGGAAACCTCTACGAGGTGACCATCGAGGTGCGGGTTCCGGGCGACGAACTCGTCGTCCGGCACAATCAGAACGATGTGGCGGAACGCGAGCATCTCGCCGTCGCCGTCCGCGACGCCTTCGCGTCCATGGCCACCGAACTGAAGCGGTGGAAGGATCAGATCAAGCAGGAGGTCAAGGCTCACGACGGACCTCTGCAGGGCAAGGTCGTCGAAATCCATCACGACAGGGATTTCGGACAGATCATCGCCACCGACAATCGCCTGATCTATTTTCACCGAAACAGCGTCGTCGACGGCGGTTTCGACGACCTGCAGCCGAGGGACACCGTCGAACTGGTCGTTCAGACCGACGAAAGTGAGCTCGGGCCGCAGGCGAGCACGGTTCGCCCCATCGGCGCCCTAGAATTCGACCCGGCGACGAAACCGAGCAGGCGTTGATGGCCGAAGCTCTCGACGTCGCGATCATCGGAGCCGGCACCGCGGGGCTCTCGGCCCGGGCCGAAATCGCCAAGCTCACGGACAGCTACCGCGTCTTCGACCCCGGGCCCTACGGCACGCTTTGCGCGCGCACGGCCTGCATGCCCTCCAAGGCGTTCCTGCAATCGGCTCACGACTTTCACCGCCGTCACGCCTTCGACGATCTCGGAATTGTCGGGGCCGAGTATCTGCGTGTCGATGGCGCCCGCGTTCTCGAGCAAACCCGGAGGTTGCGAGACGGGCTGGTCGAGGGTGTCCTCGAAAACATGGAATCCTGGCGCGGGACGCATCTTGTGTCGCACCGCGCCGCGTTCGACCCCGATGGCACGCTGAGGGCAGGCGACCTGAGCTTCCGCCCGCGTGCCACCGTGATCGCAACAGGCTCGCACCCCATCGTCCCGGCAGATTTGCGCGACCGGCTCGGCGACCGCCTGATCACATCTGACGAGGTCTTCGAACTGCAGCGCCTGCCCGCCCGGATCGCCGTTCTCGGACTAGGCCCGGTCGGGCTGGAACTCGGTCAGGCCATGGCGCGTCTCGGTGTCGATGTGACCGGGTTCGACCCCGTGGCGTCCATCGGCGGTCTCACCGACCCCGAATTGCAGACCCGTCTGCGCCGGGCGCTGCGGGCCGAGATGACGATCGTCGAGGCCCAGGCGGAGGCGGGCGAAGGAAACGGCGGCGGAGTCGTGCTGAAATGGCCGGACGGCGAGGTCGAGGTCGATTGCGTCCTCGCCGCCATGGGCCGGACGCCCAACCTTGCCGGCCTCGGACTGGAGGAACTCGGGGTCATGCTTGACGGCGACGGAAGACCGGAGCTTCCGGACGGGCGGCTCGATCTTCCGGGCACCCGGCTCTATTTCGCCGGCGACGCCGGCGCCGGTCCCGAACTGCTGCACGAAGCCAGTGACGAGGGCCGCGTCGCCGGGTATTTCGCCGCACGCTGTGAAGATGCCGTCTTCGACCGCCGCGTCCCCCTTCGCATGGTATTCTGCGCGCCCCAGATCGCCCTCGCCGGGGCGACCTGGGACGACCTCGGGGATCGAAAGGACGAGGTCGCCATCGGTGAGGCCTCGTTCGACCGGGCCGGGCGCATGAAGCTCCAGCGCAAGAGCGGCGGCGGCGTTCGCATCTATGCCGAAAAGGCGACCGGCCGCCTGCTTGGCGCGGCGATCCTTGCACCCGAGGCCGAGCACCTCGCGCACCTCATGGTCCATGCCATCGACCGGGGTGACGACCTGATGAAGATGATGAGAATGCCCGCCTACCATCCGACCCACGAGGAAGTGCTTCGCCGCGCGCTGCGTGCCGCGCTCGCACATTGCGACGTGGAGACCGCGGATCTCGACTCCATTCGGTGTGAGGACCCCCCCGTCGGTTGCGACACGTAGCGGGACGAGCCCGAGCAGCACGCCGGACAGGTTTCGCCATCTCGTGGCAACACCCGGACGGCGCCCCCGGACACGCCCAAGTCATGCACGCCGGGGGCAACGCGTCGCGATGGCTGGTCCGACACGCAACCACCCCATCGCGCCTCTTGCGCGAATTGCGCCAGCCGCCCGTGACCCCGCGACCGCCTCAGGTGGTCGCCTTGACCTCGATCTTGCGCGCGGGGTTCTGGGCTTCGGGCTTTTTCGGCAGACGCACCGTCAGCACACCGTTCTTGAAGGAGGCGTCGATCTTTTCCTGGTCGATTCCCTCGGGCAGGGAAATGCGCCGCACGAAGCTGCCGAACCGGCGTTCGGACACGTAGCGTTCGCCTTCCTTGTCGCCCTCCTCGGTCTCTTCGGCCTTCTCGCCGCTGATCGTGAGCATGCTGTCGGTAACCTCGACGTTGATGTCCTTTTCGCTCAGACCCGGCAGATCCGCGATCAGCTTCACCTCGGTCTTCTTGTCGATGACGTCGAGAGCCGGCGCGGTGGCGGGAAGACGCCCGGCCGGACCGGCCGCGCGCCGGCTGAAGGGCGCCCAGCCGTGATAGAAATCGTCGAACAGGTTGTCGATCTCCTTACGGAGGCTCCAGAATGGCGTCCCCGCCCGCTCTTGGACGGGAACGGAATCGCCCTTTTCCGCGGTCGCGGGAGTTTGAGTTTGGGTCTCGGTCATGACTTGCTCCTCCATCTGCAAGGGTTCGAACCATTCGGTCGTTCGACGGACAGGCTTTTCGCCTTCATCCGAAGCGCATGTCCTTGCACGACGATGCGCGTTTTGGTCGGCGGGGCATTATCATCGGTCAAGGCCCTCGCGGCGGGTGATGCGGCGACCGGCCCGATCACGTCCGGAGGATTGGCAGGTCAGGGTTCGGAGCCTGTCGAAAACAGCCGCTGCTTCGGGAAGATTCCGGCGTCGGTCCCGGTCGCGACATCGAATGTCAGCGTGGGCCTTAACACCCGTCAACGACCAGAGCGGCAAGAGCCTCGATCCTGTTCGATGATGGGCAAAGGGAAACGCGATGCCGGAACTGCCCGATATCGAAGCCATTCGAGCGCGGGTCGCCTCGCGCGCGACGGGGCGCAGGATCGGCGATGTCGATGTCGTGGACGACGCGGTTCTTCGCCAGATCTCGGCCAGGACGCTGCGCGAAACCGTTGTCGGCCAGGATTTTTCCGACATCACCCGCCACGGCAAGGTGCTTTTCGCCCATGTTGCCGGAGGCCCGTGGCTGGCCATGCACTTCGGCATGACCGGGGATCTGGCGCTGGTCGCCGGGGGAGATGCGCTTCCGGACCATGCGAGGGTCGTTTTCACCTTCGACGACGACGAACGTCTCGCCTTCGACAACCAGCGCAAGTTCGGCTGGATCGAACCGACCGAGGACGTCGACACCTACCTGCAAGAAAACGAGATCGGGCCGGATGCCCTGACATTGGACAGAGACGATTTCCGGCAGATCGTCGGCGGCTCGCGCGGCCAGGTGAAATCGGCCCTGATGAATCAGTCGAAGCTCGCCGGTATCGGCAACGTCTATTCAGACGAGATTCTCTTTCGCGCGCGCATCCGGCCGGATGTGAAAGCCCCGGAACTTGGCGAGGCGCAGCTTGAAAGCCTGCACGACGCGATGGGCGATGTTCTCGAAATGGCGATCAAGAAGCTCCGCGCCGGCGAGGCACTGCCACATAACTGGCTCGCCCGGCATCGCGAGGAGGGCGAGACCTGCCCGCGCTGCGGCGAAGACCTCTCGCATGACAAGATCGGCGGGCGCACGGCGTGGTTCTGCGCGAACTGTCAGGGCGGCGCCGATGGGTGAGCCGTCCGGCGAGACAGGAAGGGGCGCATGTCCCGGCATCCGGTCCGCCGGAACCGAGGTCGTGGAGGGCGACGAGCGCTCGATCCGGGCGCGCCTGAACAAATGGGCGAAGGCGCGCGATGTCACTGCCTCGATCGCTCATGACGGGATGGCCCGTGTCCTCCGCTGAGCGGCAACTCGGCGCGCTGCGTCATGGCATCGAACGCTGCCGGAAGTGCCGGCTCGGGACCGCGCGTCGGCACGCGGTACCCGGAGAGGGCCCGTCGGACGCCCGGATCATGGTCATCGGCGAGGCGCCGGGGGCAAGCGAGGATGCGAGCGGAAAGCCCTTCTGCGGGGCTGCGGGCGACTTTCTCGACGAACTCCTGGAGACGGAGGGCCTCTCCAGAGGCACGATATTTCTGACCAGCAGCGTGAAGTGCAGACCGCCCGGCAACCGACGCCCGAGGGCCGACGAACTGGAAACATGCCGCGAGGCCTGGCTTCTGTCACAGATCGAGGTCATCGACCCGGACCTGATCATTCTGTTCGGCCGTACGCCCGTGCGACAATTGCTCAAGGAGCGTGCGCCCTTGCGCGACGTGCACGGCCAGACGACCCGCCGAAACGGGCGGACGGTGATGGCCACCTATCATCCCGCGGCGGGAATGCGGTTTCCCGAGATCGGTGAGCATATGCGGCGGGACTTGGCGGCCCTTCGGCGCATCAGGGGTCGTCGGTCGGCCTGATGCCGCTCCCGCCATGGTCTCCCGGGCCTTGGTTCACATCTGATCTGGATTAAGGTTGCACTGGCGCTGCGGGTGCAACACTCGCACGAACATGGTCCCGACCGAGGAGAACCCGCGTGTCCGACGAAATATTCAGACTTGCCGACAACCCCATCGGCCCGGCCGATCAGAGACGGCTGGAAAGCTACGGCGCCCATGTCATCCAGCATGGCTGGGCCACCCGCTACGCCTGGTCGGAAGAGGACGGCGACCCGCGCTTCGATATCTTTCGCGGCGGGGCCGACGAGGAACTGGCCGCGCGCGTCGGCCGGCACCGGGAGCGTCACGAGTTTTTCGCCGAGGACAGCGCCGGGCGGGAAGTCGCCGCCGGTCTGCTCGACCACGTGATGGCCGAACTCGACGTGTATCTGAAACCGGACACCGAGGGCTTTCCCCGGGGATCCTGAGGGCTTGGCGCCGCAACGCACCCGACGAGATGGACCTGAAAGGCATCTGCCCGGGCACTGCCGGCAGAGTGTCCGTTCGCGCCCTCTCTTCGCGAGCGGCGGCCGCCGGTTCGCGTTCGTCGCCAGCGATGGCGAAGGCTGAGAAGGCGCCGCCTTGCCTTGAGACCCCCCACGGTGCGCGCGCCAAGCCGGTGTCGACGCTTCGGATACCCTCCCCGGAACCGGTTTCGCGATGTCGCCCCGGAGCCGCATCAGCGGCCGTAGAACCCCACCAGTTCGATGAACTCGATCATCTTGGGCTGGGCGAGCGCGACGATTTCCTCGCAGGTCGCACCGGGCGCCGCCGCGGTGATCTTCTCGTTGAGCGCACTCAGACGGAAGTGATAGCTGCGCGGCGGTTCTCCCGCGGGCGGACAGGGACCGGAATAGCCCGGTTCGCCCTTGTCGTTGATCGCCTGCCGGAATCCCGGCTCGAGCGTCGCCGCGCCGAATCCCGATCGCAGAAACCCGGCCTCGAGCGGCATGCCCCAGGCTGCCCAGTGGCGGAACACGCCGATCGGCGTGTCGGGCGTATCCATCTCGATGAGCAATTCCTCGGTGCCTTCGGGAAGGTTGGACCACCGGAAGGCCGGCGAAACGTTTTCGCCGTCGCATGTGAACCGGACGGGAATGGTTTCACCCGGGTCGAAGTCGGGACTGGTCAGAACAAGCATCCGCGTCTCTTTTCGCAATGGTTTCAGCGCTTCCCCGTCTGGAGTAACTGCCGCAAAGCCGCATTAACCTTCGTCAACGGCGGACCTGCCGTCACGCGGAACAAGGGACGGTCGGGCGAAACGGGTCTCCCTTCATCCATTCCGGTCCGAACGGATTGCCGCGGGGCATCGCGAATGCTGCGCCCACGACGTCTCGACCCATGCCGAAGCCCGGCATCGGCGCGCCCCGTCCGGGACATCGGGCGAACGCGGACCCTCAGACCTCTTCCGGCGGTGTCGAGGGCACCTCTCCGGGCGGTTGCGGAACCTCACCCGGCGCGCCGGGCGGTGTCTCTTCGGGCTCCCGAGGCGTTTCGTCCGGTTCCGGCGGTGTCTCGCGCGGAGGGTCCACGGGTCTCTCCGGCGGCACGGGATCCGGCCCCTCGGGCGTCTCGTCCGGGTCGGGATCCTGCTGAATTTCATTCATGACATCGCTCCTTGTCCCCCGCGCCGGGCAGGTTCACCGTTTCCCGGGTCTCCTGCGCGGCCGGGGCCCCTTCTCGTAACCGCAGCGCGGCTCATGCGCATTGACACAAGTTAGGACGGCGGCCAGCTCAGGAACGACACGCCCCTTCGATCGCGCCGGCAACGGCTGTCGGCACGCCGCTGGAGCTGGCCGACTTCTCGCAACACCTGATGCCCGCGAACCGGGGCGGGATACTCAGCGGGTCGTATCCGGTGGTGAACACGAACGGGACAGCGCTTTCGACGAGCTTGTCGGCGGCGGGGTAGACCAACTCGCCGCCGAGATTGACGTCGAGGACCGCAGCGTCGATCAGGGCCCCCTCCCCGATCAGCTCGAAGGCATCGCCGAGGCTGCCCACCGGCCCCAGCACGATCGCCCCGGCATCCGCCAGATCCGACGCCAGCAGGTCGGCAATCAGGTATTCGTCCTCGACGACGAGAATGCGACGGTCTTTCAGGACAGGGTCTCTCACTCCCGAGCTGTCCGCTTCGAGACGGGCATGGAGATCGTGCAATGCACACCGTCGGGACCGAGTTCGTAGGATATATCCGCGTTCAGCTGATGGGGCAGCGCGCGTTCGATCAGTTCGCGGCCCTGGCCCGTGCCGCTCGGCGTGGCGGCATCGCGCGGCATGACCACGCCGCTTTCGCGCCAATCCACGTGCAGCAAGGGCTCGCCGCCCGGCTCCGGTGGCTCGTATCTCCAGGTGACGGTCAGGTGGCCGGACGGCTGGGCGAGCGCGCCGTATTTCACGGCATTGGTCGCAAGCTCGTGCAGGGCCATGGCAAATGTCTGAACGGAGGATGAGCGCAGGGAAACCCCGGAAGGACCGTCCAGCGTCAGCTGCTCGGACCTGGCTCCCACGGCCCTGAGCTCCGCGTCGAGCACGTCGTCGAACGCGACACGGTCATTCTCGTCGAGCCGCGACAACAGCATTTGGACCCGTGCGAGTGAATGAAGCCGTGCGTCGAACCGGTCGTGGAACTCGGCGATGTCCGAACTGCCGCGCATCGTCTTCCGGACAAGCGACTGTACGACCGCGAGCAGGTTCATCGTGCGATGCTGCAATTCCGAGATGAGAACCTTGTTGCGCTCTTCCATCTCGCGCCGCTCTGTCGTGTCGATCATCGCTCCGAGGGTGCGAAGAGGTTCGCCCGCCTCGTCGGAGAAGAAGCGCCCGCGCGCGTGGAGCCAGCGGGTCGAGCCGTCGGGATGCACGACGCGATACTCGTGCTCGTAACCGCCGCTGCTCTGCATGGTGTCTCTCACCCTCGCCTCGGCCTCGGCCCGGTCATCGGGATGCAGCCGCGCCGCCCAGACTTCGTAGCTGGGCTCCACCTCGCCGACTGCGTATCCCATCATCGGGTAGGTTTCGTCCGACCAGTGAAAACCGCCGCTCCGCAAATCCCAGTCCCAGAGACCCAGATTGCCGACCTCGACGGCCCTGCGCAGCCGTTCCGCGCTCATGCGCAGGCGTGCTGCTGTGCCCCGCTTTTCGGTCTGATCCTCTATCGCCAGGAGAATGAGCTGAAGGTGGTCGATCCTGCGGGCGTTCAGCACCATGATCCGGCGCCCGAGGTCCTCGAAGTCGTGCTCTACCTCGAAATCATCGAAGGCATTGTTCTCGGGAAGCACGTTCTCGAGCAGTTCGCGCAGCTTCGGGATGTTCCACTGCCCGTTTCCGAGCTCGTAGACCATGCGGCCCTCGGTCTCAGCCGGATCGACCTGAAAACTCTCGTAGAAGGTCTCATTGGCGGCCTTCACCTTGAGATCCCACCCGAGGATCAAAAGCGCGTCCCGGGACGCATCGACGATCTTTTCGGCATATTCCTTCTGGGCCTCGAGCTGCCAGAGGGCCCGCTCCTGCAGGGTGATATCCTCGATCGCCACGAGGATCCGGCCTTCGGCTCCATCGGCCTCCAATCGGCAGGCGTTGAGGGCCATGACCCGGAAGCCGACTTCCGGAAACTCGTGTTCGACACGGAACTCCCTGAGGTCGCGGCCATTCTCCAGGGTGTCTTCGAGCAGCGCTGTCAGTCCCGGAATGTTCCACTGACCGTTTCCGAGGTCGGACAGCTTTTGTCCCTCGGTCTCCCCGGGGTCCACCTTGAACGTCTCGCAGAAGGGCCCGTTTGCATGCAGTACCGAGAGAGAGCCGTCGAGGATCAAGAGCGGCTGCGGCATGGTCCGGATGACCGCGGGCAGCTCTATGCTTTCCTCCCGAGCCTGCGTCGCCCTGCGCGACGATTCTTCCTCAATCGTATTCACCATGCATCCCAACAGCGCGGAACGGAATCCTATAAGAGCTTGCCCTTGAAACAACCCGACGCGGACGGAAAGTTCATCTTATCCACCAGAAAGTCGCCCTCACAGGCGGTTGCCGCGATCTGTTTCCGGCCCGACCTCCAATACCGCCCACCGCGTTGAGGGACGGATCAACGGCGGGATGCCGCCTTTGTCGCGGGTCTTCTTGGGGAGGAACTACTGCAGGTCCGTTTTCGTTGCGTTGCGAACGGGGGATCTTTGCCTTGGATACATCTTTCCGCGAAATGTCGGCAGAATCTCTGCCGATAGGCATCCTGAACGGAGCGCCGGGTTCCGCCGCCTTGAGCGATTTCGTCGAGGCCCACAGGCTGGAGCGGCCCGCTGGCACCATCGAGAAACTGGAGGGCGACACCTGCAGCGAGGTCTATTTCGTCATTTCGGGCTGGCTGGCGGCATCGAAGTCCCTGGCCGACGGTCAGAGACAGGTCGTCGACATCGTGCTCGACGGCGGAATGCTCGATCCGGCTTCGTCCGGGTCCGACAAGAGCGCGGTGGAAATCGAATTCCTGACCCGGACAGTCTTCGCCCCGCTGCCGCGCGAAAGCTGGCTTCGGATGCTCAGCCTCGACCCCGGTCTTCGCCGGGCCCTTCTCGGCGAGAGAGAGGCGATCATGGCCCGCATGTTCGAGCGGATGCTTCGGCTGGGCAAGGGCAGCGCGGAAAACCGCATCGCCTACGCGCTCTGCGAATTGTGTCTGCGATCGAGCGATGCGGGGCTGAGGGAGCGCCGCGCATACCCGATTCCGCTGAACCAGCCGCTGCTGGGCGATTTCTGCGGGCTGTCTTCGGTTCATGTGTGCCGGACCCTGCGGCGGCTCGAGATCGACGGGATCGTCGAACGCACCAATCGAATGGATATCGTGATCCACAAGCTCGACGCACTCGCCGAAATCGCCCAGATCGACCCCGAGGCATTGCGGGGACAGATCGTGTCCGCCGCCGCTCCCGAATTCGTCACGGCCTGCGACGGCCGCGCGCCGCAGCGCAGAGCCGCCGCGAGCTGACCTTGTCGCGGGTCTCGAACCGGAGCCTGTCGTCCCGGCACCTCCCGTTGTCGTCGAAGCGGACGCAGTCCGCTGGCGGACGAAAATCGACGCCCGCCATGCCGGAAGTCGCAAGAATGCGCCGCAACCAACCTCTTTGGCGCGAGCCTGAAGGCTGGAACGGTCCACGACGTCGACCGGAAGCCTACACTTGCTTTCCGGCGGCTGGTAGGATCGGGGACTGCGCGGCCCGGCGCCGGCGCGGGGGATCACGGAGCGGTCATGTCGGAAACCGATGACGCAAGGCGAGTTGCCGAACTCGAGGCGGACAACGTGCGGTTGCGCCGCCTTCTCGACATGCGGGATGCGCCCGGTGAATTGCGTCACCGGCTGCACAGCACCACCGCGCTGATGCGAAGCATCATTCGGAAGTCCGCCCGGACAAGGCGAGATCTCGACGATTATGTCGCGCATCTCGAGGACCGGCTCGACGCGGTCATGCGAGCGCAGACGACCGCCGACCTGCGCGGGAACATAGAGCTTCGCAGGGCGCTGACCGATGAGTTGAGCCACTACGCGGCGGAGGAAGGCGAGGATGTCCGCCTGTCCGGTCCACCGGTCTATTTCAAGCCGAGGGCGGGACAGATGTTCGCGCTGGCAATCCATGAACTCGCCGTCAACTCGGTCGAGCACGGCGTTCTGGGCGATGCCGCAGGCCGGCTCGATGTCGCCTGGACCGTCATGTGCGACGATCCGAAAAAGACCCTGACCTTTACCTGGAACGAGACCGCAGACACCTCGCCGGACCCGGCCGGACGCGACGGGTTCGGGACCGAAATCCTGACACAGGCCCTCGCCTACGAACTCAAGGCGACGACAAGGCTCGCGTTCGAGCCCCAAGGGCTGACCTGCTCGATCCGGTTCGCGCTCACGGAGCGGATCGGCGAGGTCGGACCTGCCCGGGTTTGCTGAAGACCTGCCGCCCGTCCAGCATGACCGCCTTGCAAACCGGGCGGCGCGACCGCTCGTGAGCGGGGGAGCCGTTTCGGAGAGGTTGAGCGCTCACCGAGGATTTCCGTGACTGTCGTCCGTCTCCCTCGCCGAAGACGACGCGCCGTGGCCGTAGAGGTCGGCTTTCCGGTGCGCATGCTCCTCGTCCTCGAATTCGAGGCTGGAGTGGGTGATGCCGAAGCTGTCGTTCAGGAGCGACTTGATCTCGCTCTTGATCGCTTCGATCCTCGACCAGCTTTCCATGGTGACGACCACGTGACAATCGAGCGCCGCCTCGTGCTCCTGCATCTGCCACAGATGCACGTGATGAACATCGCGGACGTCCTCGACGTTCCGGATCGCCTCGATGACGCTTTGACCGTCTATGTCGGGGGGGCTGCCGAGCATCAGCGTCCTCACCGGGCCGCCGATTTCGGTGATCGCCAGATAGAGAATGTAGAGCGCGATGCCGATGGTGATCGCCGGATCGACCCAGCGCATGTCATAAAGGATGATGAGCGACCCGCCGGCGATCACGGCGACCGAGGCCAGCGCGTCCGACAGGTTGTGCAGGAAGAGGGCCCGGATATTCACACTGCTTTTCTGCATCGAGTACGTGAGCAGCGCCGTCAGCGTATCCACCGCGAGGGCGACAGAGCCAAGCACCACCACTGTCCAGCCCTGAACTTCGGGAGGATCGATCATCCGCATACCGCCTTCGTAGATCAGATAGACACCGACGAGGATAAGCGTCGTGTAGTTGATCAGCGCGGCGACGATTTCGATGCGGCCGTAGCCGAAGGTCATGCGCGCATCGGCCGGACGCCGCGCGATCTTGCGCGCCGCGAAGGCGATGACGAGCGACGCCATGTCCGAAAAGTTGTGCAGCGCGTCCGCGATCAGCGCGAGGCTGCCCGACAGGATCCCGCCGACGATCTGTGCGACGGTCAGAAGCGCGTTCGCCCAGATCGCGATGGCGACGCGGCGGTCGCCGGAGGCGGGGTCGACATGGGCGTGGCCGTGGTCATGCGGCATGTTGGCCTCCTTCGGGTCCGTTCTCGCCATGTGCGGCGCGCGGTGCCGTCGATGCCACCCTTTTCATCGATGCCGGCGGGCGTCCCAACAAGATGGGGCCGATTGCCGACGGGACGAATTCACCCGCGACCGGGCGCGGCCGACCGGAGCACGGAAAGTTCCGACGGCCGGAGCGGCGCGGCTTCCGCCCGTTCGATCGCCTCGCGCGACATCGCCGCACAGGCGGGCCCGAAGATGTCCGGCGCGCCTTCGAACAGCGCGTTCAGCGCCTTCTGCAGTCTGATCTGGACCTCCGAAAGGCCGGCGCCATCGCGCGCGATCGGGCGAAAGGCATCCTCGACAGCGTCCTGCACGGAGATCGGGGGGACGTAGACCCGGTCGAACCTCACGTCGGCGTCCTCACGCTCGCGCCATTGCGAAAGGATCCGCACATGACGGCCCACGATGTCGATCGCCGTGCCGGGATCGTTGACCGCCGGAGACAGGGCGCGCGAAGCGATTTCCGTCAGGACGATCAGACCGAACCGCGGATCGTCCTCGAAGCTGCGGCGCACGCCGATGGTCAGGGCACGGCGAAGCGCGGCCACCGGCTCGTCATCGAGCGGCATGGCGGAGACGGACATGAGCGGCACACCCGGCGCGACAAAGCTTCCGGGCAGCCTGTGCAGGAAGATCCGCGCATCGAGACTGTCTGCACAGTCCTGCAACGCCTGCATGTCGATGTGCTGAATATTGCCGGTGTCGCTCGCCAGGACGACCGAACACCGCTCCCGCGGGACGTCGAGTTGACGCCTTCCGCCCAGAAACGGGTTTTCCAGCCGCTGGACGAGCGCGTCCGAGGCCGCCCGCTCGACACGGTCGAGCGTGTCACCCATCCGCCCGAACTGCATCAGGTGATCGATCCACCGGATGAGGGTCACGACCACGAACCCGATCACCACGATGGTGAACAGGAACACGACGACCTTGCCCGAAGCGTCGTAGAACTCGGCATGAAGCGCGATGAGACCGACGAGACCGAACAGGAAGGCGCCGAGGAACGTGGCCAGCACGTTCTGTGTCGTCCGGTCCTGCTGCAGAAGGACGGTGGCGCGCGGGGTCGCGGAGCCCGCGGCGGCGGCGAAGGCCGACACGGCGATGGAAAGCGAGAAGGTCGTCACCGCCAGCATGGAGGAGGTCAGGATGTTGAGAAGCTGCGAAACGGCCTCCGAGCCGGTTTGCAGCGCGAGCTTCTCCGGCAGATACCGTGACAGGATGCGGGCGAGCCCGGCCGCCAGAAGCGCAAGGACGGCAAAGCTGACAACCCGCACCCAGACCTGCTTGAGGGTCTCGCGCAGATACCAGGCGTATCGCGAGATCATGGCGCCATGGACCACTTGCGATGCACGGTGAATGGGTCGGACCGGCGTGTCATCACCGACCGCCTGCAGGCCCGGAAGCCCCGACCGCCCGGCGCCCGACGCAATGCCGCCGGAACAGACGCCGACCTGCCTCGCTCATTCGTCCGCGTCGGCCTCGGCCTTCGTCGCGTGCTCGGTCCCGGCCGCGTGCTCGGGCGGGCTGTAGGTGGTGAAGAGCTTCAGCATCCCCGAACCGGTATTGCGGAAGTTGTGGAAGGTGCCCGAGGGGACGATGCTGACATCCCCGTCGCTCACCTCGCATTCGGCCTCACCGATTTTCGCAACGCCTGTCCCTCCGACGAAATACAGAAGCTGGTCATGGCCCTCGTGCACCTCACCACCGATCTCGCCGCCTTCGGGTATGGCCATCAGCACGAGCTGCGTCTTGTCACCGGTCCAGAGAACCTTGCGGAACTCGTCGTTCGCGCGGGCGAGTTCGACGACTGGAAGGGTGAGGTCTTGTGTCTCGGACGTCATTGGGGCCTCCTCGTACCGGGTTTCGCTTTCGCCGTTCACCCTGCCTGCTATTCTTGAAGCAGGCAAATGGCTAGCATATCGCTTGTGACCAATCTGCAAGGCGTCCAGACAACGAGGAACCACTTCGATGACCGAACGAGATCAGTATATCGAAAAGACCAAGGCGAAGATCGACCAGTGGAACGCCGATATCGACAGGATGAAGGCGCGCGCGGAGGAGGTCGGGGCCGACGCCAGGATCGAGTACCAGAAGCGGCTCGACGAGATGCGCGCGCAGCGCGACGAGGCCGAGGCGCAGCTGAAGAAGTTGCGCGAGGCCAGCGACGATGCCTGGCGCGACATGAAAGCCGGGTTCGACAAGGCCTGGGACAACATTTCGGGCGCTTTCGACAGCGCGATGGCCCGCTTCAAGTGACGACGGCGCGTGAGGTCATTCACTCCAGCCTCCGCGAAACCCGCAACGGCCCTGGCGAGCGCTTCGGCGCGCGGCAACCGCGAAAAGGCGCCGCGCCGGCGCGAATGGCGGCAGACGAGAACGGTCCGGCGATCTGAGCGCATGCCAGAGCGGCCTGCGACCCGTCCCGGCGACTTGCAGGATGCGGGCGTGGCGCGGGCGCTGCCGTCTCCCGGGTTCTGACGGACCCTGCCTTCACCAAAAGGGGCGCCGGTCAGGGCGGGCGGCTGCCGGAACTGTTTTCCGGGACGCTCGTTAAGGCAGACGGCGGATCGGCGGCGGCGAGAGTGGCGCTGGCCTTCGCGGCGATGCCGGCCTTCAGGATGCCCGTTCTCGCGCATCGACTCCATTAGATCAGGAGAGACGCATGTCCCCCATCATTCGAGCCTTTTTCGACCGTCCCACCGGCAGCCTGCAATATGTCTTCCACTGTCCGGAAACGAGACAGGCCGCAGTCGTCGACCCGGTCTGGAATTTCTACCCGGAGGCCGGCGCGGTGACGACCGAAAGCGCCGATGAAATTCTGGACTACATCCGCTCCGAAAACCTCGACGTGGCGTGGGTGCTGGACACGCATCCCCACGCCGATCATTTCAGCGCGGCCCCCTACCTGGCGAAGGAACTCGGCGCGCCGACCGGAATCGGCGAAAAGGTGACCGATGTGCAGAAGCTCTGGAAGGGTCTCTACAATCTCGGCGACGAGTTTTCGACGGACGGCTCGCAATGGGACCGCCTGTTTGCGGAGGGTGATGAATTCATGGTCGGCGAAATCCCCGTTCGGGTGATGTTCTCACCCGGTCACACGCTCGCATCGATCACCTATGTGGCGGGGGATGCGGCGTTCGTCCACGACACGTTCATGATGCCCGAAAGCGGCACCAGCAGGGCCGATTTTCCGGGAGGCAGCACGGAGGATCTCTGGAACTCCCTGCGCGCGTTACTCGATCTTCCGGGTGAGACGCGGCTCTATGTCGGCCACGACTACCCCGCCGACGGAACTGCCCCCGAGTACATGGCGACGGTGGCCGAACACCGCCTGCGCAACCGGCATGTGAAGGACGGCATCGACAAGGCCGAATTCATTGCCACGCGCAGCGCCCGCGATGCCACCCTGCCCCTGCCCGCCCGGATGCTGGCGGCCCTTCAGGTCAATATCCGCGGGGGACGCCTGCCCGAAGCGGAAAGCGACGGGCACAGCTACCTGAAGATCCCCGTCGCGAAATTCGAGCCGCGATGAGCGATCCCGTCGACTCGACCTTCGCCACGATCACCGGAACGGGTGCGGGCAGGATGCGGCCCGGCGAGGCACGCAACGGCGCGATCCACGTGGTTTCGCTGACCCTCACCAAGACGGCGGACGCGCTGATCGACCCAAAGCTCGTGTTGTCCTGGCTCCTGACGGCGCTGTCCGCACCGGGCGCGATGATCGGCCTCCTGGTTCCGGTGCGCGAGGCCGGTGCGCTCCTGCCCCAGCTCGCACTCGCCCGGCGGGTGGAAGCGAGCCCGCAGCGCAAGCGGTTCTGGGCCGCGGGCAGCGCGGTGCAGGGGCTGGCCGCACTGGGCATCGCGGCGGCGGCGCTCCTGATGTCAGGCGCCGCGGCGGGTGTCGCGATCGTGGCCTGCCTCGCGGTGCTGGCCGTGGCGCGCTCGGCCTCGTCGGTCAGCTACAAGGACGCGCTCGCGCGCACCATCTCCAAGCGGCGACGCGGCGCGATCACGGGACTTGCGGCCTCGGTCGCCGCGGCCTCGGCCTTCGGCGTGGGCCTCCTCATGGCCTCGGGGCTGTTCGATGTCGCCGTAGCCCCGCTCGCCGCGATCATCGCCATTGCCGGGGCCGCATTCCTGCTGTCCTCCGTGGTCTTCATGACCCTGCGCGAACCCTGTGCGGACACCGGGGACGACGATGACGACGGGTCGCTTGCGGCGCTTGTCGAGCCGATGGTGACCGACGGACAACTCCGGCTCTTCGTCGCTTCGCGCGCCGCGCTCGCGGTCACCGCTCTCGCGCCGCCCTTCATCGTCATGCTGTCGACAGCTTCCGGCCGGACGGCGCTCGATGATCTCGGGCCGCTGGTCATGGCCTCGACCGCCGCCTCGGTGCTGTCCTCCTATGTATGGGGGCGGCTGTCCGACCACTCCAGCAGGCAGACGCTGATGGCGGCCGGAGCGTTCGGGGCGGCGGTGCTGGCGGTGGTCGGCGCCGTCGGCCTCGGGTTCGGTGGCCTCGGCGGGTCGCTCGGCGCGGCCGCAGCGATCTTCGCCGCGCAAATCGCCTACGAAGGTGTGCGCGCGGGGCGCAAGCTGCATCTGACCGACATGGCCGAAGACGCGTTTCGCGCCCGCTACACGGCGCTGTCGAATACCCTGATCGGCCTCGCGCTGCTCGCGGGCGGGCTGTTCGGTCTGGCGGCGGACCGGTTCGGCCCGGCGCCGGTCCTGCTGGGCTTCGCTCTCATCGCGGCCCTCGGCGCGCTGTTGGCCCGGGGGCTCGACGAGGTGCAGGCGGACTGAGCGGCGCGCCTCAGATCTCCTCGCGCACCTGCGCGTAGGTCAGCGCCGCGAAGATGCCGGTGCCCCCCAGAACGTTGCCGGCCAGGGCGGGCAGAATGCCGCCGAAGACCGCGGGGCCGACCCCGAGTTCGCCCAGCGCGACAAGGATGAACAGCTCGGTCGAGCCGGCCACCACGTGCGACATGCCCCCGAGCCCGATCATGTAGGTCACGATCACGATCATCAGAACCTCCCCGGCGCTCTCCATGCGCGGCAGGATCCAGACCAGAGCGGCGATCAGGAAACCCGCCGGAATGCCCCACGCGAAATGCTGGAACGCGGTCGCCTCGGCGTAATGGCGCGAGATCGATACGATGCCCTCGAACCGGACCTCCGGCAGGATCTGGCCGTGGACGAGCACCAGCGCCGCCGCGAGGCAGCCCACGAGGTTCGCAGCGAACACGATGCCCCAGAGCCGCGCGGTCTGGGAGAAATTCGCGCGCGTCGGCGACAGGAACAGCGGCAGGATCGGCGTGATCGTGTTCTCGGTGAAAAGCTGCATCCGCCCCAGGATCACGATCAGGAAGCCCACCGTGTAGCCGAGGTTCGAAATGCCCGCCGCCCAGTCCTCCTCCGGCAGGATCGACGCGAGAAACCCCTTGCACAGCACCGACGTGCTGATCGCCAGCCCGGCCGCGACACCCGACCACCAGAGCGCGCTGGCCGGCCGCGACAATTCGTGATCGCCCTCGCGGCGGATCGCCTCGAAGATGACCGACGAGCGAACCTTCTCGAATTCGTCGACCTGCTTTTGCTCTTCGCGGTCGAGATCGGCTTCCTTTGACATGCACCCCAACCTCTTTTGCGCCCCGGCGCGAAAGCTATCGGGGGAGCGACCATTCGGCCAGTGATCCGGATCGGCTCGAGCGTGTGGTGCCGACTTGCGTACTCACGTCCCGGTGCCGCCCTCGGTCTCGATCTTCAGCGTCTCTCCGCAATGCTTGCAGTGAATCGCGTCGGGTTCATGCCGGTTCAGGCCGCATTCGGGACACTTATACTTGATCTTGGAGGGCTGGAAGATGGCGCGCGCGAGTTGCACGAAGAGCGCAACGCCGACGACCATTATGAACACGGACAAGAGCTTTCCTGCCGGCGTCGTCATCGTGATGTCGCCGAAGCCCGT
>CAZPPH010000007.1:0-45213 GCA_964588375.1 uncultured Rhodobacterales bacterium | reverse complement strand
GCTTTCTCGGTCTGCTCTACACGCCCACGGCGATGATCATCGCGCAGACCATCCTCATCGCCCCGATCGTCGCGGCCCTCTCGCGGCAGGTGCTCGAAGACCTTCACGGCGAATATTCCGAGCAGTTCCGCTCGCTCTGCCTCAGCCGGTGGCAGACCGTCGAGGCGCTTTTGTGGGATGCGCGTTACTCGCTTCTCACGGTCGGTCTCGCGGGCTTCGGCCGCGCGGTCGCCGAGGTGGGCGCGGTCATCATCGTCGGCGGCAACATCGACCATCTGACCCGGGTCATGACCACCGCCATCGCGCTCGAGACCTCGAAGGGCGACCTCGCGCTGGCGCTCGCCCTCGGCATCGTTCTCCTCGTCATTTCGCTCGGGGTGAACGCAGCCGTGCATACCCTGCGCCTCACGGCGACGCGGCAGGCCCATGTTTGACGCTGTCGCCACAGGCTTCGATGCACCGGCGCGCACCGGACCGCGGCCGAAGATGCTGCCGCTCCGCGTGAGCGACCTCTCGCTGCGTTTCGGCGAGGCTGTCGTGCTCGACGGCGTGAACCTCGAGCTGGGGTCTCCGGGCTGCACCATGGTCATGGGCCCCAACGGCGCGGGCAAGAGCCTTTTTCTGAAGCTGCTCCACGGCCTTGTCGCGCCCAGCGGGGGACGGATCGACTGGGCCGGCAAGGCTCCGGCGGACGTCACGCGGCGCCAGGCTCTTGTGTTCCAGAAGCCGGTCCTCCTGCGCCGCTCGGTGGCGGCGAACCTCGATTTCGTTCTGCGCTCCCGGGGCCTCGCGCGGCGGCGGCGCGACGCGCTTCTCGACCATGTTGGGCTTTCCCACAAGGCCGGCCAGCCCGCCCGGCTCCTGTCGGGCGGCGAGGCACAGAGGCTCGCCCTCGCCCGGGCGCTCGCCACCGATCCCGAGGTCCTGTTGCTCGACGAACCGACCGCGAGCCTCGACCCCGCCTCGGTGCTCGCCATCGAGGGCATCGTCGATGCCGCGCGCGGGCGCGGCGTGAAGATCGTCTTCGTCACCCACGATGTCGGCCAGGCGCGCCGGATGGCCGACGATGTCGTGTTCCTGCACCGGGGCCGCGTCGCCGAGCACAGCCCCGCGAGCCAGTTTTTCACTGACCCCCGCAGCCCGGCTGCACGGGACTACCTCGGCGGGCGCATCGTCGTCTGACACCCGAAGAAGAAAACAAAACTGGGAGAGAAATCACATGACACGCATCAGTTTCGCCGCGAGCGCCGCAGCACTCGTGATCGCCGGCGCCGCCGTGGCGCAGGAGCAGTCCATCATCGTTCAGTCGACGACCTCGACGGCCAATTCGGGCCTCTACGATCACCTCCTGCCGATCTTCGAGGAAGAGAGCGGCATCAAGGTCAACGTCGTCGCCGTCGGCACCGGCCAGGCGATCCGCAACGCCGAGAATTGCGACGGGGACGTGCTTCTGGTCCACGCCAGGGCCTCAGAGGAGGCGTTCGTCGAGGCGGGGTTCGGCACCGGGCGCACCGACCTCATGTACAACGACTTCGTCATCGTCGGACCCGAGGCGGACCCCGCCGGCGTCGGCGGCATGACCGACGTCGAGGCCGCACTGTCGAAGATCGCCGGGGAGGGCGCGCTCTTCGCCTCCCGCGGCGACGATTCGGGCACCCACAAGAAGGAGATGTCGCTCTGGTCCGACGCCGGGGTCGACCCCACGGCGGCGAGCGGAGAGTGGTATCGGGAGACGGGTTCCGGCATGGGGGCGACGCTCAACACGGGCATCGGCATGGGCGCCTACGTGATGACCGACCGCGCGACCTGGATCAGCTTTTCCAACAAGCAGGATTACGCGGTTGCGGTCGAGGGCGACGAGGACATGTTCAACCAGTACGGCATTATTCCGGTGAACCCCGAAAAATGCCCCAGCGTGAACGCCGATGCGGCACAGACTTTCGCCGACTGGATGGTCTCGCCGGCCGGACAGGAGGCCATCGCGGACTACGAGGTCGGCGGGCAGCAACTCTTCTTTCCCAACGCACCGATGAATTGATAGACTGAACGGGGCAGCGACCGTGCCGCTCCGGACCCGAAAGCCGCATGTCAGACACCGTTCTTCCCGATCACGAATACCTCACGGTCCGGGAGCTCGCTGAACTCCTGCGACTGAAGGAGCGCAAGATCTACGACCTTGCCGCCTCGGGCGCGGTCCCCTGTTCGCGGGCCACCGGCAAGCTTCTCTTTCCCGCCGCAGAGATCCGCGAGTGGATCGAGAGCGCGAAGTCCGGCGGAGCGCCGGCAGATGCGACCGGTCAGAGGGAGCGCCCGCCGATCGTTCTCGGCAGCCATGACCCCTTGCTCGACTGGGCGATCCGCCAGTCCCGCTGCGGGCTCGCCACCTTCTTCGACGGCTCGCTCGATGGTCTGCAACGGTTCGCGAGGGGCGAGGGCGTGGCGGCCGGCCTGCATATCCACGACGCGACCTCGGGAAGCTGGAACGTCCCGGCGGTATCGCGGGCGGCAGGGGACCAGAACGCCGTGCTCATCGCCTTCGCCGCCCGGCGGCGTGGCCTCGTCTATCGCCCCGGCGGGGCGTCGCCGTCCTCCCTGTCCGAGCTTGCCGGCCTCAGGCTCGCTCCGCGCCAGCCCGAGTCGGGCACCGACAGCCTTTTTCGCGAACTCGCCGCCCGCGACGGTCTCGATCTCGGCAAGGTCGACTTCGCCGAAATCGCCCGCACCGAAGACGACGCGGTGGAAATGGTCGTCCGGGGAGAGGCGGATGCGGCCTTCGGCCTCGAGGCGGTCGCGCTGACCTACGGGCTCGAGTTCGCCCCCGTCATCGGCGAGCACTTCGCGCTCATCGTCGACCGCAGGGCCTGGTTCGAGCCTCAGGTGCGAGCCTTCGCGGAGTTCTGTGCCTCCGACGCGTTCCGCAGCCGGGCCGAGGCGTACGGCGGCTACGACGTCGGAGAGTTCGGCAAGGTGCTCTGGAACGCGTGAGGCGTTCCTCCCGGCCGCTCCCGTCAGACCGACTCGGGCAGGTAGATCCTCGGTTCGAAGAGCACCGCTCCCTGCGCCGGGGCGGAGATCCCCGTCGCGGCCGGCACCATCCGGTCGACCAGGTCGCGGCAGAGCTCGGTCAGCGGTGTGGCGATCACCATCAGCGCGTAGCGGTCGGCCAGCGCCGCGCGGCTCTCAGGCGTGAGCTCGTTGACGATGAGGGCCACCTTTCCGGGCGGGCGCGTTTCGCGCAGGGCGGCAATGGCTCCCTCCATGCCGCCGCCCGCCACGTAGAGGCCCGCGAGGTCGCCGTGACGCTGAAGAAGGTCGAGCGTCGCCTCGTAAGTCACTTGTCTCGTTTCTAGATTCACCACCGTGTCGGCGACTTCGATCTGCGGCGCATGATCCCGCAGAGCGCTCCGGAAGCCGGTTTCGCGCAGCGCCTGGCCATGCCAGCGGCTGCCGCCGACGAAGACCGCGACCCGGCAGGGGCGCTGAAGCGCCATCGCCATCGTCCAGCCCGCGATCCGGCCGGCCTTCATGTTGTCGAGCCCGAAATACCCCGCCCCGGCGCGCCCGGCGAAGTCGTTGAGGAGAGCGAAGACGGGCCGGCCCTCGTCCCGCAACCTTTCCGCGAGCCGCGTCAGTGTCGCGTGGTTGACCGCTGTGGACGCGACCGCGCCCGCGCTTTCGGCGATCCCGGCGATGAAGGCTGCAAAATCCTCCGGCGCCTGCGAGGGCGAAAACCGGACATCCGCCGTGACCGAGGCCGAAGGAAAGCCATCGCAGGCGCGTTCGAGTTCGCGCGCGAAGTCGCGGTAGAAGGTCTGGCCGGACTTGTGCAGCACGAAGCCAAGTGTAACCGCAGGCCGCTCCTCCATGCCCTCGCCAAGCGCGGAGCCTGCGAGCGTGTAGCCGATCCGGCGCGCCGCCTCGGCGATTGCGGCGGCGGTGCGGGGGGAGACGTTGCCGCGCCCGTTGAGCGCGCGATCGACCGTGGCGGCGCCGACGCCGGCAGCATCTGCGATGTCTCGAATGGTCGGGCGTCTTGTCATGTGAATTCCGGTATATGATGTAATCGCATCATTATCAGCGCAAAACGTGATGTAAAATGATGTCTTCAGGTGCGTCTTCACTTTCTTCGGAGCCCCGCCGCGGCCTAGTGTTCGCAAAGCGAAGCTGCGTTACGGGAGGAATGCATGGCGAAGCGGGATTATTCCCTGCTCGGGCCGGACGCGAGGGCCGCCGTCGAGGCCGGATTGTCGGCGGCCGAATGGTATCACACCGATATTCCGCGAAAGACGATGAAGGAGCTGATGAAGCGCTCCGACGGGCCTGCGATCCGCGACACCATCATCCTCTTCGGCGCAATGGTCGTCTTCGCCGGCATCGCCATCGCGCTCTGGCCGTCGTGGTGGTCGGCGCCGTTCTGGCTCGCCTACGGCACCCTCTACGGCTCGGCGATGGATTCGCGCTGGCACGAATGCGGCCACGGCACCGCCTTCAAGACCCGGCGATACAACGACTGGCTCTACGAGGTCGCGAGCTTCTGCATGGTGCGCAACCCCGTCACCTGGCGCTGGAGCCATGCGCGCCACCACACCGATACCGTCATCGTGGGCCGAGACCCCGAGATCGCGGTCATGCGGCCGCCGGATTTCGCCCGGCTCGTCGCCAATTTCCTCGGCCTCGTCGATGCATGGAACGGCTGGGGGCGGATGCTCTACAACGCTTCTGGCCGCGTCGACCCCGAGGAGGCGAGCTTCATTCCCGAGGCCGAGCAGCCGAAGGTCGTCCGCACCGCGCGGATCTGGGTCGCGATCTATACCGCGACCATCGCGCTGGCGCTCGCGACATGGTCGGTCGTGCCTCTCCTGCTCGTCGGGCTGCCCCGCCTCTACGGCGCCTGGCACCACGTCATGACGGGCCTTCTCCAGCACGGCGGGCTCGCCGACAACGTCACCGACCACCGGCTGAACTCGCGCACCGTCTACATGAACCCGGTGAGCCGCTTCATCTACTGGAACATGAACTACCATGTGGAACACCACATGTTCCCGATGGTGCCCTACCATCGGCTGCCCGAGCTTCACGAGATGATCCGGCACGACCTGCCCGAGCCGAACCGGTCGATCCCGGAAGCGTTCGCCGAGATGTGGCCGGCGCTGCGCCGCCAGCTGAGATACGAGGATCACTTCGTCCTGCGCGCGCTGCCGGCCACGGCGAAGCCCTACCGCGAAGACTTTCATGCCGGGGCGCTCGGCACGGCTGCGGAATAACCGAGGACGACACGACACTGAATGGGGAGAACATGGCCATGGCCTGGATCGACGCCTGCGCGACCGACGAGATCGACGAGGAAGACCTCATCCGCTTCGACCACGAGGGGAGGACCTTCGCGATCTACCATTCCCCGGACGGGGAGTTCTTCTGCACCGACGGGCTCTGCACCCACGAGCAGGTGCATCTCGAGGACGGCCTCGTGATGGATTACGAGATCGAGTGCCCCAAGCACAACGCGACCTTCGACTACCGCACCGGCGAAGCGAAGCGCGCGCCGGCCTGCGTGAACCTCACTACCTACAAGACGAAGGTCGAAGGCGGCCGGGTCTTCGTGGAGGTCTGACGGTGGGTCTCTCTGACGGCCGGCCCACCGTGGCCGATCTCCGCGCCCGCAAGGCCGCCGGCGACAAGCTGACGATGCTCCATGTCGCAACGCCCGAGGAGGCGCGGGCCGCGGCGGAGGCGGGCATCGACATGCTGTCGATCGTCGCACCGCTCTGGTCGCCCGAAATGCGCGAGGCGGCAGGGCGATGCTTCGTGCAGGTGGGGCTGCTCTACGGCGAGCTTTGCACGGGCGAGGACTACCTGCGCGCCGGCCATGCAGCGATGCGCTCGGGCGGCGACTGCGTCTATTGCGCGGCCTCGCTCGATATCCAGAAACTTCTTTGCGACAACGGTCTACCGGTCGTTGCTCATGTGGGCCTCATCCCCTCGCAATGCACCTGGACGGGCGGGTTCCGCGCCGTGGGCAAGACCGCCGAGAGCGCCCGCGCGGTCTGGGACCATGTGAAGCGGCTGGAGGCGGTGGGCTGCTTCGGCGCCGAACTCGAGGTCGTGCCCGACCGCGTGGCCGAGGTCATCGCGAAGAACACGTCGCTGCTGCTTTTGGGAATGGGGGCGGGTCCACATGCAGACGCGCAATATCTCTTTGCCGAGGACGTGCTCGGCCACGGCGTGAACCGCGCCCCGCGCCATGCGAAGCGATATCGCGACTTCGCCGCCGAATTCGACCGGCTCCAGAAGGAGCGTGTCGCGGCCTTCGGCGAGTTCATCGCCGACGTGAAAAGCGGCGCCTACCCCGGGCCGGAGCATGGCGTGGCGATCGCGGACGATGAATTCGCGGCTTTCGCGACCGGGGTTGGCGGCTAGGCAGGGTGGCGCAGCTCGCGGATGATCTCGCGGGCGAGCGCTTCGAGCGGTGCTTCGGTGCGCGCGAGAATCGCGATGCGGTCGAAGACATCGGCGTCACTGTCGAGCGTCTGCCGCAGGGCGGCGCCGAACCCCATGCGCAACTCGGTGCCGATGTTGAACTTGCAAACGTTCGTCGTCCGCGCGAGCCGGCGGCGCAGGTCGCGCGGCAGCCCCGACCCGCCGTGGAGGACGAGGGGCACGTTCGTCGCCGCCATGATTGCCGCGAGCCGCGCTTCGTCGATCTCTCCCGCAGCGGTACGTTGCAGATGGACGTTCCCCACCGAGACCGCCACGGCGTCGACCCCCGTCTCTTCGGCAAAGCGCGCCGCTTCCGCCGGGACCGTGCCCGATGAGGCCTCGCCTTCCGCGTAGCCGACGAACCCGATCTCGCCTTCGCAGGAGACCCCCGCCGCGCGGGCGAGCCGCGCGATGCCGGCGGTCTGGCCGATGTTGTCCTCGAGCGGCAGGCGCGAGCCGTCGAACATCACCGAGGTGAAGCCGTGGGCGATGGCCGCCTCGCATTCCGCTGCACTTGCCCCGTGGTCGAGGTGGATCACCACCGGCACCGAGGCCCTGTCGGCCAGTTCGCCGAGCATCGCCCCCCAGACCGCCAGCGGCATGTGCGCCCGCGCACCGGGGCCGGCCTGCAGGATCACCGGTGCGCCTTCGGCCTCGGCGGCGGCGGCGTAGGCGCGGGCGTCCTCCCAGCCGAGGCAGACGAGGCCCGCCACGGCATGATTCTCCGCCATGGCGGGCGCCAGCACCTCCGCGAGGCTCGCCCGGGTCATTTGAACTTCGCGACCATGTCCATGATACCGGGAATGGTGTGAAGCTGGTCCGCGTGGGTCGGCTGGAAGTACTGCTTCAGCGACCGCTGGGAGAGCCCGCCCAGAATGGTGAAGTAGTACATCTCGTAGCCCGGCAGCACGCAGCAGGGGTGGTAGCCCTTGTCGATCAGCACCGTCGAGCCGTTCGTCACGTGGTAGGCGTCGCCCGGTTCGTTGTCGACGCGCTGGAGCATCTGCAGGCCCGAGCCGTGATCGGGCCTGAAGCGGAAGTTGTAGGTCTCGTCGTGGCGCGTCTCGATCATGTCTTCGCCGGTGCCGTCCCGCCGGTCGGTGTCGTGCTTGTGGGAGGGAAAGCCCGACCAGCCGCCCGCGCCCACGGTGTAGAGTTCCGACACGAGAAGGCGCCCCACGCGGTCGTGGTATTCCGCGCCGAGGATGTGCTTGATCTTGCGATGGGTCTTGGTGTCGTCGCTGCCATACTGGACGAGGTCGATATCCTCCGCACGGACGGCGAATGGGCTGAGCGTCTCACCATATTTCGCGCCCGCGATGAAGGTCTCGGTGTCGGTGCGCGCGGTGATCCGCGCTGACAGCCCGGTCGGAACGTAGACGCCCTCCGGCTCGCCGTCCCACACGTCGACGCCGCGATTGCCGATATCTGAGAAGGTCTCTCCGCCGACGTCCACCGTCACCGTTCCTGTGGCCGGCACGACGCAGGTCTCGTAGTGTTCGAGGTGGTAGTCGAAAGTCTCGCCCGCCTTCAGCTTGACGATGTTGAAGTAGTTGAGCGGCACGAGAGAATGGCCGACATCGACGATGGGGCTGTTGGCGTTGTCATGGGGTGGGATGTGCATGGGCGTTCCTATCCTGCCGGGCGCATCGTGTTCTGCGCCATGAAATCGTCGAGGTCCCGGGGCGTGGGCATGGCCGGCGCGCAACCGACCCGCGCCACGACGAGGGCGGCCGCGCCGGACCCCCGCGCCACGGCGTCCGAGACCTGCGCGCCGCCGGCGAGAGAGGCGAGAAAACCGGCCATGAAGGCATCGCCCGCCCCCGTGGGCTTCAGGGCCTTCGTGGGGAAGATGCCGGTCCGCGCCTCGCCCTCTGGCGTGATCGTGACCGCCCCCCGTTCGCCCATCTTGTAGACGACGATCTGCGCGCCGTCCCGCGCGAGCGATCTGGCCTTGTCGAGCCCCCGGGCGGCATCCCCGGCCATGAAGCCGAATTCCACATCGTTACCGACGACGATGTCGCACGATGCCGCCGCGCGGGAGAAGGCGTCGGAGGCCTCCGCGGGCGAGGCCCAGGAATAGGGCCGGTAATCGACGTCGAAGACGAGCGGCAGACCCGCCGCCCGTGCAAGCTCGAAAGCGCGGAAGGTGGCCGACCGCGACGGCTCGGAGGCAAGCACCGTGCCGGTGGTCACCAGGGCGGAGAACCCCGCGTAGGGCACGTGCTCGACATCGGCGTCGCTCATCGCGAAATCCGCGGCCCCGTTGCGGTAGATCACAGACTGTGTCTCCTCCCCCCGCGTGTCGACAACGGCGAGCGAGTTGCGCGCCTCGCCGCCCACCGCGCGGACGAAGCGCCTGTCGATGCCGTACCGGTCGAGTTCGTTGAGGCAGAACCGCCCGACCGCGTCGTCGGAGACGCAGGTGACAAGGGCCGCGTCGCACCCCAACCGGCAAAGCCCGGCGGCGATGTTGGCCGAGGACCCGCCGAGGGCGGAGGAGAAGGATTTCGCTTGCTCGACTGGTGTGCCTGGCGGGTCGGCATAAAGGTCGAGACCGGCGCGTCCGATGACGAGAAATCCCTTGCCCTTCAGTCGGCCCAGATCCGCCATTCTCCACGCCCGATTTGCTGTTGCGACACGTTGGCGCCGACGATACAGGTTTTGCAACCGGTTGCAACAAGCAGGCCGAAGGGAGGGCGCCATGGCCGAAATCGGAATCGGGATTGTCGGAGGCGGCTACATGGGCAAGGCCCATTCCGTCGCCATGGCCGCGGTCGGCGCCGTCTTCGACACCTCCCTGCGGCCGCGTCTGGAGATGATCGCGGCCTCGAGCCCCGAAAGCGCGGAGCGTTACCGCGCGGCGTTCGGCTTCGCCCGCGCGGCACCGGACTGGCAGGCGCTGGTCGACGACCCCGCCGTCGGCGCCGTCGTCATCGCCTCGCCCGCCGACACCCACAGGCCCATCGCCGAGGCCGCCCTGTCGCTCGGCAAGCCGGTCTTCTGCGAAAAGCCGCTGGCCGAGACAATCGCCGATGCCCGCGCCATGGTGACCGCCGCCGAGACGGCCGACGTGACGAACATGATCGGGTTCAACTACGTCCGCACCCCGGCGACCCAATTCGTTCGCCAGCTTCTGGCGGAAGGGGCCATCGGCGACATCACCTGGTTTCGCGGCGAGCACACCGAGGATTTCTTCGCCAACCCGGCCCAGCCCATAACCTGGCGCTGCTCGGGTCGCGCGAACGGGAACATGGGCGATCTCGCCCCACACCCGATCAACGCGGCGCTCGCGCTGATGGGGCCGGTCGAAAGGGTCTTCGCCGACCTCGAGACCGTGCACCGCGACCGGCCGGGCGGCACCGTCGACAACGACGATCACGCCCAGATCATGTGCCGGTTCGAAAGCGGGGTGATGGGCCACATCTATTCCAGCCGCGTCGCGACAGGGCGCAAGATGGGCTATGCCTACGAGATCACCGGCACGAAGGGGGCGATCCGCTTCGACCAGGAAGACCAGAACGCGGTCTGGCTCTATCTCTCCGATGGGCCTGAGGCCACGCGCGGGTTCCGCAAGATCCTGACCGGCCCCGAACACCCCGACTACCTGCCCTTCTGCCAGGGACCGGGCCACGGAACCGGCTACCAGGACCAGATCATCATCGAGGCGAAGGACTTCCTGACCGCAATCGACACCGGCCGGCCGGTCTCGCCCACGTTTCGCGACGGGCTTGCCGTGGCCGAAGTCGTCGAGGCGGTCTTCGCGTCTGCCGAGCGCCAAGGCTGGGTCGAGGTGAGCGAGATGAAGGAGCCCGCAGCATGAGTATCCGTATCGGCAATGCCCCTTGTTCCTGGGGCGTCGAGTTCGCTGACGATCCGCGCAACCCGCCATGGCGGCAGGTGCTCGGCGAGTGCGCCGGGGCGGGCTACACCGGCATCGAGCTCGGGCCCGTCGGCTACATGCCCGAAGACCCGGCTGAGCTTGGCGAGGCGCTTGCCGAACACGGGCTCACGCTGACCGGCGGCGTGGTGTTCCGCCCGTTTCACGACCCCGGGCAATGGGACGACGTGCTCGACGGTGCCGAACGAACCTGCCGGGCGCTCGTGGCGCACGGCGCCGAGCATCTCGTGCTGATCGACTCGATCTCGCCGCGCCGCGCCGCCACCGCCGGACGGGCCGACGAGGCCGAGGTGATGTCGCCCGGCGAATGGCGCGCCTTCCGCGACCGGATCGTCCATGTCGCGCGCATGGGGGCGGAAGAGCACGGGCTCACGGTCAGCATCCACGCCCACGCTGCCGGGTTCATGGATTTCGAGCCGGAACTCGAACGGCTGCTGAACGAGGTCGACCCCGCGCTCCTGAAGATCTGCTTCGACACCGGCCACCATTCCTACGCGGGCTTTGACCCCGTCGCCTTCATGCGAAGGCATGTCGGCCGTATCTCCTACATGCATTTCAAGGACATCGACCCCGAGGTTAAAGCGAGGGTGGTGGCCAGCCGCACCGACTTCTACGAGGCCTGCGGGCAGGGCATCTTCTGCAACCTCGGCCGGGGCGACGTCGATTTCGCCGGGGTCCGCGACGTGCTTCTTGACGCCGGCTTCGACGGCTGGTGCACCGTCGAGCAGGATTGCGACCCCACGCTCGATGTCGCACCCCTCGACGATGCCCGCGCCAACCGCCGCTTTCTCACCTCCATCGGGTTCGACTGACCCGCTCCATCAGGGAAACGACCAACATGACCAAACTCCGCTGGGGCATGATCGGGGGCGGCGAAGGCAGCCAGATCGGTCCCGCTCACCGGCTGGGCGCCGGGCTCGACGGGTATTTCGACTTCGCCGCCGGAGCGCTCGACCACCGCCCCGACGAGGGCCGCGCCTACGGCACACGCCTCGGCCTCGCCCCCGACCGCGCCTACGGCGACTGGCGCGAGATGCTCGAGGGCGAGCGGGGCCGCGACGACCGCATCGACCTCGTCACCGTGGCGACCCCGAACGCCACGCATTACGAGATCACCCGGGCCTTCCTCGAAGCCGGGTTTCACGTGCTTTGCGAAAAGCCCATGACGATGACCGTCGAGGAGGGCGAGGAGATCGTCCGGCTTTCGCGTGAGACGGGGCAAATCTGCGCTGTGAACTACGGCTATTCGGGCTACAGCCTCGTGCGCCACATGCGCGCGATGGTGGCGCGCGGCGACCTCGGGCGCATCCGGCTCGTCAAGGCCGAGTTCGCCCATGGCCACCACGCCGACGCGGGCGATGCCGACAACCCGCGCGTGCGCTGGCGCTACGACCCGGCGCAGGCGGGCGTATCGGCGCAATTCGCCGATTGCGGCATTCACGCGCTGCACATGGCGAGCTTCGTCATCGGTCAGGAGGTCGAGCGCTTGAGTGCCGACACGGTCTCCTGCATCGAGACCCGAGCGCTCGAAGACGATGCGATGGTGAACATGCGCTTCGACGGCGGCGCGGTGGGCCGGCTCTGGACCTCGTCCATCGCCCTCGGCAACCAGCACGGGCTTTCGCTGCAGGTCTTCGGCGAGAAAGGCGGGCTGCGCTGGGCGCAGGAGCAGCCGAACCAGCTCTACTGGATGCCGCTCGGGCAGCGGCTTCAGGTCATCGAGCGCGGCGAGGCGGGCCTCTCGCCCGAGGCCGACCGCGCGAGCCGGGTGACCATCGGCCATGCCGAGGGCATGCCGCTGGCTTTCGCGAACATCTATGCCGACCTCGCCGAGGCGATCGGGGCGGCGAAGGAGGGCAGGGCGATCGACCCCGCGGCTGATCTCTACCCGCGCGCCGACGACGGGCTGCGCTCCATGGCCGCCGTCTTCGCCGTGGCCGAAAGCGGCAAGTCGGACGGTGCCTGGGTAGAGGCGCGCCCGCCGATGTTCCGCTAGCGGGGCGGGCGCAGGCTCGCCCGTTCGACGAGGGCGCAGGGCAGACTTCGGATCTCCGGCGGTGCACCGGGATTGTCGATGCTCCGGCGGATGAGGTTCACGGCGGCAGCCACGATGTCCTCGAGCGGCTGGCGGATGGTCGTCAGGCCGACATTGTCCCAGCCGGCGATGGCCATGTCGTTGAGGCCGAGAAGGCCCACGTCGCCCGGTACCGACAGCCCGGCCGAGCGCACGGCATCAAGGGCGCCGACGGCGATGACGTCGTCACCGCAGAACCAGGCCTCGATCTCGCCCGCGCTGTCGAGGGCATCAGCCATGGCCGCCCGGCCGGCTGCATATGAATAGGCATCGCAGTAGCGCAGGGCGGGGCCGAGCCCCGCCCGGGCCAGTTCGCCGGCATAGCCCTCGTACCGGTCCCGGGTGGTCGAGGCGGATTTCGGACCGCCGAGAAATCCGACACGCATATAGCCGCGCGACAGGAGCGTGCGTGCCGCGAGACGGCCCGCCTCGGTATTGTCGATGCCGACGAGCGCGGTCTGGGGGGCGGGCGAGGACCATCCGAACGCATGGACGACCGGCAGCCCCGCGTCGTGAAACACCGCCGCGAATTCCGGCGGCAGCGTCGAGGAGGCCACGATCACCCCGTCGACATTGTATTGCTGGAGCATAGAGAGCGACCGCGCGGCATCCTCCTCGGCGCTGAGGTTGATGAGCAGGGGCCGCAATTCGGCCCGTTGCAGCGCGCGGGTGAAGCTGTCGAAGATTTCGAGGAAATAGGGGTTCGTGAAATTGTTGGAGATGAGACCGATGAGCGAGGTGCGCCCGGTCGTGAGACTGGACGCCAGCACGTTGGGCCGGTAGCCGAGTGCCGCAGCCGCCGCCTCGACCTTCGCGCGCGTCCTGTCCGAGACAGAGGCGCCGGGCGTGAAGGCCCGCGATACGGCGGATTTCGATACTCCGGCGCGCTCGGCGACATCCTGAAGGGTGACGGGCATCCTGGCTCCGGCTGGCGTCGGCAGCACATTGAAAGCTGTCCGTCCTGTGGTTTGCAACCGATTTCAACTTCATCGATGCGGGACGCCTTGCCGAAAACACATCATTCATGATGAGTTGTGACGAAACGATGCCGGGGAGAGGCCCATGGCCCGCCGTGCCACGATCAGGGATGTCGCCCGCGAAGCCCGGGTCAGCGTCGCCACCGTCGACCGTGCGCTCAACGGTCGTGCGAAGGTGCGCGACGAGACCTTGCGCAAGATATCCGAGGCCGCCGGCCGGGTGGGCTACCACGCCCGCGGCCTCATCGCTCACAGGCTCGACGCCTCGATACCGGAACTGCGGCTCGGGATGATTCTCCTCAAGGAGAAACAGCCCTTCTACAGAGCATTCCAGCGGGAAATCGAGGCCGCCGTCGCCGGCCGGAACGATCTGCGGGGCACGGTGCACCTTCGCTTCGCGCAAACCCAGTCGCCCGAGGAATTCGCCGACCTTCTGCGCGATGTGGGCCGGCGGGCGGACGCGGTCGCCGCACTGGCGGTGAACCACCGGAGCCTCGACCGGGTGGTGCAGGATCTGAAGAACGACGGCGTTCCGACATTCTCGCTGCTGAATGATTTCGCGCAGGGAATAAGGCGTAATTACATTGGCTTGAACAACATGAAGGTGGGCCGTCAGGCGGCCTGGATGCTGACGCGGACGACCTCGCCGGGCAAGCTCGCGATCTTCGTGGGCGGCAACCGCTGGCACGGACACGACTTGCGCGAAGTGGGGTTCCGGGCCTTCATGCGCGAAGCCGCGCCGGGCTTTTGCGTGCTCGAGACGCTCGTCAACCTCGAGACCCGGCAGCTCACCTACGAAGCGACCCTCAACCTTCTCGACCGGCATCCCGATCTCAGGGGCATCTATGTCGCCGGTGGCGGAATGGAGGGAGCCATTGCCGCGCTGCGCGAGACCCGGCCGCCCGACAAGGTGGCGCTCATCGTCAACGAGATCACGCCCGACAGCCGTGCGGCCCTGCTCGACGGCTACGTTCGCATGGTCATTTCGACCCCCTTGCGCGAATTGTGCGAGACCATCGTCGAGCTTGCCGTGCGCGCGCGGGAACAGCCCGACGCGACCGCCATCGAACAGCATTTTCTCGAGCCGCGCATCTTTTTGCCCGAAATTCTCTGAATGATGGAAAAGCGTCATCAAGCATGCGCGAAAAGACGTCATGTGTGAGGGAAAGGGCGCAGGGTGCGATTGACTTCGGGTCATTGACCGCCGCATGTCTTGCCGCAGGAGGGCGCGGACGTGACCGCGTCGGGGAGGAGAATGTGATGAGACGCGCGCTCAATCACATGACGGTGCCGGGGCTGGCCTACGAGGCCTTGCTCGATCTGGCCGTCGAGCTCGAGTGTGTCGGCGTCGAGGTGCGCAACGACATCGATCGTCCGCTCTTCGATGGTGTGGCGCCCGACAGGGCCGGCGCGCTCGCGCGCGAAAAGAGCGTGCGACTCGTAGGCCTGAGCCAGATCTATCCCTTCAACAGCTGGTCCGGGGCGATCGCCTGTGAGGTCCGCGATCTCATCGCCATCGCCGGAGCGGCCGGCGCCGAAACCATCAGCCTCATTCCGCGCAACGACGGCACCGAGACCGGCAACGGCGAACGCCACGCCAACCTGCGCATCGCGCTGAAGGAGATCAGGCCGATGCTCGAGGACGCGGGGCTTGTCGCCCTTGTCGAGCCGCTGGGGTTCGCGCGCTCGTCGTTGCGCTCGAAGCAGGAACTCGTCGAGACCATCGATGCGCTCGACGCGCGCGACGTGTTCAGGATCGTGCACGACACGTTTCATCATGCGCTGGCCGGCGGCGGGCCGTTCTTTCCCGCCGAGACGGGGATCGTTCATATCTCCGGTGTGGTCGACACCGCGCTCGGCCTCGACGCGATGGAGGACGAACACCGTGTGCTCGTCGACGAGCACGATCGCCTCGGCAACGTCGCGCAGATCCATGCGCTCTTCGAGGCCGGCTACGACGGGCCGGTCTCCTACGAATGCTTTTCGCCGCAAGTCCACGGGCTGAGCCAGCCCGCCGCGGCGATCCGCAAGTCGTTCGATTTCATTTCCTCGCAACTCGCGGCGCAGGCCGCGTGAGCGGGGGGAACCGCCCCGCAAGGGGCATCCGGCGGCAAATACGGTGAGCCGGCACCACTTTGGGAGGACAAGAACCAATGAAGAAGACCTTGCTCGCAACCGGCCTGACGATGCTGATGGCCACCAGCGCGATGGCGCAGACCATCGGCGTCTCGATCTCGCGCTTCGACGACAACTTCCTGACCGTGATGCGCAACGGCATGACGTCATATGCCGACGGCCTCGACGGCGTCGACCTTCAGGTCGAGGACGCCACCGACGACGTCGCCAAGCAACTCGACCAGATCAACAACTTCATCGCCTCGGGCGTCGACGCGATCATCGTCAACCCGGTCGACACCTCGGCCACCCAGGCGATGACCAATGCCGCCGAATCCGCCGGTGTTCCGCTGGTCTACGTCAACCGCCAGCCGATCAACGTCGACACCCTGCCCGAGAACCAGGCCTTCGTTGCCTCCAACGAGATCGAATCCGGCACGCTCGCCGCCTTCGAAGCCTGCAAGATGCTGCGTGCCATGGGCTACTCCGGCGGCGCGAAGGGCTATCTCCTGATGGGGATGCTGTCGAACCAGGCCGCGGTCCAGCGCACCAAGGACGTCGATGACGTGCTCGGCATGGACATGTGCAACTTCATCGAGATCATCGACCGGCAGACCGCCGAATGGTCCCGCGACCAGGCGCAGGATCTCATGACGAACTGGCTGAGCTCCGGCGAGGAATTCCAGGTCGTGTTCGCCAACAACGACGAAATGGCGATCGGCGCGATCCAGGCCCTGAAAGCCTCGGGCATCGCGATGGAGGATGTCGTCGTCGTCGGTGTCGACGCGACCCAGGACGCGCTCGTCTCGATGGCGGCCGGCGATCTGGACGCCACGGTGTTCCAGGACGCCTTCGGTCAGGGCGAGGGCTCGGTCGACGCGGCGCTGGCGCTGGCGGCCGGCGAAGACGTGGAGCAGAAGGTCTACATCCCGTTCCAACTCGTGACCCCGGACAACATGGCGGAGTTCATGTCCGAGAACTGATCCGCTCACGGGCGGAAAACGGGGCGGCGGTTCACCGCCGCCGCCCCGGCACACCGAAAGGCTGATTTCGGGACCCCCGGGGGGAGATCCGGGGCAGGGAGGACAACGGGATTATGGCGGACGCAGCACACGGCATCGGCGGCCTGAAATACGATCACGCCAAGCGGCGCAGGCCGCAGGAACTCAACGTTTTCATGGCGCTCATTGCGATCATCGCGGTGTTCGAAATTCTCGGGCAGACATTGCCCTACATGGATGGCCAGAGCCTTCTGTTCGACACGAACGACCGGTTCGACAGCATCTTCAACGAAGCGCGGCTGAGGATCATCATCCTCCAGGTCGCCATCATCGGCATCATCGCGCTGGGGGTGACGCAGGTCATCATAACCGGCGGGATCGACCTCAGTTCGGGCTCGGTCGTGGGGGCCACGGCCATGATCGCGATGAGTTTCGCGCAGGTCGCCGAGGTCAACGGCTTCCCCAACCCCAAGGGCGTCTTTCTCGAACAGGGCTGGGTCGACCTGCCGATCATCGTGCCGATCGCCGTGGGGTTGGTCTGCGGCGTGATCGCCGGGGGCATCAACGGCTTTCTGGTCGCCTACACCAAGATTCCGCCGTTCATCGCGACGCTCGGCATGATGGTCTCGGCGCGCGGGGTGGCCCAGTGGTGGTCGTCGGGCCAGCCGATCTCGTTTCCGACGGAAAGCTACGCCTCGATCGGGGCCGGAATGAACCCGGTGATCTGGTTCACGCTTCTCGCGGTCCTGTTTCACCTCATCATGCGCTACACGGTCTACGGCAAGCACACCTATGCGATCGGCTCGAACGAAGACGCCGCGCGGATGTCGGGGATCAACGTGCAGCGCCACCTGGTGCTGGTCTATACGATCGCCGGCATCCTCGCCGCGTTCGCCGCCATCGTCCTCAGTTCGAAGAACCTCACCGCCCAGGCGGGCATGGGGATCATGTATGAACTCGATGCCATCGCCATGGCGGTCATCGGCGGCATCTCCCTGCAGGGCGGACGCGGGTCGATCATCGGTACGGTGCTGGGGGCGCTGATCTTCGGGGTGATCATCTCGGGGTTCACCTTCCTCAAGCTCGACGCGTTCTACCAGGAAATGGTCAAGGGCGCGATCATCGTCGGCGCCGTGGTGCTCGACCAGTGGCGCCAGCGCCGTGCGGCGGCACGGTCCTGATAAGGAGAGACGACATGGGCGAGATCATTCTCGAAACACGGGACCTCACCAAGTACTACGGCGGGGTCCAGGCGCTGGAGGGGGCCGATTTCGTGCTCCGCAACGGCGAGCACGTGGCGATCATGGGCGACAACGGGGCCGGCAAGTCCACCTTCGTGCGCCAGCTCACCGGGGTCGAGCAGCCGACCCGGGGCGAGATCGTGTTCGACGGCCGCCCCGTCCAGTTCGCCGGCCCCATCGAGGCGCGCAAGGCCGGCATCGAGGCGGTGTTCCAGACCCTCGCGCTGGCCGACCATCTCGACGTGCCCGACAACCTCTTTCTGGGCCGCGAAAAGACGAAATGGAACTGGCTCGGCCCGTTCCGGGTGCTCGATTACAAGGGAATGCGGGACGACACGATCGCCGCGCTTGAGAGAACCGGCGTGAAGATCCCAAACATCCGCAACACGATCCAGAACATGTCGGGCGGGCAGCGGCAATGCGTGGCCATCGCGCGGACTGCGTCATTCCACTCCAAGCTCACCATCATGGACGAGCCGACAGCCGCGCTCGGCGTGCAGGAGACAGCCCAGGTCGAGAAAATCGTCCGCACGCTGAAGGAGCAGGGCGAGCCCCTCATCCTCATCAGCCACAACATGCGCCAGGTGATGGACCTCGTCGACCGGATCGTGGTGTTCCGCCGGGGTCGCATCGTGGCCAACCTCAACCGCGACGAGACCGACGGGCAGGACGTGGTGGCCTATATCACCGGGGCGAAGACGCAGCCCGAATACGAGGTGGCGGGCGCGGCCTGAGGGCAGGGGGGCTTTCCCCCGGCGCCGTCGCCAGCGCACAGCACTTCTTCATGGCGGCGGGCAGGAGAGATGGCCGCGGCGCAACAGCAGGATCAACGCGCGGCAGGGCCGCGTCCGGAGCAGGACAGACATGACACTCGACATCGCCATCCTCGGCGCGGGCCGCATCGGCCAGACCCATGCACGCGCCATCGCGGCCACCGACGGTGCGCGGCTCGTCGCCATCGCCGACCCGGTGGCGGATGCGGCGAAGGCCGTCGCAGACCGCTACGGCTGCGACATCCGCACGATCGACGAGATCGCGGGGTCGGACGATGTGGAGGCGGTGGCGATCTGCACGCCGACCGACACCCATGCCGACCTGATCGAGCGGTTCTCCAAGCTCGGAAAGGCGGTCTTCTGCGAAAAGCCGATCGACCTCAGCCTTGCCCGGGTGCGCGACTGTCTCGCCGTCGTCGAGGAGACCGGGGCCACTCTGATGGTCGGTTTCAACCGCCGCTTCGATCCCGACTTCATCGCCCTGAAGGCCGCCATCGACGACGGCCGCGTCGGCGATGTGGAGATGATCACCATCGTCAGCCGCGACCCCGGGCCACCGCCGGCGGAATACATCAGGCACTCGGGCGGCATCTTCCGGGACATGACGATCCACGATTTCGACGTCGCCCGCTGGCTCTTGGGCGAGGAAGTCGAGAGTGTCATGGCGCAGGGCTCGGTGCTGACCGACCCCGAAATCGGCAAGCTCGGCGATTACGACAGCACGAACGTCATCCTGCGCACGGCCTCTGGCCGGCAGGCCATCATCACCAATTCCCGCCGCGCCACCTACGGCTACGACCAGCGTGTCGAGGTGCTGGGCTCGAAGGGACTCGTGGCCCTGCGCAACACCCAGGAGGCCAATATCGAACTTGCTTCGGCGGACGGCTACCGCAGCCCGCCGCTTCTGAACTTCTTCATGCAACGCTACGCAACCGCTTACGAAAACGAGATCGCCGCATTCGTGGCATCGGTGGCCTCCGGGGCGGCCGTGCCCACTACGGGCCATGACGGGATGATGGCGCTCGCACTCGCCGACGCCGCGGTGAAGTCCGCCGCGGGAGGCTGCGCGGTGACGGTCTCCGAGGTCATGAGCTGAACCATGGAAAAGCCGCTTGATGTCATCACCATCGGTCGCGCGGGCGTCGATCTCTACGGTGCCCAGGTGGGCGGCCGCCTCGAGGACATGGGGAGCTTCGAGAAATACATCGGCGGCTCTCCGACGAACATCGCCTGCGGCACCGCAAGGCTCGGTCTGAAGTCGGCGCTCATCACCCGGGTGGGCGACGAGCACATGGGCCGCTTCATCCGCGAACAGCTCGCCCGCGAAGGGGTCGACACCACCGCCGTCAAGACCGACCCCGACCGGCTCACGGCACTCGTGATCCTCGGCATCCGCGACGAAGACAGTTTTCCGCTGATCTTCTACCGCGAGAACTGCGCCGACATGGCGCTTTGCGAGGACGATGTCGACGAGAGCTTCATCGCCTCGGCCCGGGCGGTCGTGCCTACCGGCACCCATCTCAGCAACCCCCGCACGGCCGCCGCCGTCATCAAGGCGCTGAAGCTTGCCCGCAAGCACGGCGCGAAGACCGCGCTCGACATCGACTACCGTCCGAACCTCTGGGGCGTGGCCGGACACGGCGAGGGCGAGAGCCGGTTCGTCGAAAGCGCGGAGGTGACGGAGAAGCTTCTCGCCACCCTCCACTTCTTCGATCTCATCGTCGGCACCGAGGAGGAGTTCCACATCGCCGGCGGCTCGACCGACACGATCGAGGCGCTGAGGCGCGTGCGCGAGGTCTCCGGCGCCACGCTCGTCTGCAAGCGTGGCGCGGCCGGCGCGGTCGCCTTCGACGGCGCGATCCCTTCGAGCCTCGACGACGGACAGACCGGGCCCGGCTTTCCCATCGAGGTCTTCAACGTCCTCGGCGCGGGAGACGGCTTCTTCTCGGGTCTTCTGAAGGGCTGGCTCGACGGGGAGGACTGGCCGACCACGCTCAAGTACGCCAACGCCTGCGGCGCGTTCGCGGTCTCCCGCCACGGCTGCACTCCCGCCTATCCGAGTTGGGAGGAGCTTCAGTTCTTCTTCGGGCGCGGCATCGTCCGCCCCGACCTGCGCAACGACGCCGACCTCGAACAGGTCCACTGGTCGACGAACCGCCACCGGATGGCGAGCGGACACTGGCCCTCGGCGCGCATCTTCGCCTTCGATCACCGAAAGCAGCTCGAGGACATGGAGGGCTACACGCCCGAGAAGGGCGGGGCGTTCAAGCGGCTCTGCCTCGAGGCCGCACTGAAGGTGCAGGGCGGCGAGCCCGGCTACGGCATCCTCTGCGACGACCGGATCGGCCGCGACGCACTCCACGCCGCCAGTGGCACCGGGCTCTGGGTCGGGCGTCCCTGCGAATGGCCGGGTTCGCGCCCGCTGGCGCTCGAACCCGCCCTCGGGCCCGATTGCGGCGGGCTCGGCGAATGGGCGAAGGAGAATGTCGTCAAGGTGCTCTGCTTCTGCCACCCCGACGACGACCCCCTGTTGCGCGCCGAGCAGGAGGCGACCGTGAAGCGGCTCTTCACCGCCGCGCGGCGTCAGCGGCTCGAATTCCTGCTCGAGATCATCCCCGGCAAGGTCGGCCCGACAGATGACGACACGAGCGCGACGCTGATCCGCCAGTTCTACGCTGCCGGCATATATCCCGACTGGTGGAAGCTCGAGCCGATGAAGACGGAAGCAGCCTGGGCCAGCGCGATCGCCGCCATCGAGGACAACGACGCACACACGCGCGGCATCGTGGCGCTCGGGCTCGACGCTCCGGAGGCCGAGTTGCAGGCGAGTTTCGAGGTGGCGGCGGGTTTTCCACTCGTGAAGGGCTTCGCGGTGGGCCGCACGATCTTCGGCGACACCGCGCGGGCCTGGATGAAAGGCGAGATCGGTGACGCGGCGGCCGTTTTGGAAATGGCCGGCCGCTACCGCCGGCTCTGCGAGACATGGGACAAGGCGCGGGCCACCGCGCGGGAGGAAGCAGCATGACGAAGACCATTCGCCTGACCGCAGCGCAGGCACTTGTGCGCTACCTGACGGCCCAGATGACGGAAGAGGGCGAGACCTTCATCGCCGGTTGCTGGGCGATCTTCGGGCACGGCAATGTCGCCGGTCTCGGCGAGGCGCTCTATCAGGTGCGCGACAGCCTGCCGACCTGGCGGGGCCACAACGAGCAGACCATGGCGCATTGCGCCATCGCCTATTCCAAGCAGCTCCGGCGCAAGCGGGCCATGGCGGTGACCTCGTCAATCGGTCCCGGGGCCACGAACATGGTGACGGCGGCGGCCCTCGCCCATGTCAACCGCCTGCCGGTTCTCCTGCTGCCCGGCGACGTCTTCGCAAACCGGGGGCCCGACCCGGTGCTTCAGCAGGTCGAGAGCTTCTCCGACGGCACCGTGAGCGCCAACGACTGCTTCCGCCCGGTGAGCCGGTATTTCGATCGCATCACCCGGCCCGAGCAGCTTCTGACGGCGCTGCCCCGCGCCTTCCGCACGATGACCGACGCCGCCGATTGCGGCCCCGCCACGCTCGCCTTCTGTCAGGACGTCCAGGCCGAGGCTTTCGACTATCCCGAGAGCTTCTTCGAGCCGCAGACCTGGTATCGCCGCCGCCTGCACCCCGACCAGCACGAGGTGCACCGCGCCATCGAGGTCATCCGGGCCGCGAAGCGCCCGGTGATCGTCGCCGGCGGCGGGGTGCATTATTCCGACGCGACGGGTGATCTCGCGGCCTTCGCCGAGGCCCACGGCATTCCAGTGGTTGAAACCCAGGCCGGCAAGTCGGCCCTTCCATGGGACCACCCGCTGAACCTCGGACCCGTCGGTGTGACCGGCGGCGAGCCCGCCAACACGGTCTGCGGGGAGGCGGATGTGGTGATCGGTGTCGGCACGCGGTTTCAGGACTTCACCACCGGCTCCTGGGGCCTCTTCGCCAACCCCGAACGTCGCCTCATCAGCCTCAACGTCGCGGCCTACGACGCGATGAAGCACGGCGCGATGCCGATCCAGGCCGACGCGAAGGCGGGTCTCACCGAACTGGCCATCGAGCTTGCGGGCTACCTCCCCGAGGCCCCCGCGCCCTCGCTGAAGCCCGAGTGGTTCGCCAAGGTCGACCCGCTGACCGCCGCGCCGGCGGACGGCAACGAAAAGCCCACCGACATGCATGTGGTCGGCGCGGTGCAGCGCGCGGCGACCGAGAAAACCGTCGTGATGTGCGCCGCGGGCACCATGCCCGGCGAGCTTCACAAGCTCTGGAAGGCTGGCCGGCCGGGCAGCTACCACATGGAATACGGCTTTTCCTGCATGGGCTACGAGATCCCGGGTGCGATGGGCATCAAGATGGCCGAGCCCGATGCGGACGTGATCTGCTTTACCGGCGACGGCACCTATCTCATGGCCAATTCCGAGCTTGCCACGGCGGCGATGATGGGGGTGAGCTTCACCGTCGTCATCACCGACAACCGGGGCTTCGCCTGCATAAACCGGCTCCAGATGAGCACCGGCGGCGCGGAGTTCAACTGCCTGCTCGACGACGCCGTCCACGAGACCCCGAGCCATATCGACTTCGCCGCTCACGCGGCTTCGCTCGGGGCGACGAGCGTCCAGGTCGGCTCCATCGCGGAACTCGAGGAGGCGCTCTCGCGGCGCGGCGAGATCAGGGGGCCTTATGTCGTCGTCATCGACACCGACCCCTATCCCAGCACGCCGCACGGCGGCACCTGGTGGGAAGTGGGCGTGCCCGAAGTCTCCGTCCGCGAGGAGGTGAACGCGGCACGCGCGGATTTCGTCGAGAACAAGAAAACCCAGCGGGCCGACTGACATGGGCGTGAAACTCGGCATCTCCCTGATCGCCTGGCAGAATGACGACCTGCCGGAACTCACCGCCGCCTTCACCACCGAGGGTGCGATGGAGGATGCCGCGAAGATCGGTTATTCAGGCGTCGAGCGCGGCCGCCGGATGCCCGCCGACACCGAGGGGCTTCGGGCCTATCTCGACCGCTACGGCGTGGCACTCTGCGGCGGCTGGTGCTCGGGCAGTCTGATGACAGCCTCTGTCGAAGACGAAGAGGCCGCCGTGCGCGCGCAGGTCGCGCAATTCGTGGCCCTCGGCGCGCCCTGCATCGTCTATGCCGAATGCTCCAACACCGTGCAGGGCGACGTTGCGACCCCCGTGAACAGCCGCCCGAAGCTCTCCCGCGACGAAGTGACGGACTACGCGCGCAAGCTCTCGGAACTCGCCCGATGGATGGCGGGCGAGGGCATGAGCCTCTCCTATCATCACCACATGGGCTCGATGATCGAGGATGCCGAGGATATCGACTGGCTGATGGAGGGCTCCTCGCCCGAGGTGACGCTGCTCTACGACACCGGGCATCTGGTGTTCGCGGGCGCCGACCCCCTGGCCGTGCTCGACAAGTGGGGCGACCGCGTGCGCCACGTCCATTTCAAGGACGTGCGGCCGGACATCATGGCCCGGGTCCGCGCGGAGAACCTCAGCTTTCTCGACGGCGTGCGCGGCGGTGTCTACACCGTCCCCGGCGATCCCGAAGGCATGATCGATTTCCAGGCGGTGACCGACCGGCTCGCCGGCATCGGCTACGACGGCTGGATCGTCGTGGAGGCCGAGCAGGACCCCGCCAAGGCGCCGCCCTTCGAGTATTCGAAGATCGGCTACGACCATATCAGGAAGATCTGCGCGGCGTCGGGCCTCGCGGTAGAACGCTAGCACACATCGGCTCCACCCGGGGCCGGCACCTCAAACCATGAAACCGGAGAATGTCATGGGTGAAAAGAAATTCGGATATATCGGGTATTTCGACAGGGAATCCTGCGATCTCGACGAATTCAAGGTGCTGACCTCGCAGAACCTCGACGCCGCCGAAGTGCCCCATGCGGCGGAGATCGTGAAGAACGTTCCGGTCTATGACATGGCGGTCCTTCGCCCAGCTCTGGACGACCCCCCGCAGCGCCGCGCGCTTCTGGCCGAATGGGGGCATGTGCTGCGCAAATCCGCCGGGGTGATCGCACTGCGAAATGCCTATGCGGACACCTCCGTCATAGATCGTGCGAGTCGCGTTTTCGATGCCATCATCGCCGAGGAAAAGGCGGGCGTGGCCGGCAAGGGCGACCATTTCGCTGCCGCCGGGGCCAATGACCGCATCTGGAACTCCCTGCAAAAGCAGTGTTTCAGCGACCCCGAGGGCTTCGCTCTCTATTTCGGCAACCCCTCTCTGGCTGCGGCCTGCGAAGCGTGGCTCGGGCCCGACTACCAGATGACCGCGCAGGTCAACCAGGTGCGTCCGGGCGGCCAGGCGCAGAAGGCGCACCGCGATTATCACCTCGGGTTCCAGAGCGCGGAGGGTGCCGCCCGCTACCCCGCCCATGCCCACGAGGTGACCGCGACGCTGACCCTGCAGGGAGCGGTGGCGCATGTCGACATGCCGGTCGAGAGCGGGCCGACGAAGCTTCTGCCGTTCTCGCAGGCCTACGGGCCGGGCTACCTCGCGTTTCACGAGGACGCGTTCCGCGACTGGTTCGAGGAGGCCCATGTCCAGGTGCCGCTGTCGAAGGGCGACGCGGTGTTCTTCAACCCGGCCCTGTTCCACGCCGCCGGCGAAAACCGCAGCGCCGACATCGACCGCATGGTGAACCTCCTGCAGGTCTCGTCGGCCTTCGGCCGGTCGCTCGAGGCGGTGGACCGGCGCGGCATGAGTGCCGCCCTCTTTCCCGCCCTCGTGCGGCTGAAGCAGGGCGGCCGGCTCACCGCGTCGGAACTCGACGCCGCCATCGCCGCCTGCGCGGAAGGCTACAGCTTTCCGACCAATCTCGACACCGACCCGCCGGTGAACGGTCTCGCACCCGAAAGCCAGGCCGACATGATGCGCCGCGCGCTCGAGGAGGGCTGGACAGACGCCGCGTTCCGCGCCGCCCTCGACGGGCTCGCGGGCCGACAGGCGGCGTGAAATGGGTGACTTTCTCAACATCCGCCACCCCTACTTCAGGCCCCTCTGGGTCCGGCTCGTGATCACCGGGGTGGCGCTCGGCTGGGCGCTCTTCGAATTTCTCGCGGGCAATCCCGGCTGGGCGCTGATCTTCGGCGCGGCCGGGGGATGGTGCTTCTACGAATTCTTCGTCGTCTTCGATCCGGCCAATTACGAGGAACCCAAGGATGACTGACCTGCATCGAAAGCCCTCCGGCACCCACGGCAAGGTGCACGACATCACGCCCGAAAGTGCGGGTTGGCGCTATGTAGGCTTCGCGCTCCACCGGCTTAGCGCGGGCGAGAGCGCGGCGGGGGCCACCGGAAGCCGCGAGGTGATCCTCGTCATGGTGGAAGGAAAGGCTGAAGTCACCGGGGCGGGGCAGGACTGGGGCATTCTGGGCGAGCGGCTGGATGTCTTCGAGAAGACCCCGCCCCATTGTCTCTACCTGCCGAACGGGTCGGACTGGGAGGCGCGGGCGGAAACGGACTGCACCATCGCGGTCTGCTCGGCCCCCGGCAGGGGCGGACACGCGGCCCGCCGGATCGGGCCCGACGGCATCACCCTCACCGAGCGCGGCAAGGGCGTGAACACCCGCTACATCAACAACATCGCGATGGAGAACGAGGATTACGCCGACAGCCTCCTGGTCACGGAAGTCTTCACCCCCAACGGGCATTGGTCATCCTACCCGAGCCATCGCCACGACGAGGACGATTTCCCCCGCATCACCTATCTCGAGGAAACCTACTACCACCGCCTCGACCCGAAGAACGGCTTCGGCATCCAGCGGGTCTATACCGACGACGGCCGCCTCGACGAGACCATGGCGGTCTCCGACGGCGACGTGGTGCTCGTCCCCCGCGGCCATCACCCCTGCGGCGCGCCCTACGGGTTCGAGATGTATTATCTCAACGTCATGGCGGGGCCCTTGCGGAAATGGCGCTTCGTGCCCGCGCCGGAGGTCGAATGGATCATGGAGCGCGACGCCTGAGCCTCAGGCGGGCGGGGCGAAGAGCCCCCGTTCCTCGCGCACCAGTGTCTCGATGAGGTCGGTGACCGCCTGAACCCGGGGCGCGACCCGCAGGTTTTCGTGCCGGACGATCCAGTAGCTCCGTGTCACCGACGTCTCCGGCAGGAGGCGCACCAGCCCGTTCTTCCCGGCGGCCATGAAGTCGTGGCAGATGCCGATGCCGGCACCGGCGCGCACCGCCTCGAACTGCCCGATTGCCGTCGCGACCTCGATGTCGGACTGCCAGTCGCGCGAGACCTCGCTCGCGTAGTTGAGTTCGGAACTGTAGATGAGGTCGTCGACATAGCCGATCAGCGTATGCGAGCGCAGGTCGGCGAGATCAGTCGGCCGTCCGGCCCGGTCGAGGTAGTCCTGCGCCGCGTAGAGACCCAGCGTGTAGTCGACGAGCTTTCTCACGCTGAGCCGGCCCCGCTCGGGCCGTCCCACCATGATCGCGATGTCAGCCTCGCGTTCGGACAGCGAGAAGCTCCGCGGCACGGGGACGAGTTGCACACGGAGATCGGGAAAGGCGGCGCGGAACCGCCCCATTCTCGGGGCGAGAAAGGCGCTTCCAAGCCCGTCGGGCGCCCCGATCCGGACGGTGCCCGCGATCTCGCCGCGGCCGCCGAACCGCGCGAGCCCCGCGAACATCTCCGCCTCGATGCGTTCGGCGGTGGCGAACAGCGCCGCCCCATCGCCGGTGAGTGTCGAGCCGCGCGTGGTGCGGTCGAAAAGCCGCGCGCCCACCGCGCTTTCCAGCGCCACGACATGCCGGCTGAGAAGCGCCTGGCTGACCCCCAGCCGACGCGCGGCCGCCAGCATCTGGCCTTCGCGGGCCACGGCGAGAAAATAGCGCAGGTCTTCCCAGCTCGGTAATTTCGAATCTGCATAACGGATTGTCATTTCCGGCAGTTTATATTCGCCATCAGATGAAAGATACTCTTCCCATCCAAGGAGGAGGACAGTTTCCATGACCGAGATCGCCCATTTCATCGACAATGCCCGCGTCGCCGGCACGTCGGGCCGAAGCCAGCCGGTTTACAACCCCGCCACCGGCGAGGCGGAAAAGACCGTGGCCCTCGCCTCTGCCGAAGAGGTCGACCGCGCCGTCACCGCCGCGAAGACGGCCTGGGCCACGTGGTCGAAAACCCCGGCGCTCCGTCGCGCGCGCATTCTCGACCGGTTCAAGATGATCCTCTGGGAGCGGACCGACCAGCTCGCGGAAGCCATCTCCGCCGAGCACGGCAAGACCCATGACGACGCGGTGGGCGAGGTCACCCGGGGCCTCGAGGTCGTCGAATTCGCCGTCGGCGCGCCGAACCTCCTGAAGGGCGAGATCACCGAGAACGTCGGCACGGGCGTCGACAGCCATTCGCTGCGCCAGCCCCTCGGAGTGGTCGCAGGTATCACCCCGTTCAACTTCCCGGCCATGGTTCCGATGTGGATGTTCCCGGTGGCCCTCGCCTGCGGCAACACCTTTGTCCTGAAGCCCTCCGAGCGCGACCCCTCGGCCTCGCTTCTCATCGCCGAATGGCTCGCCGAGGCGGGCCTGCCGGAAGGCGTGTTCAACGTCGTGCAGGGCGACAAGGAGGCGGTCGACGCGCTTCTGACCCACCCCGACGTCAAGGCGGTGAGCTTCGTCGGCTCGACGCCCATCGCGAAATACATCTACGAGACCGGCACGAAGAACGGCAAGCGCGTGCAGGCCCTCGGCGGGGCCAAGAACCACATGGTGATCCTGCCCGACGCCGACCTCGACATGGCCGCCAACGCGCTGATGGGGGCCGCCTACGGCTCGGCCGGCGAGCGCTGCATGGCGGTCTCGGTGGCGGTGCCGGTGACCGACAGGGTGGCCGATGCGCTTATCGAGCGGCTCGTGCCGATGATCGAGTCCCTGAAGATCGGACCCGCCGCCGACCGGACCTCCGAGATGGGCCCCGTCGTGACGAAGGCCGCGCAGGAGAAGATCACAGGCTTGATAGACAAGGGCGAGGCGGAAGGCGCCAAGATCGTCGTCGACGGGCGAGGCTTCACCCCGCCCCAGGGCTACGAGAACGGCTATTTCGTCGGCCCCACGCTGATCGACAACGTGACCCCCGACATGACGATCTGGCGCGAGGAAATCTTCGGCCCCGTCCTGTCGATGGTGCGCCGCAAGGACTATGCCGAGGCGGTGGAGCTCGTGCAGGCGCACGACTACGCCAACGGCGTCGCCGTCTTCACCCGCGACGGCGATGCCGCCCGCACCTTCGCCCATGACATCGAGGTCGGCATGGTCGGTGTGAACGTGCCCATCCCGGTGCCGATGGCATTTCACTCCTTCGGCGGCTGGAAGCAGTCGCTCTTCGGCGACCATCACATGCACGGGCCCGAAGGAGTGCGCTTCTACACGCGGCTGAAGACCATCACCACGCGCTGGCCGACGGGCGTGCGCACCGATCCCGAGTTCGTCATGCCGACAATGGGTTAGCGCCAAGGGAGGGGGCGTTGCGCGCTGTCAATGCCCTCTGCCATCCCTGGGCTACGATCCGTCCGAGAGGTACCGACATCGGAGGATCGACATGCCCGACAAGGAACTGCGTCTCGACATAATCGACGAGCTTGACTTCGAACCCGGCATCGATGCCGCCGATATCGGGGTCGCGGTCGCCGATGGCGTCGTCACCCTGACCGGCCACGTCCGGACCTACAGCGAAAGGCTCACGGCGAGGGGAATCGTCGAGAGCATCCGCGGCGTTCGCGCCATCGCCGACGAACTCGAGGTGCGCCCCGCGGGCGCCCATGTCACGACCGACGACGAGATCGCGAAACGGGTCGCGAACCTCTTGGCATGGAACACCTCGGTGCCGGAAGAGAAGGTGCGGGTGACCGCCTCGAAGGGCGTTGTCACCCTGACGGGCGAGGTCGAGTGGCGCTACCAGTCGGAGGCGGCGGAACGGGCCATCGGCGGACTCTCGGGCATCGTCGGAATCAGGAACCATCTCACGGTGCGCCCCGCGGTGCGGGCGGAGGATGTCTCGGACCGGATCAGGAAGGCGCTTCTGCGCGACGCCGAGCTCGACGCATCGGGTATCCGGGTCGCGGTCGAAGGCGGACAGGTGACGCTCGAGGGCAGGGTCCGGTATCTCGGCGAGCGCAGAAGCGCCGAGCGCGCGGCCTGGGCGGTGCCGGGGGTGACGAACGTGGTCGACCGTCTCCTGGTGCTGTGACCGAACCATCGCGTCCGGGGATGACACCGGCACCCGTGCGTCATGCCCCTCGTGCCGCATCTCGAGCACGCGGCGGCGGCCTCGCAAGCCGCCGCCGGTCTTCCACCCACTCGTTACCGTCACCCCGGGGACCGGCTTGCCGCACTCCTCCCTCCCCCGGGGCGCTCTGGCGCAATGAGCCCTCCGTTCGGTCCGGTGCGATCCTCGGGGCGTCACGGCCTCCCGCCCTGCGCCCGCAGCACCTTCTCCGAGTGTCCTGCGCTCATCCAGAATTCAAGGTTGGCAGAGTAGTCGCCCGCGGGCATTGACGACGATCAACGCGAGGCGGGACAGGGCCGGCTGGGTCTGAAGGGTCTGTGCCGGTATCGCCGCAAACCGCTTCGCAAACGGGTGCCGCGAGCGAGCCGACCGCATTGTCAGGCTTCGTTCCCGCGCCGACCTCAATGCGAGAATCGCCCCCCGACGTCTCGCGGTCTCCTTGTGCGCGGGCCGACCTGCGACGGAGCAGGCAGGTTCAGAACGGAACCGACCCCGAGTGGTCGCTGCCCGGGTGTCTCGATATGCCTCAAATGGCCCGTTTCCGGCCCGTCCGGGAAGACGCGCGCGCCGCCTGCTGTCCGGACGGAGCCGGAGGCGGTCCCTTCAGGCGGATCTATGCCGGCGAGCGATGCGAGGCGGCCGACGTCACGGATGCGGTAAACCGAAGGCGACACGCTGGTGACCAGTTTCTTCTCGGCGAGGTAGCTCATCGTCCGGCTGACGGTTTCGACCGCGGTGTTCGTGAGATCCGCCCAGTCGCGGCGCGCCAGCGCGATCGTCACGACGCGGCTTCCGTCGGGCTCGGGTTCGGTCGGCATGATCCGTGTCGCCGTGACCAGAAACGAGATGATCCGCTCCCGGCTCGTGAGCGCGCCGCGCTGCCAGATCATGTCGAGGAGCGCGTTGTGGCGCTGGGCGATTTCCGCGCTGACGTAGCGCTGAAACCGCCGGCTGCCCATCATCATCCGCTCGACGGTTGCCCTGTCGAACATGCAGATCTCGACAGGGGTCGCCGTTTCGAGCGTGAAAGGCAGCGGCTCGCCGGGCATGCCACCCACGAGGTCGCCGGGGCAACCGAGGTCCATCAGCGTGCGGTCTCCCGATTTCTTCAGCTTTTCCTTGCGAAGGTAGCCGTTGCGGAGAACGCCGAGAAATCCGGGGACATCGCCCTCCTGCACGACCATCACGTCCCGGCCGAGCCGCTGCGGCCGCGCCGGCCTCACGCCTGGCAGGGCCGCTTCGCGGATCGCGTGGCAGAGTTCGGCTCCTGCGAGCGCGCAATTCCGGCATGCGTCCGGCTGAGCCGTCCCGGTCGGTCCGGTGGCAGCGGCATGGATCATTTCGTGCTCCATTCCATTTGGTGCGCGGCCGTTCCGTCCCGGTTCGGTCCGGGAGTACCGTGTGCTGCACGACGCAAGCGGTCCTCCGCAGCCCTGCGCCGGACATCCGGACGAACCCGGCCGGCGGACGGAAAGCGATCTTTTCTGCGGGTGCCGCGAGGCAGGACTTCGCGCGCAACTCCGATCACCCCCGGTGACGCCAAAGCGGGCAATTCCGCGATGCCTTCCGCACGGTCGTGATGTTCCTCAAGACCGAGCATCTGCCGGGCGAATGCTTGAATGTTGTGCAGAAGGCGGTCCGGGACTGGCCCGGTCCCGAAAGGAACGTCCCGCCCGCAGGTTCCCAAACGGCGCCCGAACCCGTCCGAATTGATGTTTTGCGCAAGGCTCGGCTCGGCTCCGCCGAAGGTGTCGAAACCGCCGCCAGACCCAACCGCGCAAGGCCCGCAAGGGATGCGGACCCGCCCGTTCGTCACCTGAACCCAAGTCCTTTGCGACACCATCACACCCCCCGGTGTGCGCTCTGCACGACCCTCGTATGTGCACGATGCGGCACGGATTGCATTGACGGTCGTCAACGGATGGCGACACTCTCTCTGCGATGCCGGAAAAATCTGTGCCTGTTCGCCAGTGGTCCGCGCAGACAGAGGCGGACCGGCCGCGGCCTCGAGGAAACAAGGCGGGCAGGGAGCGAGGGAGAGCATGGTATCGATCCATCCCAAGGCAGATGGGGGCGCTGACAGGCTCGAGGGCCTGCATCAGTTTTCCCGTCTCTCCTGCGAGACCATTGCCGAGCTGAACGCGCTCTGCCGCGTTCAGCGTTACGAGCCCGGGCAGACAGTGGTCAGGGACGGCGAGCGCACCGAGAGTATCGGCTTCGTGAAGTCGGGCTTCTTGCGCATGCAAAAGACGCTTTCCGATGGCAGGCAGCACATCGTCGGTCTGCTCGTCGACGGCGACATGTTCGGGCAGGTCTTGAACGGGCCGCTGCACTTCGATATCGAAGCGGCGACGCCGAGCCTGATATGCGCGTTCCAGCGCGCTCCCTTCGAGGAACTGCTCGAGCGTTCTCCCGAACTCGAACGCCTGGTGATGCTCAATCTTCTCAACGAGCTCGACCGCGCGCGTGACTGGATGCTCATCCTGTCGGGGCAGAAGGTGTCGTGCCGGCTGGCCGGATTTCTTCTGGTGATGTGCTCGAGATTCGCCGAGGTCGACCACGTGCTGACGAAGGGGCGCGACGGGCTCGAGATCAAGATTCCGATCAACCGGACCGACCTCGCGCACCTTCTGGGCACCCGGCCCGAGTCGATCTCCCGGGCCTTTCACGCGCTGGAGGATGCCGGCGACCTTCGCATCCTGAAACCCAATCTCGTCCGGATTCTCGACCTCGAGGCCCTTGCCAGCCAGGCCGGCGAGGAGGACCTTCTCGCGAGCCCGAACCTTCGCGATCTCGTCCAGGTCATCAAACGGCGGGCCTGAGGCCGAAGGATCGCGGCGCCGACCGGTTTCACGTTCGGCCCGCCGCTCGCCGCTGGTCCCGCGCGTCGACCGCCTTTGCGAAAGGTGCGCGGCCGCCCCTCTCACCGCTGCGTCGCCTGGTCGGCCTCGCCGGACCGGAGGTGATTGTCGAGCATCTCGCTGACGGCGGCGTCGGGCACCTGGTCGAACACCCTGTAATAGGCGCCCACAGAGCCGAAAGGCTCCGGTGTCTCCAGGGCGATCACCTCGTCGCATTCGCCGGCGAGCTCGGCAACGGTGTCGGGCGGGGCCACGGGAACGGCGGCGATGAGGCGCGCGGGGTCTGCTCCGCGAAGAAGCCGCAGCGCGGCGCGCATCGTCGCGCCGGTGGCGACGCCGTCATCGACGACCACGACGGTCTTGCCGGCGATCGGCACCGGGGACCGGCCCTTGAGGTACAACTCCCGCCGCCGCCGGATCTCGGCCAGTTGCTCCTCGGCGAGGGCCTCGATCTCCGCCTGGTCGAGACCCGACATGCGCGCGACGTCGCGATTCACGGCGATCTGGGGATTCGAGCCGTCCGAGACGGCGGCGAGCGCCAGTTCAGGATGGCCCGGAAACCCGACCTTGCGCACCAGCGCGAGATCGAGCGGCGCGCCCAGGGACCGGGCGATGACGGCGGCCACCGGTACGCCGCCGCGCGGGAGCGCCAGAATTACCGTAGCCCCGGGGTCGAGGTCGGGCAGGCGTTCGAGCAGCCTTCGCCCCGCGTCGGTTCTGTCGATGAACATGCCAGTTCTCCCTTGTCCCGGTCTGCGCCTTCCGGTCTTGGAGGCAAGCGGCCGACCCGGTCGCTAACGGCTGTTAAGGATGCCGGGCGGCGACCGGGTTTTTTATCCGTTCACCGACCGGTTCCATGCCTCGAGTGCATCGACCCGCTTTTTCGAAAGCCCGACAGGGTCAGGCAGGTCCACCGTCTCCCACGTTCGCCCGAGGGCCGTCGTCATGTCGAACGCATCCGCCGATTTCAGGTTCGGAAGCTCCGCCCACGAGACGGGGACGGCAACCGGGGCGCCCGGTCGAGCTCTCAGCGAGAACGGGGCGATCGCCGTCGCGCCGCGCTCGTTGCGAAGCCAGTCGATGAAGATGCGCCCCTTTCGCTTCGCCTTCGACATCTCGTGAGTGAACCGCCGGGGCTCTGTGATGGCGAGCACCTGCGCGAAGATCCGGGCGTAGAGCTTCACGGTGTCCCATCCGGCGATGCGGCGCAGCGGGACGACGACGTGAACCCCCTTGCCACCGGTCAGGAGCGGCCAGCAGGGAAGGCCGAGCGCGCGGAGCCGGTCACGAATATCGACGGCGGCGGAAGACACCTTCGCGAAGTCGAGACCCTCGTCGGGGTCGAGATCGAAGACCATGCGGTCGGGGCGTTCGAGTCGGTCCCGCCGGGCGCCCCGGATGTGGAATTCGAGCGTTCCCATCTGCGCCGCGCCGACGAGGCCGGCGACGGTGGAGATGTACATGTAGTCCGCCTCATGCCCGTCCGTCTCCCTGACCGTGACGCTCCCGATGCCGCCGGGAAAGCCCTGACCCCGGTGCTTCTGAAAGAACCGCTCCCCGTGCAGACCCTCGGGAAGCCGCAGGAGCGACACCGGCCGGTCCGCCGCGGTTGCCAGCATGCGCTCGGCGACCGCCTCGTAATATTCCGCGACCTCGCGCTTCGTGACCCCCGAGCCGGGGTAGACGATCCGCTCGGGACTGCTGACCGACACCCCCGCAATCCCGATCCGGGCGTCCGTGTCGGCCCTGTCTGCCGCGAGTTTCACCGTTTTCGCCGGCTTGTCCTCGCGCAGCCCCAGAAACACCCCGTGACGCAAGCGGCCCTCCGCCGTCATCTCGGCGTATTGCACTTCGGCGACGAGGTCGGGGCGGATCCATTGCACCCCGCGCGCCTCCCCGGCCGGGATATCGGCCGGAGGCGTCTTGCGCGCCCTCGGGCGCATCGCCGCGGCAAGCTCGTCCATCGTCTCCGCATCGAAGCCCGTCCCGACCTTGCCGAGGTAGACCAGCGCGCCGTTCCGCCGCGCGCCGACCGCGAGCGAGGCGAACGGGCGCCCGCGCTTTTCGCTCTTCTGCCAGCCGAGGATCACGAACTCGTCGCGCCGTGCGCATTTGACCTTCAGCCATCCGCGGGTGCGCCCCGCGCGGTAGGGCAGGTCGTGCCGTTTCGAGATCAGCCCTTCGCCACCCGCGCCGCAGACCGTCGCAAGCGCGTCTTCCGGCGCTTCGCGGATGATCGGCGAGAGGTCGGCGGGGCCGAGCGGCGGCAGCGGCTTGAAGAGCTTTTCGAGCGCCTCCCGCCGCTCCGCCAGGCTGCGACCTGACAGGTCCGCGCCGTTCAGCGAGAGAAGGTCGAAGCCGTAGAAGCGGAACGGCCCGCCGACCTTGATCGCCTTCTGCAGGTTCGAAAACCCCTGCAACCCCGCACCCGCCACGATCTCGCCGTCGATCAGCGCGTCGTCGCACGCGAGCTCGTCGAAGGCGGGCAGGAGGCCGGCGAAGCGGCCCGTCCAGTCGTGACCGTTGCGCGTGAATATTCTCGGCCCGCCCTTGCCGAGTGCCACGAGCGCTCGGTAGCCGTCGAACTTCAGTTCGTGCCACCACTTTTCACCCGAAGCGACCTCCTCCTCGAGCGTGGCGAGCTGAACCTTGCGGAAGTGCGGCAATCGCCCTGTTCGCATGGGTGCCTGCGGCTCGCGCCCGGCCCTGATCTCGCCGAAGGTCCTGTGCGTCGAGACGCTGCGCCGGTATCGGGCGACCGGGTCGCGCCGCCTCGCCGCCTCGTCGTCTTCCTTGATCACGAGCCAGTTCTCGCGGCTGTCCCGGCCATCTTTCCGGTCCTGCATGCGGACGAGATGCCACCGCCCGGTCAGCCGCTGCCCGTGAAGGCGCAACCGAAGGTGGCCTTTTCCGAGCCCCGTCCCGACGGCCTCCAGCGGCTCCCACCATCCCAGATCGAACAGCATCACCGTTCCGGCGCCGTAATTGCCTTCGGGGATTTGTCCCTCGAAGCCGAGATAGGACAGCGGGTGATCCTCGGTGCGCACCGCCAATCGCTTTTCGGACGGATCGAGCGAGGGCCCTTTCGTAACGGCCCAGCTGAGCAGCACGCCCTCCCATTCGAGCCGCAGGTCGAAATGGGTGCGCGTCGCGGCGTGCTTCTGCATGGCGTACCGCAGGGCGAGGCCGGTCGCGGCTCCCGGATGCCTCGGCTCATTCGTCTTTTCGAAATCGCGCCTCGCGAGGTAACGGTCGAGCTTTGCCATCGTCAGGCCGATTTCTTCCTGCCCGAGCCCGAGCTCGCGGATTTCCTTCCGCGCGACTTCTTCGCGCCCCCGGTGTCCTTCTTCAGGCTCTCCTTCAGCGCCGACATCAGGTCCACGACATTCTCTGCCGAGGGCGCCTCTTCGCTTCCGGTCTTCGCGCGGGGCGTCTTGCCGCTTTTGCGTTTGCGCTCGATCAGGTCGCGCAGGGCCGCAGCGTAACTGTCCTCGAACGCTTCGGGGTCGAACGGTTTCGCCTTTCGTTCGATCAGTTCCTCGGCCACCGACAGGAGGTCCTCGTCGGCCGTCTCGTCCTCGATCGAGGAAAACAGGGGATCGGCCTGCCGGATCTCGTCGGCGTAGTGCAGGGTCTCCAGCAGAAGCCCGTCGCCGCAGGGTCTCACGGCGCAGAGATATTCCCGCCCGCGCATCGTGAGCTGCCCGAGCCCAACCTTTTCCGACTTCCGCAGGGCGTCCCGGATCACCCGGTAGGCATCCTCCGCGAGGTCGTCCGTCGGGACGACGTAATAGGGCTTGTCGTAAAAGAGCGGCGCGATCTCGCAGGCATCCACGAACTGGACGAGCTCGAGGGTCTTTTTCGTCTCCAGCCGGATCGCGTCGACCTCTTCGGGGTCGAGAAGCAGGTATTCATCGTCGCCGATCTCGTACCCCTTCAGAATGTCGGACGTGTCCACCGGTCCGATCCCCGGCACACTCTTCTGATACCGGACGCGCTTGCCGGAGGGGCCGTGGATCTGGCGAAAGCTGACCTTGGCGCCGGATTTCGTCGCGGAATGCAACTCCACCGGGATGGAAACCAGTGACAGCCGAAGCTGACCTTTCCAGAGTGCGCGCGATGCCATGGCGATCTCCCTTGCAAGAAAGAAACACGCGTCGCGGCCTCTTGGTTCAACGGGTTCTGAGGAGCGGTACGGGTCGAGTGAGATGGCGACGGCGGCAAGCCGGGCGCACGCCTCCCGCGTGTCTGCGGCAGTTCGTCCGACATGAACATGAGCGCGATCCCCCGGGCAGCGGCGTCGCGCGCGGCGGCGATGACGTCGCAAGCGCTTCGCTCCCCGAACCCGGTCAGGACTTTCCTTCCCCATGCCAGGGTGGGGTCATCTTTCGGGCCCCGCAGTATCGTGGGGTGTTCGCTTGCGCCGGTCACCCGCCGTCCGGCTGAAGAAAGGCCGTGATTTCATGCGCGAGATCGCCATCATGGCCAAGCCAGATGTGTCCGCCCTCGGGCCAGATCGTCAGCTGCGCGCCCGGAATGCGTCCGGCAAGCAGGCGGGCGGTGGCGGCGGTGCCGAAGAGGTCGTCCTCGCAGGACAGTATGCGCGTCGGAACCGTTATGTTCGCGTAGGCAGTGGGCGAGGGTGTGCCGGCCCAGAAACCGTCGGCTCGCATTCCCTCGGTCTTGCGGCCGATTGGCATCAGGCTGGCGAGTATCAGCTCGGCCCGGCGCTTCTCGTCGGCGCTGACCTTCTCGAGAAGTGCGGGGTCGGTCGCCAGAAGTGTGCGGATCATCTGTCCGGGCGCGAAAGAGGACAGGGCCCAGAACGCGAAGTCGGAGCCCAGAACGAGATCGACGGCGCGCCGTTGCAGGGCGGTGAATTCAACCGGATCGCGGCCGGTCAGGTTCGCCGCCGGCACCAGCAGAACAAGACGCGCGCACCTGTCGGGATGGCGAAGGGCGACCTCGGCCGCGGTGAGGGCGCCCGCCGATCCCCCGATGACGGGCAGGCTCTCGATTCCGAGATGATCGAGCAGTTCCACGAGAACATCGGCCTGACGAGCGGGCGATGCATCCTCGGGAAAGGCGCTTTTCAGATAGCCGAAGCGCGATGGCGCGATGATCTGAAAGCCCGTAGCGCGCAACCCGTTGGCGAACAGAAGCCCCTGATCGAAGCCGCCCCCGGTGCCGTGGATCATCATGAGCGGCGATCCATGCCCCGCGACGGCGTATTCCAGCGCGCCCGCCGTGGTGTCGAGAACGCTGCTGCGCCCCTCGAGCCGCATGCCAGCGGCGGCCAGGGAGGCGCGGTAGGCGCCACCGGTCCAGGCGCCACCCGCCACGATGAGGGCGCCCATGCCGGTGAGAAGCGTGCGCCGGGCGATCACGGAACCGCATCGATCGCAAGGTCGGCCAGCGCGGCCTCGAGCGCGGGCACGAGGTCGGAGCTGTCGTCCACCACGCCCGCGTCGGTGTTGATCTGGAACGCCACGGTCACGCCGTGATCGGCATAATGGCGCAGGCTCGAGACATAGGCGGGGATCCAGCCGCCGTGGCCGTAGACGGGCCCGCGCGGCGTTTCCGCGTGGATCGCGACGCCCGCGCCGTAGAGAATGCCCGGCGCATCCGGTGCCACCGGAACCCCGTCCAGCAAGCGGTCGAGATAGGGCGCTTCCATCGCCGTGCCGCCGAAGAGCGCGTGGCCCCACCGCGCGAGATCGCGCGAGGTGGACGCGAGCCCGCCTCCGGTCCACTCCACGCCCGGATCCCAGACCAGCCGGCCCTCGGCATCCGCCGTCCGCGCCGGCAGCCCGAAGGGGTTGCCGGGCACCGTGTAGCCCACGGCGAGACCGGGGAGGTCCGGCCGGTCCGACGGGAAGGTGTCACGGAGGCCGAGGGGGTCGAGGAACCTCTCCCGAAGACTGTCATAGTAGGAACGTCCCGTGACCTCCTCGATCACCAGCCCGAGCAGGATGTACCCGGTGTCGCTGTAGGCCCAGGCGGTACCGGCGTCGAAGAGGGCCTCCCGCCCGGTGACGAAGCCCAGCAGTTCCTGGGGAGCGAAGGCCCCCGTGCCGGACGCGATCCGCGCCGCGGCCGCCTCCTGGAATTCCGGCAGATGCGGATGATCGGGAAGCCCCGAGCGGTGGTGCAGGAGATGCCCGAGCGTGATGGTTCGTGCGTTGGGCAGGTCGGCGAACCAGGCACGGTCGCCCAGATGATCGGCCAGGAGGTCCGCCTGCGACAGCCGTCCCTCGCTTTCGAGCGCAAGTACGGTCGCGCCGACGAACGTCTTGCCGATGCTCGCCGCCAGCATCCGCGACTCCGGGACCATTTCCAGACCGGCCTCGACATCGGCAAGGCCGGTTGCCGCACGCGCGATCGTTCCGTCGGGCAGGGCGATGGCGGCGGTCGCGCCGGGGAAATCGTGACTGTCGCGAAACACACCGAGCAGCTCCGCGATCTCGTCCGCCAGGCTCCCGCCGGCGTGCGCGTCAGGTGCCGCGAGGGCGAGTGAAAGAAGTGCCGCGCCCGTTGCGAGGGTGGTCCGCATGGCGCTTACCCCGCTGCCCGTTGCACGGCGGGGCCCGGGGCCGGGATGACCTCCGTCACCGCGCCGTCGCGGCTGAACATCGTGTCGCGGTTCCACCAGACCACGACGACGGCCACGGCGGCGAGGATCCAGGTATCCCATGGCTGCGCGTCGGGCCAGAACGGGTTGATGAGCTGCCAGTGGAACAGCATCGGCCACAAGAGGCTGCCCCCGGTACGGTTGAGGATGGGCGTCACGAGGACTGCGAGCACCACGTTGCCGACGAAGAAGGGCAGGAAGTTCCAGCCACCGAAGACGGTGCCCGCGAGGAAGAAGGCCGGAAGATGCCAGAAGCCCCAGATCGCGCCGATCAGGACGCCCGCGAAGATCGGCGCCATGTGGCGCTGCAGAAGGGGCTGGAGCACGCCGCGCCAGCCGAATTCCTCGATCGGACCCAGAGCGAGCATCATGAACATGACCGCGAAGACCGGTCCGGCCCCCTCGGGCGGAAGTGGTGCCAGAAGCGGCCCGCCCTTCAGGGCCGAGCCGGCGACGAAAACCAGCGGCAGGCCGATGAGGACGAATGCCACCCATCCCGCCGAAGCCCGCCAGAGCAGAAGCCGTGACAGAAAACGCCGCATCCCTGCCGGCCCGGCATACGCAAGCACCAGAACGAAAGCAGAGATGGCGGGCGCCCAGGTCGCGAGAAAGAAAAGCGGGTGCGACCCGCTGATCTCGCCGAACCAGGCCGAGGCTCGCGCGGGAGCGAGGACGTAAAGCCCGATGACGCCCCACGTGATCAGGAAGGTGAGGGCAAGGAAGTAGAAAGCAGCCCGTGCGGGTATCGGGCGACGTTCAGTCATGGGACCAGGGGCGCTCATTGAAACTCATCCGTGATAAAGGAGCGGGACGCAGCCCACGTCTAGACGATTCCCGGAGGGCGGTCCGTGATGGCGGTCAATGGACGGACGCTTCGCGCTTCGACCGGGCCAGCGACACCTTGAACAGAGCGGTGGTCAAGCCGGATCGCCCGAAGAATGTCGCGAGACGTCACCGGGGCCGTCCCAGAAAGCTCAAATGTCCGGGTCATGACTGCGGGTCTGTGGCAGCAGAGCCGGAATCGGCGTGTCAGTCCGCCTCGAGACGCGGGAGTGTCGCCTGGAAATTGCCATCGACCGTCACCGCCGGTGTATCTTCGTCAAGAACCAACTCTTGCGCTCCGCCCTCGACAAGCCTGCCCGAAAAGCTGCCGGAGACCGACATCGTGTCCTCGGCAATCACCAACGCCTCGATGCGAAGGCTCGCGTTCCCGGCACCGGCCGAATAGTCGGCGCCCTCAGCGGTCGCGTCTTCCGGCGTCAGGCTTATCGTGAATTCGCCAACCTCCAGTTCCGTCGGATTCCCCTCGGTCTGGAAGTCGATCGTGAGGGCGCCTTGCGCCGACAAGGGCATGTCACGCCGGACGAAGCCGACGATCCGGACGTTCACTTCATTACCGGTCCGCGTCCAGCCGCTGAGGGTGTCGTCCTCACCCGGCATGACGTACCAGGTCGCCGGCTCCAACTCGAGCGTTCCGGTAATCGTCCCGGTCGCAACCTGAGCGAGGGCCGCGGTCGCGATCGCGACGCTGGAAAAGAGAGCGGCGGAGATGCTTTTCGGTCCCATGGCGTAAGCCTCCCGGCTGCTGATGTTTTCGGCTTTCGGAGCATCCTGTCCGTCAAACCCGTGTGGGCGGTCGTTGTTCCGCCACGACCGTCATCAGAGCGACCGTCGCGGCGGACCGCATCAGTCGCCGCGCGCGGCTTGCGCAGCTTCGGCCTGACTGGGTTCGTCGGCCTCGGAACTCGGCCGCAACATGAAACCGAGAGGTTGCTGCAGCGGGTCCTCGCGGCCGAGCGAGGCTTTAAGGCGCTCGTAGTCCTTTTCCATTTCCGGCGTCACCGAGGCGCGGCTTTCGCCCAGGGCGGCGTCGAAATCCGCGCCGGTCACCTCTTCATTTTCCTTTCGCAGGGCGTGCAGGCCCGCCCGCCGCACCACGTCCTCCAGATCGGCGCCCGTGTAGCGCCCGGTCCGCTCGGCGATACCGTCGAGGGATACGTCTTCCGAAAGAGGCATGTCCTTGGTCCGTATGCCGAGAATGGACCGGCGTGCATCGCGGTCGGGGACGGGAACATAGATCAGCTCGTCGAAGCGGCCGGGACGCAGGAGCGCGGGGTCGACGAGGTTCGGCCGGTTCGTCGCGCCGATCACCACGACACCCTGCAATTCCTCGAGGCCATCCATCTCCGACAGGATGGTATTGACCACGCGCTCGGTGACGGCCGGCTCGCCCAGCCCGCCGCCGCGCGTGGGCGCGAGGCTGTCGATCTCGTCGATGAAGACGACGGTCGGGGCCACCTGCCGCGCGCGGCGGAACAGGCGCGCGACCTGCTGTTCGCTTTCGCCATACCACTTCGACAGCAGGTCGGACGATTTCGTGGAGATGAAGTTCGCCTCCGCCTCGCGGGCCACGGCCTTGGCAAGAAGCGTCTTGCCGGTTCCGGGCGGCCCGTAGAGCAGGAACCCCTTGGCGGGCCGTATGCCCAGGCGGCGGAAGGCGTCGGGATTTTTCAGGGGAAGCTCGATGCTTTCCTTCATCGTCTCCCGGACCTCGCCGAGACCGCCGATATCGTCCCATGAAACATCGGGGACCTGAATCATTATCTCGCGCATGGCCGAAGGCTGAACGCGCCGGAGCGCCCCTTCGAAATCGGCGCGGCCGACGGAGAGATCGGCGAGCACCTCCGCAGGCAGCTCCTCCTTCAGGTCGAGTTCAGGAAGCAGGCGGCGCACCGCGTCCATCGCCGCCTCGCGGGCGAGAGCCGCGATGTCGGCGCCGACGAAGCCGTAGGTGACGCGCGCGAGTTCATCGAGGTCGAGGTCTTCGGCGAGCGGCATTCCGCGGGTGTGGATGCCCAGCACCTCGCGGCGCCCGGCCTGATCCGGCACTCCGATCACCAGTTCGCGGTCGAAGCGGCCCGGCCGCCTCAGCGCCTCGTCGAGCGAGTCGATACGGTTGGTGGCGCCGATCACCATGACGTTCTGCCGGGGCTGCAACCCGTCCATCAGCGTGAGCAGCTGCGCCACGAGCCGGCGTTCGGCCTCGCCGCCCACCTGATCGCGCTTCGGCGCGATCGAGTCGATCTCGTCGATGAAGATGATCGAGGGTGCCTGTTCCGTTGCCTGCTGGAAGACCTGGCGGAGGCGTTCCTCGCTTTCTCCATGCATCTTGCCGAGAATCTCGGGGCCGTTGACGAGAAAGAAGTTCGCCTCCGCCTCGCCGGCCACCACGCGCGCAAGCAATGTCTTGCCGGTGCCCGGGGGGCCGTGCAGGAGGACGCCCTTGGGCGGGTCGATGCCGAGCCGCTGGAACAGTTCGGGATGGCGCAGGGGCAGTTCGACGATTTCGCGGATGCGCTCCACCGTGTCGCCGAGCCCGCCGATATCGTCGTAGGTGATGTCGGGGCGGCGGCTTTCGGAAGGCTCCTCGTAGGTCGGGCGAAGGATCACCTCGGTCTCCCTGGTCATCTGCACGACCTCGCGTGGCTCGGTGGAGACCACGACGAGGCGGATTTCCTGCAACCCGTAGGCGGGCAGGCTGAGCATCCGCCGCAGGTCTTCGGGGATGCGCGGGTCGGAATAGCTGCGCGGCGCGTGCACGGAGGTGGAGACGACGTCGCCCGCAACGAAGGGCCGGCCGAGGAAGCTTCGCCGCAGGGCCTCGCCGGACCCCTGCAGGCGCACCTCCTTCTGGGCCGGAGCGATCACGACGCGGCGCGCGGGGCGCACCTCGGCGCGCCGGATCTCGACGTGTTCGCCTGCGGCGACCCCCGCATTCCCGCGCAGCAGCCCATCGATGCGTGCAAGGGTGAGACCCTCGTCCTCGGGCGCGGGCGGCATGGCGAGCGCGACGGTCCGCCGCTTGCCGCGAAGTTCGACCGCGTCCCCCTCGCTGACGCCGATCTCGGTCATGGTCGTGCGATCGAGCCGGACGATGCCGCGTCCGGAATCGTCGGGGCGGGCGCTTGCGACCTGAAGCCGTAGACCGGCATCTTCCTCGTGGTTCTCAGCCAATGCGGTGCTCCTCGGTTTGCCGCAGGTGCGGGCCGGCCGCGTGACGTCTTCGTGCCGAAGACGTGGGGGCCGCGTTCCTTGCGTCTGGTTCCATTGAATCGCAACCGGGCAACGTCCCGTGTCCGGGCCTTGTTCCGAAAGTCGAAACCGTCTGAAAAGGTCGCCCGGTCGGTCGGCGCCGAAGCGGGGAAAGACCGCAGCGGGCGCCGCCGGACAGTGCGGAATGAAGGTGCCGCCGGATTCTTGCGGAACGGAATGAGCATTCGCGGATTTTCCCCTCAATGAAATGAAAGCATGAGGAGCCGACGTCATGGATGTGTTCTGGTTCTGGTTCTGGCTACTTCTGATCCTTATCGTGGTCTTCGCCTGGCCGACCTGGCCCTATACCCGCACGCGCTGGCCCTATACCTACGGTGGCGGCTACCGCTACGCGGCAAGCGGAACGGCGGCCGCGCTGGCAATCCTGGTGCTCATCCTGTTCTGGCTTGGCCTGCTTGCGATCGCCTTGCCCTGGGCCGCGGCTCCCCCGCCGGTCTGAACTGCCCGGTCCGGTTTCGCCTGGCCGCGCATTTCGCGCCCGGCCACGAACCTCGGTCGCGACCAACGGGGCAATTGCGATCCGGCGGCGCGAGCGGTTTCGTCCCGGACCTGTGCAATCCCGCTATACGGCAAGACGGAGACGCCGATGTCCGACATGATCGAGGCCCGCAACCGGATGGTCGACAACCAGATCGTCCGTCGCGGTATCCGCGACGCCCATGTGCTTGACGCGATGCGCAAGCTGCCGCGCGAGATCTTCGTGGCGAAAGGCTGCCGGGAGTTCGCCTACGAGGACGGTCCGCTGCCGATCGGCCACGGCCAGACCATGTCGCAGCCCTACATCGTCGCGCTGATGATCGAAGCGGCGGAGATCCGTCCCGGTGACCGGGTTCTCGAGATCGGCGCGGGCTCGGGCTACGCCGCGGCGCTGATGGGCCTGATCGCGAACGAGGTGATCGCGGTCGAACGACACGAGCCTCTGGCCGAGGACGCGCGCGGCAGGATCGCCGAGGCGGGCCTTTCGAACGTGGATATCGAGATCGGCGACGGCACACTCGGCTGGCCCGACGCCGCGCCCTTCGACGCGATCGTCGTCGCGGCGGGCGGGCCGTCCGTGCCGGCGGCATTGCGCGAGCAGTTGCGCGTGGGTGGCCGCATGGTGATCCCCCTCGGCGATGACGAAGGGGTCCGGTCGCTTCTCACGGTCATGCGCACCGGCCCCGACGCCTGGGACGAGGAAAGGACCGGCGCCGTCCGCTTCGTGCCCATGGTCGGCGCGCAGGGCTGGACCGAGGACGGCCGGCGCTCGGCGTCGAACCACGTCGCCGGCCAGAGCAGCGGCAAGACGCTGCCGCAGATGGTGGCCGAGGCGGCGGAGCCTCTGCCGGGCATCGAAGACGAGGGGTTCGGTGCGCTTTTCGACCGGTACGGCGATCGCCGGGTCGTTCTTCTCGGCGAGGCGAGCCACGGTACATCGGAATTCTACCGGGCCCGTGCGGCGATCACCCGGCGCCTGATCGAAAACCACGGCTTCAATATCGTCGCCGTCGAGGCCGACTGGCCCGACGCTGCCGCGATCAACCGCTACGCCATGCACCACGCGGCGCGCGAGTTCGAAGACCCTGCCTTCACCCGGTTCCCGACCTGGATGTGGCGTAACACTGTCGTGGAGGGGTTCAGCCACTGGCTGCGCAGCCACAACGGCCGAGCGTCGGAACCCGGCCGACGGGCCGGTTTCTACGGGCTCGACATCTACAACATGCGCGGCTCGATCGCCGCGGTGCTCGACTATCTCGACGAGGTCGATCCCGAAGCCGCCGCGATCGCGCGCG
>CAZPPH010000006.1:42419-45447 GCA_964588375.1 uncultured Rhodobacterales bacterium | reverse complement strand
GCGGACGCGATCTGGGGCCGGTTGCGGGCGGCAGGGCTCACGGCCCCCCGCCAACTTCTGGCGGCGGACGACGACGAGTTGCGCGCCTGCGGGCTCTCGCGCCAGAAGATCCGCTACGCCCGGGCGCTCGCGGCCTCCGGGGTGCGCTACCGCGCGCTGCGGGACGCCCCGGACGAAGAGGTCGTCGCGACGCTCGTCGAGGTTCCCGGCATCGGGCGCTGGACGGCGGAGATCTACGCGATGTTCTCGCTCGGGCGGGCGGATGTCTTCGCGCCGGGCGATCTGGCCCTGCAGGAGGCCGCGCGCCTGCTTTTCGAACTGGACGCCCGTCCGTCCGAAAGAGCGATCCGCGAGATGGCCGAGGCCTGGTCGCCCTGGCGGGGCGTTGCGGCCCGGCTTCTCTGGGCCTACTACCGGGTCGCCAAGGAACGGGAGGGCATCAGGTGACCGACGCACTGGTCTCGCGAAGGAAGGGACCCGAAAATGCAACCTCCGCGCTGGTTTTCCTGCACGGCTACGGCGCGGACGGCGCCGACCTTCTGGGTCTGGCCGAGCCGCTTTCGCAGGTCATGCCGGAGACGGCCTTTTACGCCCCGGACGCGCCCGAGCCCTGCACGGTCAATCCCGCCGGCCGGCAGTGGTTTCCGATCCCCTGGATCGACGGGTCGGACGAGGCGGCGGTGGGACGCTCGCTCGCGGCGTCGTCGGACAGGCTCGACGCCTTTCTCGACGAGGTTCTCTCCCAGGAGGGCCTCACGCCCGACCGGTTGGTGCTCCTCGGTTTCTCGCAAGGCACGATGATGAGCCTCCATGTCGCGCCGCGCCGTGCCGAGCCCGTCGCGGCGATCGTGGGGTTTTCGGGGCGCTTGCTCGTGCCCGGTGCGCTGGCCGGGGAGACGGTGGCGAGGTCGCCGGTGATGCTGCTGCACGGCGATGCCGACGACGTCGTGCCCTTCGCGTCGATGGCCGAGGCGGATGCCGCGTTGAGAGATGCCGACTTCGCCGTCACGTGCCACGTGATGCACGGCATCGCCCACGGCATCTCGCCGGACGGGCTCCAGGCGGCGGTCGGGTTCATATTGCCGCGCCTGGGCTGAGCCCCGCATCTTCATTCTCCGGAAAATTCGTCGGGTGACGGCCGGACCGAGCCCGGGCAGGCCACCCCCCCTGTGGACAAACGTCACGTCAATGTCATCGTCCTGCGCTACCCCTCCGGCCAACAGGCCCTAGGTATGGGGCTTGTCAGGCGGCAAGCGCCAGATATAGTCGGGCACAGCCGGGGCGGACCCCGCCCCGGATCGGCAACCGAGGCAGAGGCAGGCACGAGTCATGGACGGTGATTTCAGGACGAGTTTCGTGAGGGAACCCAATTCGCTGCGTCACCATCCTGCGCTGGTGCTCAACGCCGATTACCGCCCGCTTTCCTACTATCCGCTATCGCTCTGGCCCTGGCAGGAAGCGATCAAGGCGGCCTGGCTCGACCGGGTCGACATCGTGGCGGAATACGACGAAGTCGTCCGCTCGCCCTCCACCGAGATCCGTATCCCTTCGGTGGTGGTGCTGAAGGATTACGTCAAGCCTCAGAAGCGGGTCGCCTTCACCCGGTTCAACCTCTTTTTGCGCGACGAGTTCTGCTGCCAGTATTGCGGCGCCAAGGGCGACCTCACGTTCGACCACGTGGTGCCACGGTCGCGCGGCGGGGTGACGAGCTGGGAGAATGTCGTGGCGGCCTGCGCCAAGTGCAACCTCCGCAAGGGCTCGCGCTCGCTCGGGCAGGCTGGCATGTCCCTGCGACGCCCGCCGCGCCAGCCCGCCTCCGAAGAACTCAGGAACCAGGGCCGGAAGTTCCCGCCGAACCATCTCCACGAAACCTGGCTCGACTTCCTCTACTGGGATGCCGAACTCGAGGCCTGACGGCCCCGAACCTGCCGCGGTGCGGGCCGGTGCCTCCGGTGGAGGCATTCTCGGAAGATGAAGCTCAGCACGCCCTTCGAACCCCGCCGCCTTGCGGGCGCTCCGGCCCGGGCTAGGATTGCCGGCTGCAGGAGGATTTCTTGACCGATCAACGGATTGCTATCATCGGGGCGGGCGTGGCCGGGCTGACAGCGGCGCGAACCCTGCGGGCGGCGGGACGCAGCCCGCGCGTCCTCGACAAGGGGCGGAGCATCGGCGGACGCCTCGCCAGCCGGCAGACCCGCGAGGGTCCGGCGTTCGATCACGGCGCGCAATATGTCACCGCGCGCCTCGACGGGTTCGCGCAAGAGCTCTCGCTGGCCGCCGCCACCGGTACGGCGGCGGTCTGGGAGACCGCGAAGGGCCGGGCGAGATATGTCGGCATGCCGGCGATGAATTCGCTCGCCGGCCATTTCGCCGGCGATGCGGAGGTGGAGCTCGGCGTGGAGGTCACCTCGCTCAGGGCCGGTCCCGACGGCTGGACGGTGGCGACGACAGAGGGCGAGGAGGCGTTCGAGACGGTGCTGCTGGCGGTTCCCGCCCCTCAGGCGGTGCGGCTTCTCGGTGACCACCCGCTCGTCGAGCGGCTCCGCCAGGTGGAGATGGCGCCGTGCCTGACGCTGATGGCCGCCTTCGAACCCGGCCCGCCCGCGCCGTTTACGAGCCGGGAGGACCGCACCGCCGATCTCGCCTGGGTCGCCCATGACGGAGGAAAGCCCGGCCGGGAGGCGGCGGCGACCTTTGTCGCCCATGCGGGCGAAGACTGGAGCCGGGCGCATCTCGAAGCCGACAAGGACGAGATCGCGCGGCTCATGCTGCCGCTTCTTTGTGACGCGATCGGTCGCCCGGATGAAGAAGCGCGACTTCTGCGCGGCCACCGCTGGCGCTATGCGCGGGTGACCGCGCCGCTCGGCGCACCTTGCATTGCAGACCATAGCGGCACGCTTCTTCTGGGCGGCGACTGGTGCCTCGGGGCGCGTGTCGAGGCGGCCTGGCAAAGCGGTATCGCGCTCGCCGAGAGGGTACTCGACCCGGAAACCTGAGGCCGCGCGCTCCCGTCCCGGGCGGGTCTCGG
>CAZPPH010000006.1:0-42319 GCA_964588375.1 uncultured Rhodobacterales bacterium | reverse complement strand
GCGACCCCGGCCGCGAAGAGTTCATGCGGCGGCCCGCAAGTCGGGCGAGGACGGCCCGAGCCCCCCAAGGCGCGCCTGTATCGACCCTGACGGGTTTGTGAAGCCGTGCACACGCGCTAGACTGGCGCCGGTGCAGGGGCTAAGAGGCACGAGAGCTGCGCTGCTAGCGCTAACGACGCCTCGCGGCAACGCGACCGAAAAGGACAGAGCATGGTTTCGCGCGTTATTCCGGTCGACGATTTCGACCTCGTCATCTTCGGCGGCACGGGCGATCTCGCGCGCCGCAAGATCCTGCCGGGCCTCTACCGCCGCTTCCGGGCCGGACAGATGCCCGAAAGCTCCCGGGTCATCGGCGCCGCGCGTTCCGAACTCAGCACCGCGGAGTACCGTGAAAGCATGGAGGCCGCGCTCAAGGAATTTCTCGCGCCGACCGACCGGGACGAAAAGGCCATCGAGGCGTTCCTGCAAAGCCTCGATTATGTTCGTATCGACGCGACCGGCAGCGACGGATGGCCCGAACTGGCGAAGCTCCTGCGCAAGGACATCGTGCGGGCCTTCTACTTTTCCGTGGCCCCGGGCCTTTTCGGACCGCTGGCCGAACGGCTCCATCAGCACAAATGCGCCGGCCGGTACTGCCGGATCGTGCTGGAAAAGCCCTTCGGCCGCGATCTGGAGAGCGCGCGCGCGCTCAACGACACGCTGGCGGCGCACTTTTCCGAAGATCAGATCTATCGCATCGACCACTACCTCGGAAAGGAGACGGTGCAGAACCTCATGGCCGTGCGGTTCGGCAACATGCTTTTCGAGCCCTTGTGGAACTCGCAATATGTCGATCACGTCCAGATCACGGTGGCCGAGACCGTCGGCGTCGAGGGCCGGGGGGAATACTACGACAAGTCGGGGGCGATGCGCGACATGGTGCAGAACCACCTGATGCAGCTTCTCTGCCTCATCGCCATGGAGCCGCCCTCGCGCTTCGACCCCGCGTCGGTGCGCGACGAGAAGCTCAAGGTGATCCGCGCGCTTGACTCCGTCGAGCCGAAGAACATCGTGCGGGGGCACTACCTCGGCGACAGCACGCGGCCGGGTTACCGCGAGGAGGCGGGCGCGCCCGAAAGCTTCACCGAAAGCTACATCGCCATGAAGCTCAACATCTCGAACTGGAGGTGGGCGGGGACGCCGTTCTACATCCGGACCGGAAAACGTCTGAAAGCGCGGGCCTCGGAGATCGCGGTGATTTTCAAGGACGCGCCGCACTCGATCTTCGGGCAGGAGGCCGGGCGGCACCGCAACATTCTCATTATCCGGCTTCAGCCCAATGAGGGCATCCAGCTCGGGGTCACGATCAAGGAACCGGGCCCGGGGGGCATGCGTCTTGTCGATGTGCCCCTCGACATGACCTTCGCCGAAGCGTTGGGGCCCGAGGCCGAGGACGTGCCGGATGCCTACGAGCGGCTCATCATGGACGTGATCCGGGGCGACCAGACGCTGTTCATGCGCGGGGACGAGGTGGAGGCGGCCTGGGCCTGGACCGACCCGATCATCGAGGCGTGGACCGATGCCGGCGAGAGGCCGCACGAATACGAACCGGGGTCCACCGGCCCCGAGGAGGCGCAGATGCTGATGCACCGGTCCGGCCGGCGCTGGCGGGAGATACGGCCGTGAACTTCATCGAATACCCCGACCGCGAGATGATGATGATCAATCTCGCCAACAAGCTGGCGGGCGAACTCAATTCCTACCTCATGCGCCACGACACCGCGAGCTTCGCGGTGCCCGGCGGCTCGACCCCCGCGCCGATGTTCGACGTGCTCGCCGAGGCAGATCTCGACTGGGACAGGGTCCGCGTCATGCTGACCGACGAGCGCTGGGTGCCCGAGGACCACAAGCGGTCGAACACCGCGCTTCTGAGGCGTCACCTTCTGCAGGGGCGGGCGGCGGCGGCCACCCATGTGCCGCTTCGCGCCGATACCGAGACCCCCGAGGAAGCGATCGAAGATCTCGCCGAGGCGGTCCGCGCGGAGTTGCCGGTTTCGGTCATGCTTCTGGGGATGGGCACCGACATGCACACCGCCTCGCTCTTTCCCGGCGCGGACAATCTCGCCGACGCACTGGCGTCCGATGCGCCGCCGCTCATGGCGATGCGCGGGGGCGGGGCGCCCGAGCCGCGCATCACGCTGACCGCGCCGGTGCTGAAGGGCGCGCTCTCGGTGCATGTGCTGATCGCCGGGGCGGAGAAACGCGCCGCGCTCGAGAAGGCGCAGGCGATGAAACCCGAGGAGGCGCCCATCGCGCTCGTCCTCGATCAGGCGAACGTGCACTGGGCGGAGTAGGGCGAATGGACTGGACAGCACTGGATACGGCCGGAGAGGCGGCGCGGGACAGGTCGATACTCGACCTCTTCGAGGCCGACCCACGCCGTGCGGCGAAGTTCGCGGTCGAGGCCGGCGGGCTCTTCTTCGACTATTCGAAGAGCCAGATGAGCGCCGAAGACCGCGACCTTCTCGTCTCGCTTTACGAGGCTGCCGGCGTGTCCGCGCGCCGCGAGGCGATGTTCGCGGGCGAGAAGATCAACGAGACCGAGGACAGGGCGGTCCTGCACACCGCGCTGCGCGCCGGCGACGATGCAGTCATCCCCGTCGACGGGGCCGACGTCATGCCCGGTGTCAGAAAGACCCGCGACGCGATGCTGGGCTTTGCGGAGGATGTCCGGTCCGGCACCTATGCGCCGGGCGGCAAGATCACCGATGTGGTCAACATCGGCATCGGCGGGTCGGACCTCGGCCCGGTCATGGCCGTCGAGGCGCTGAAGCCCTACGGCGACGGGCCGCGCTGCCATTTCGTCTCGAACGTCGACGGCGCGCATGTGAACGACACGCTCATCGGCCTCAACCCCGGCTCGACCCTCGTCATCGTCGCCTCGAAGACCTTCACCACCATCGAGACGATGACCAATGCACGAACCGCCCGCGAATGGCTGTCGCGGGGTGTCGGCGCGGACCGCGTGGGCCAGCACTTCGTCGCCCTGTCATCGAACCTCGAGAAGACCGCCGATTTCGGCATCGACGAGTCCCGCGTCTTCGGTTTCGAGGACTGGGTGGGCGGGCGCTATTCCGTCTGGGGGCCGATCGGGCTGTCGCTGGCGATTGCCATCGGCGCCGAGGCGTTCCGCGCCTTCCTCGCCGGAGGAGCGGCGATGGACCTGCATTTCCGCGCCGCCGAGCCCGTCGAGAACATGCCGGTGATGCTCGCGCTCACGGGCATCTGGCACAACCAGGGGATGGGCTTTGCGACCCGCGCGGTGCTGCCCTACGAGCAGCGGCTTGTGCACCTGCCGGCCTATCTCCAGCAGCTCGAGATGGAATCGAACGGCAAGTCCGTGGCGATGGACGGCACGGCCCTCGACGTTCCTTCCGGGCCCATCGTCTGGGGCGAGCCCGGCACCAATGGTCAGCACGCCTTCTACCAGCTCATCCACCAGGGCACCCGGGTCGTCCCATGCGAATTCATGGTCGGGGCGGAAGGCCACGAGGAGGCTCTCTCCCATCACCACGATCTGCTCGTCGCCAATTGCCTCGCGCAGTCCGAAGCGCTGATGCGGGGGCGAAACTACGAGGAGGCCCGCGCGAGGCTCGAAGGCGCCTTCGAGGGCAGCGAGCTCGACCGGCAGGCCCGCCACCGGGTCTTTCCCGGCAACGGGCCGTCGACGACGCTGGTCTACCCGAAGCTGACACCGTTCGTGCTGGGTCAGATCCTTGCGCTCTACGAGCACCGCGTCTTCGTCGAGGGGGTGATGCTCGGGATCAATTCGTTCGACCAGTGGGGGGTGGAGCTCGGCAAGGAGCTTGCCTCGTCGCTGGGCCCCGTGGTCACCGGAGAGCAGGGCACCGAGGGGAAGGACCCGTCCACGGCCGCGCTGATCCGGTTCATCCACCTCAACCGGGGCTAGGAAGGGCATTCGCTCAGACCAGAAGGCTCAGCAGCGCATCGAGCCCGTCTGTCAGCGCCGCCGGTCCCGGCTGCAGGATGAGCGGCGACTTGATTTCGTGAATGCGTCCCGAAGCCACCGCGGGCACCGCGTCCCAGCCCGGCCGCGCGGCGATCCTTTCCGTCCGCACCTTCTTGCCGCACCATGAGGCCACGATCACGTCCGGCACGGCCGCGATCACCTCGTCGGCCGCGACGACCCGGTTCCTCGCGGCCCCGTGCCGGGCGCGGCCGGCGAAGACATCGGTTCCGCCGGCGATCTCGACAAGTTCCGAGACCCAGCCGATCCCCGCGATCATCGGGTCGTCCCATTCCTCGAAATAGACCCGGGGGCGGGTCTCGGGACTGCGCCGCACATCCGCGATCCGCCCGCGCAGGTCCGCCGCGAGGCCGCGGCCGCGTTCGGGCACGCCGACGAGCGCCGCGAGCGTCTCGATCATCGCGAGAATGCCCGCCACGTCGCGCTGGTTGAACGCGTGCACCGCCACCCCGGCGCGCAGAAGGGCCGCCGCGATATCGGCCTGAAGGTCGGAGAACGTCAGCACGAGGTCCGGCTCGAGCGCGAGGATCTTCGGCAGGTCGGCGGAGGTGAACGCGCCCACGCGGGGCTTTTCGGCCCGCACCCGGGCAGGGCGCACGGCGTAGCCCGTCACCCCGACGATACGGTCCTCCTCGCCGAGGAGATAGAGCGTCTCGACCGTTTCCTCGGTGAGGCAGACGATGCGTTCGGGGGGAAAGCGTCTCATCGATAAGCCGCAAGGGAAGAACCGGACCGTCCGGGAAACATGAACGATCCCCGTCAGACCCGTGGAGTGGGTTGTGGAACCAGCGCGCGGGGGCCGACTTCAGCGGCAAAGTCACACGCAGCGGCCGGCCTTTGGAGCGGGTAGCGGGAATCGAACCCGCAATAACAGCTTGGGAAGCTGCTGTGATACCTTTTCACCATACCCGCAACTGCGCGAGAACTACTGCTAGTGCCGAGACGGCGCAAGGTCGTTCGCAACGGCGGAGTCTGCCGAGGGCCGATCCGGGGGCCGCGCTTGCGGAGTTCCACAAGGTGCCGGATCACGCCGAGCGCTCCGCTTGCCCGCGGTGGCTGTCCCCGTGCCGGTCGTCAGATGAGAGGCGGCGGAGCGGGCCCGGTCGGGAACGCAGGTCGCGGCGGGCCGCGCCTTGCGATGCGCAGCGTGTCGTTGCAGCGAACGCCTTTCTCCGGCGGCTGTCCGTCCGGATTCATTCGCCGCCTTCGAAGGGAGGGCATCGGCTCGTGTGGAGTTATCCGCGCGTCGGAAGCGGCGGCGGCGGCGGCCGGGCCGTCACTGCGCGTGCGCGGGCGGTGTCCGGAAAAGCGCGTCGGGTTCGCCCGATCCCGATCCGGGCGGTCTTGCCATGTCGCCGTCCCCGGCGTCGGTTTCGGCGGTGTCGAGCATCAGGAACGCACTTGCGAGCCAGGGCATGTCCGATATCGCAGGCTCGAGGATGCGCTGCCTGATCAGCCGGCGAAGGACCGTGTGGATCATGCGCGGGACGGAACGGACGTAGGGTTCCGTCGTGAAGAGCGAGATGGTCCGCTCGAACCCCTTCACCGGGAACGGCCCGAGGGTGATATCCTTGTGAATTCCCCTCGCACGCATGTAGCTGGCCGCGGTCGTGATCGCCCAGCCCGCCCCGCCGGCGACCATCGCGAGGAGCATCTGGTTGCTTTCGAGTTCGTAGCGTTTCTCGTAGACGAGCCTGCGGCGTCTGAGGTTGGTCTCGATCTGGCTGCCGATCATCTGCGAATGGGGGTATCTCAGGAACGGAAGGTCCGCGCGCCCGGCGATGAACTCCTCGACGCAGAGAGAACTGGTCGCAGGTATCGCGACGACGAAAGGGTCTCGCAGCAGCGGGTATTCCAGCAACCCGGGGATCTCGTTCGGCGGACGCGTGGCGACGGCGATGTCGAGCTTGTGCTCGGCGAGCAGCGCCAGGATCTCGTGGCTGGGCCGCGTCTTGTGACGGAATATGCATTTCGGCATGAGCCCGGCGAGCATCTTGGCGAGTTCGGGAGCGATCTCGCCATCGAAGTCGTCGACCAGCCCGAGGCGGAGGTTGCGCACCTCTCCGAGGCTGCCCGAGGTCAGCTCGATCTCGCCCTGTCGGAGGCTCCTGAGGCTTTCCTCGACGTGGTGGAGAAACATGGCGCCCGCGGGCGTTAGGACCATCGGCCGGCGCCCGTGGTCCAGAAGCGCGACGCCAAGCCTGTCCTCGAGGGTTTTCAGATGGTGGGAAACCGTGCTGACGGACAGCCCGATCTCGCCCGCGACGGTCTGCACCGATCCGGTGCGTGCGACGGCCTTGAAAACCTCGAGTCCTTTCAGAGTGAGTTCCTTGCCGATCATGCCCGCTTCTCCGTGCGCCGCGATTTTGATCGGAGCATGGCCCGACCGCCACCCCGAGCGCGAGGTTTTTGTGAAGCAAGTTCCGACTTTTTCGAAATGATGTTTTTCTTTTGGCGGATCGGAATCCTTGTGAAACCCTGCTCGTACAAACAGGGCGCCGGCGGACTGCCGGTGCGGGGACTTATCCGATGGGGAGAAATCGAATGACACGTTACACCTTTGGGCGGACGATTCCGTCAGCGCTCGCAGGCGCCGCACTGGTTCTCGGGGCGCAATCGGCGACGGCCGGCGGGCACCTCGGCGAGATCACGGTCGCCTATTTCCTCGAATGGCCGATGCCGTTCCAGTACGCCAAGGTGCAGGGCACCTATGAGGAGGAAATGGGCGTTTCGATCAATTGGGTGGCATTCGACACCGGCACGGCGATGTCGGCGGCCATGGCGTCGGGCGACGTCCATCTCTCCGTCAGCCAGGGCGTGCCGCCCTTCGTGGTCGCGACCTCCGCCGGGCAGGACCTTCAGATCGTCGACGTGGCCGTGAGCTACGCCGAGAACGACAATTGCGTCGTCGCCGACCAGCTCGGCATCGACAAGACCAACGCCGCCGACCTCGAGGGCAAGCGCGTGGCGGTGCCGATCGGAACCGCGGCGCATTACGGCTTTCTCAAGCAGATGGAGCACTTCGACGTCGACATCACCACGATGGAGATCGTCGACATGCCGCCCGCCGAGGGCCAGACCGCCTTCGCGCAGGGCAACCTCGACATGGTCTGCGGCTGGGGCGGCGCGCTTCGCCGCATGAAGGAGGACGGCAATGTCCTGCTCACCGGCGCGGAAAAGGAAGAGCTCGGCATTCTCGTCTTCGACGTGACCTCGGCGCCGGCGGCGTTCGTCGCCGAGAACCCCGACCTCGTGGCGAGTTTCCTGAAGGTGACGGCCGACGCCAACGAGATGTGGAATTCGGGCGAGGGTGTCGAGGAGATGCTGCCGGTTATCGCCGAGGATTCCGGCATGTCGATCGAGGATACCGAGGCGACGATCTCGACCTTCGTGTTCCCCGGCGTTTCCGACCAGTTGTCCGAGCGCTGGCTCGGCGGCGCGGCGCAGGAGTTCATGCTCGGCGTCGCCAACATCTTCGTGGAAGCCGGTTCCATCCCCTCAGCCCGCGACAGCTATGAAAGCGCGGTGGAGCTCGGCCCGCTCCAGTCGGTGGCGGAATCGGGCGGCAGCTGACCCTGCCTGTTCTCGCGAGCGGTCCCTCGGGGCCGCTCGCTTTCTGACCGGAGTACGACCAGACCGGGGGGTCAATGTCCGAACTACGCATCGAAAACATCTCCATGCGTTTCGATCTTCCCAATGGGGCACATGTCCAGGCGCTGCAAGACGTCTCGATGACCATTGCGGAAGGCGAGATCATGAGCGTTCTGGGCCCCTCGGGCTGCGGCAAGACCACGCTTCTCAATATCATCGCCGGATTTCTCGCGCCGACGGAGGGTCGCGTCGTCCTCGGCGACCACGAGGTCAGAGGCCCCGCACCCGAACGCGGCATGGTGTTCCAGAAAGGCGCGCTCTTCGAATGGATGAGCGTGCGTGAGAACGTGGATTTCGGTCCGCGGATGAAGGGAATGCCGCGGGGGGAGCGCGATGCGATATCTGACCATCTCCTCGAGGTGGTCGGGCTCGCCGACTTCAAGGAAAAGGCCGTCTACGAGCTCTCGGGCGGGATGCAGCAGCGCGTCGCGCTGGCCCGCTGCCTCGCGAACGAACCCGACGTCATCCTGATGGACGAACCGCTCGGAGCGCTCGACGCGCTGACCCGCGAGAAGATGCAGGGGCTCGTGCTCAAGCTCTGGAAGGAGACGGGAAAGACCATCATCCTGATCACCCATTCGGTCGAGGAAGCACTCTTGCTGGGCGAAAGGCTGATGGTCATGGCGCCCCGTCCCGGGCGGCTGCACAAGGAATACCGCCTCGATTTCGCCGATATCGGCGTCGGCCAGGATCTGCGTGAGGTCAAGAAGAACCCCGACTTCGCCGTCAAGCGCGAGGAGATCCTCAGCATGATCTGGGAAATGGAAGAAGAGATCATGGGCCGCACGGAGCAGGCGTCTTGACCGTCCTGCTCGCTTATGTGGCGCTTTTCGTCCTCGCCTTTCTGGTGGTGAGGTTCATCCGGCAGCGTCGCGAGGAGGTGCATGATTTCACCTCGCTGAAGACCGTGACCTTCGGCGACGAAAGCGCGGTGAGGCCGGACCGGGCGGCCTCGATCATCTCGGTGCTCGTGATCTTCCTCATCTGGGGTGCTTTCACCGGCTCGAAGATCACCCCGATCCATGTTCCCGGACCCTTCGCGGGGACGACGTCGTTCACCTACACGGCGATGAACGCGGCGGGCGAGAGCGACGACGCGACGGTGAACGTGCTCGTCTTTCCGCTGGGAAACGAGCCCGAGGTCCCGGAGGTGTCGCCCGGTGAGGGGTTCGCCCGCAACGATTCGCTCGGTGTCACCCAGCTGAGAACCGAACGTCTCGACGTTCTCGAGAACGATGTCGGCGAGGATCTCACGATCACCGCGGTCGACGGGCGGGAGGTCGAAGCCAACACCCCGACCCAGGTTGCCAACGGCGAGGTTCTCATCAACCCCAGAGGAGCGCTTCTCTTCACGCCGGCGAAGGGATGGCAGATGGAGCCGATCTGGCTGCCCGCGCCGGAAACGGTCCTGCAGCGGCTCATCGACATCGCCCGGGACGGCTACCAGAATTTCACGCTGTGGGAGCATCTGGGCTTTTCGCTCATGCGCGTGATCGTCGGCTTCCTGCTCGGCTCGCTCGTCGGCATCCCCCTCGGCTACGCCATGGGCCTGTCGGGCTGGTTCCGGGGCTGGTTCGACCCGATCGTCGAATTCATGCGGCCGGTGCCGCCGCTGGCCCTCATTCCGCTCGTCATCATCTGGTTCGGCATCTGGGAGACCGGGAAGATCATCCTTCTCTTTCTCGCGGCCCTCTGGATCATGACGATCTCGGCGCGGGCCGGGGTCTCGGGCGTGAACATCTCGAAGATCCACGCGGCCTATTCGCTCGGCGCGTCGCGCTGGCAGATCATGCGGCACGTGATCGTCCCGAACTCCCTGCCGGAAATCTTCACCGGCGCGCGGGTCGCCATGGGGGTCTGCTGGGGCACCGTCGTGGCGGCCGAGCTCGTGGCCGCGCAGAAGGGGGCGGGCATGATGATCATCGCCGCGTCGAAGTTCCAGCTCACGGACATCGTCATCATGGGTATCATCCTGATCGGGGTGATCGGCTACGGTATCGACATCCTGATGCGGATGGCGGAGCGCTGGCTCGTCCCGTGGAAGGGCAAGAGTTAGGGCTGCCCGGAAAGCCGGGGGCGCGTTCCGTCTCTCGAGGGCTGGGCGAGCGGGGTGGAAACGTGACATCCGGGGGGCGGGGAAACGGCCGGCCGCTCTCCTGACTCGATGACTGGCCTTAACAGTGCGCATTTTCTGGCCCTATCGCGCCGCTGCTGTCTCGGGCAATCTCGATAAACGTCCCGCCCGGACCCATCGAAGTGGACCCCGCCCCATGAACACACAGCTTTCCCCGAACGATCTCACCGGCGTCGTCGAAGCCGACCGCGCGCACCTCTGGCATCACCTCATCCAGCACAAACCCTTCGAGACGACCGACCCCCGGATCATCGTCGAGGGGAAGGGCATGCGGGTCTGGGACCAGCACGGCAAGGAGCATCTCGATGGCGTGTCGGGCGGGGTCTGGACGGTCAACGTGGGCTACGGGCGCGAGCGGATCGCCAACGCCGTGCGCGACCAGCTGATCCAGATGAACTATTTCGCGAACTCCGCCGGCTCGATCCCGGGCGCGCGCTTCGCCGAGAAGCTCATCGAGAAGATGCCGGGGATGAGCCGGGTCTACTACGTCAACTCGGGCTCGGAGGCCAACGAGAAGGTCTTCAAGATGGTCCGCCAGATCGCCCACAAGCGCCACGGCGGCAGGAAGCACAAGATCCTCTACCGCGAGCGGGACTACCACGGCTCGACCCTCGCGGCGATGTCGGCGGGCGGGCAATACGAGCGCAACGCGCAATACGGCCCCTTCGCGCCGGGCTTCGTCGAGGTGCCGCACTGCCTCGAATACCGGGCCCAGTGGGACACCGAGAACTACGGCGAGCGGGCCGCCGATGCCATCGAGGAAGTGATCCTGCGCGAGGGGCCGGACACCGTGGGCGCGCTCTGTCTCGAGCCCGTCACGGCCGGGGGCGGCGTCATCACCCCGCCCGACGGCTACTGGCCGCGGGTGCAGGAGATCTGCCAGAAATACGACGTGCTTCTGCACATCGACGAGGTGGTCTGCGGCCTCGGGCGCACCGGCACCTGGTTCGGCTACCAGAACTACGGGGTCGAGCCCGATTTCGTGACCATGGCGAAGGGAGTGGCCTCGGGCTATGCCGCCATCGCCTGCGTGGCGACGACCGAGGAAGTCTTCTCGATGTTCAAGCAGGAACCCGACGACCCGATGGATTATTTCCGCGACATCTCCACCTTCGGCGGCTGCACGGCGGGCCCGGCGGCTGCGCTCGAGAACATGGCGATCATCGAGGAGGAGGGGCTTCTCGCGAACACGATCGAGATGGGCGCGCGTCTCATGGGCAACCTCGAAGCGCTGAAGGAAAAGCACGCGGTCGTCGGGGATGTACGCGGCAAGGGGCTTTTCGCCGGCGCGGAACTCGTCGCGGACCGGGCGACGAAGGAGCCGGCACACGAGAAGACGGTGCAGGCGGTCGTCGCAGATTGCATGGCGCAGGGCTTCGTCATCGGCGCGACGAACCGCTCGGTTCCGGGCTTCAACAACACATTGTGTCTTTCGCCCGCGCTTATCGCCACCCCCGACGATATCGACGCGCTCACGGATGCCATCGATGCCGCGCTCACGCGGGTCTACCCCTGATCCGGCGTCACCTGCCCGGGAAGGGCTTCTCGCGGCCGGCCGGCCGCGACGCTTGACCGGGCCAGGTGAGCCCGAAGCCCTTGTGGCGGCATGACGTGTAGCGATTGCCGAGGGAGCGCCGCTGCGTCTAAGCTTCGTCCATGAAGGATGAAGAAGCCCTACCCGCACCGCAGGACAAACCCGGGCGCTACTCCGCGCCCGCGCTGGAGAAGGGTCTCGATATCGTCGAGCTTCTCGCGAACGAGGAGCGGGGGCTCAGCCAGAGCGAAATCGCCCGCGCCATGGGTCGCTCGGTGGGTGAGATATTCCGCATGCTCGTCGTCCTGACCGACCGGGGCTATGTCGCGCAGGACCCCGACACCGACCGCTATTCGCTTACCACGAAGCTCTTCGAGGTCGCTCACCGGACGCCGCTGATCAAGCGGCTCACCGCGCTCGCCGGGCCGCTGATGCGGCGGATGACGGCCGCGATCAACCAGTCGGCGCATCTGGGGATCATCTCCGACGACATCGTGCTCATCGTCGGGCAGGTCGACCCGCCGGGCCATCACGTGATGAGCGTGCGCCTCGGGGCGCGGATCAATGTCTGGCAAGCGTCATCGGGCCGCGTCATCCTCGCCTTCACCGAAGAAGAGCGTCTGGCCGAACTCTTCGCGCGGGTGCCGCTTCCGCGCGGCAAGAACGAGGCGCAACTGCGCGCGGAGCTTGAGGAAATTCGCCGTCGCGGTCACGAGATCACCGACAGCTTCGTCGCGCGCGGCATCGTCAATATCGCGGCGCCGATCTTCGATCACACCGGTCACGCCATCGCGGCGCTGACCGTGCCGCATCTCGAGCGGTTCGACGAGCCGGTGTCCTTCCGCGACTGCGCGCAGTCCGTGATCGGCACCGCGAACACGCTGTCCGCCTCCCTCGGCGGTCCGACCGTGCCACAGGTGGAAGCCCTCAGTCGAGGATAAGGGCTTCGGAGGGCCGCTTCGCCGCGGCATAGCAGGCCTCGACCAGCGCCATCGTCTGATAGGCGTCCTCCACGCCCGAATGCAGGTGGTCGTCCTCGCCCGCGTCGAAGCGCTGCACGTTGCGCATCGGCCCCATGAAGGCTTCGATGAACCAGCTTCCCTCGAGCGCGATCTGCTGCCACTCGCCGCCGTCGGGGCAATACCAGAGTTCGTCGGCCTCGCCGCCGGGGTAATCGTAGCAGACCCCGAGCTTGACCATCATCGCCCCCTCCGTGCCTTCGAAACGGAACCAAGCGGACTGAAATTTCCGTCCGCACTGATGGTTGTGGTTGATGCTCATGAGCCCGCGAAGACGCGGCCCGTAGTCGAGGATCACCGAAGTCCGGGTCTGGGCGAAATCGTCGGCACGCGGGTCGTGCATGGTGCGCGCGAAGACGCCTTCGGGGTTGCCCACGGCGGCCCGGATCGCGTCGAGGTAATGGATCGAGTGCACCGCGATCTCGACGCGTTCCATCGGGATCAGGAAGGGAAAGATCGTCCAGGGCGTGAAGATGTTGAGATGCACCTCGACCTCGAGCATCTCGCCGAGAAGGCCCTTGCCGATGGCGTCCTGCACCGCGCGCATCATGGGCGAGAACCGGAGCTGGAAGTTCACCGCCGCCTTCAGCCCCTTGTCGCGGCAGATGCGCCTGATCTCGCGTGCCTGCGCCTGGTCGGCCCCCATGGGTTTCTGCATCAGCACGGCCGCGCCGTCGGGCAGGTGGGGCAGGAGGCCGGGCAGGACATGGGGCGGGACGGCGACGTCGTAGACGGCGTCCGTCCCCATGGCCTCGGAGGCTGCCGCAAGATCGGTGTAGACCGTCCCGATCGCATGGTCCTTCGCCAGCGACCGCGCGCGCTCGGGGTCGACATCGGTCACGCCGCTCACACCTAGTCCGGCCATCCGGTAGGCCGGCATGTGGGCATCGCGCACGATGCCGCCGGCGCCCACGATGACGATCGGCTTCGGTGTCGACGGCGCGGGCCAGCTCTGGGCGAGGTCGGGTGTCACGGGCGGGGCTCCTTTCGTTCGGCGAGCAGGACGTGCTCGCAATACATGACGGTCTTGCCGTCCTGGTTCGTCACTTCGCAGACCTCGGTCACCCGGCCGTAGCCGGGCCGCTTGGGGTCATCCTCGAGCGCGCCGATGGTCACTGTCGTGCGGATCGTGTCACCGGCGTAGACCGGGGCGGGAAAGCGCAGCCGCTCGTAGCCGTAGGTGAAGGCGCGCGGGTTGATCTCGGTCGCGGTCAGGCCGATACCGATGGCGAAGGTCATCGTGCCGTGCGCGATGCGCGCGCCGAAGGGCTGGGTCCTGCACCATTCCGCGTCCATGTGATGCGGGAAGAAATCGCCGGAATGACCGGCGTGGAAGACGATGTCGGCCTCGGTGATCGTCCGACCGAGCGTCTGCCGCGCCTCGCCCTCGACGTAGTCCTCGAAATATCGCTCGCGCTCCATTCCCGCAGTCCTCCCTCCACTGGCCGGCCCGACTTTCCGACCGTCAGTTTCAGATATACAAAAATATTTGACATATGAAAAGTCCTGACGCAGCATGATGACGAAGCCGCGAAATGCCGGCACGTGCTTCGAACAGGGGGGGTGGTCATGGCGGAAATCGGTGTTCATGCCCGTGGGATGCCTGGGCTGCCCGAGGAACACGCCGAAATTCCGGCCTGGAATTCCGAGAACTGGTACTTCGAGAATTTCGAGGTGGGCGACAGGATACGCTCGATCCGCAGAACGATCTCGGAAGGCGAGGCGATGCTCTTCAACAGCCTCGTGATGGACCATCACCCTTATGTCTCCGACGAACGCTTCGCCGCCGAGGAGGGGGTCTTCGGAAAGCGCCTCGTCGCCGGCGCGATGGTGTTCTCCTACGGGCTGGGGCTTGCGGCGACGAACTGCCTCAACTCGTTCTCCTACGGCTACGACCGGCTGCGCTTCATCAAGCCCGTCTTCATCGGCGACACGATCTACACGATCCGCGAGAATCTCGAGAAGGTCGTGAAGGACCGGAAGATGGGCAAGGTCCGGGTCAGCTACTCGGTCTACAAGGGCGAGGGCGAGCTGGCGCTCTACTGCGAGCATCTCATGACGGCGCTTTACCGGGACCCGTCGAAGTTCGAGGCCGAGGCCGACGCGGCGATGGAGGCGCGGAAAGGTGCCTGACCTGCGCGGCATGACATGGGATCACAGCCGCGGTTTCGACCCGATGGTCGCGACCGCGGAGGCCTATGCCTCCGCGCATCCCGGCGTCACGATCCACTGGGAGAAACGCTCGCTTCAGGCCTTCGCGGACCGCCCGATCGGGGAGATGGCCGATGCCTACGACCTGATGGTCATCGACCATCCCCATGTGGGCGAGGTGGCGCGGTCGGGGCTCCTGATGCCGTTCGACGGCTTGGGCCGGGACGCCGACCTTGCGACGCTCGCCGCGCAATCGGTCGGCGCGTCTCACCCGTCCTACGAATTCGACGGGCGCCAATGGGCCCTCGCGATCGACGCGGCGACGCCCGTCGCGGCCTACCGGCCCGATCTCATCGGCGGCGCGCCGGGCGACTGGAACGAGGTCATGGCGCTGGCCCGGGCCGGAAAGGTCGGTTTCGCGCTTATCCCGATCAATGCGCTCATGACGTTCATGGGGCTGGCGCGGAGCATCGGCGCCGACATCGCCGGCGGGGACGACTTCATCGACCGCGCGGCAGGCGAGGACGTGCTCGCGCGCATGGGCGAGATCATGGCGCTGATGGACCCCCGGTGCCTCACGCTCGACCCCATCGGCATCTACGAATGGATGGGGCGCACCGCCGATGCGCCCGCCTATTCGCCCTTCGGCTACGGCTACGCGAATTACAGCCGCGCGGGCTATTGCCGGTTCCCGCTGCAATTCGCGGACGCGCCGGGGGTCGGCCGGGCCGACCCGACCGGCACGGTGCTCGGCGGCACCGGCATCGCGGTGTCGGCGTCCTCCCGGCACCGCGATGTCGCCGCCGATTACGCGTTCTGGATCGCGGGGGGCGACTGCCAGGAGGGGCTTTTCTTCGATGCGGGCGGCCAGCCCGGCAATGCCGTGGCCTGGGAGAGCGACCGCTGCAACGCCGCCGCGATGGATTTCTTCCGGGCGACGCGTCGCACGCTCGAAACCGCCTGGCTCCGTCCGCGCTACGACGGATACATGGCGTTTCAGGACAGAGGCGGCGACATTGTACATGCCTTTCTGAAGGGAGACGCGGGCGGCGAGGCGACGCTCGACGCGCTTCAGGCGGCCTACGAGGAGAGCCGGGCATGAAGGTGATGCCGCAACCCGACCGCCCGCTGAACGGCCTCGTCGTGCTCGACTTCAGCCAGTTCCTGTCGGGCCCGCTCGCGTCGCTCAAACTCGCCGACCTCGGTGCGCGGGTGATCAAGGTCGAGCGGCCCGGCAAGGGCGATCTCTGCCGCCACCTCTACCTTTCCGACACCGACATCGACGGCGACAATTCCCTGTTCCACGCGATCAACCGCAACAAGGAGAGCATCGCCGCCGATCTGCGCGACGAAGGTGACCGGGAGATGCTCGCGGGGCTTCTGAAACGCGCCGACGTGATGATCCAGAATTTCCGTCCCGGCGTGATCGAGCGGCAGGGCTTCGGCTACGCGGATGTCGCCGCGCTCAACCCGAGGATCGTCTACGGCTCTATCTCGGGGTACGGCGAGGATGGCCCCTGGCGCGACCTGCCCGGGCAGGACCTTCTCGCGCAGGCACGGTCCGGGCTTTTGTGGCTCACCGGCTCGGACGGCGATCCGCCGGTGCCGATGGGGCTCGCGGTCGCCGACATGCTGGCGGGCAACGCACTCGCGCAGGGCATCCTCGCGGCGCTGGTCGGGCGCGGGCTCACCGGGCGCGGTGCGCATGTGCAGACAAGCCTTTTCGAGGCGATGATCGACTTCCAGTTCGAGGTGCTCACGACGCATCTGAACGACGGCAACCGCGCGCCGAAGCGCAGCGCGGTGAACGGGGCGCACGCCTATCTCGGCGCGCCCTACGGCGTCTACCGGACCGCCGACGGATACCTCGCCATTGCCATGACGCCGTCGCTGAGGCAGCTTGCGGACCTGATGGAGATCGAGGGACTCGATGCGTTCGTCGACGACCCGGCGGCGCTGATGCGCGACCGGGACAGGATCAAGGCAATCGTTTCCGAGGCGGTCCTGAAACGCACGACCAGCGCGTGGCTCGACATCCTGCAACCGGCCGACATCTGGTGTTCGGAGGTTCTCGACTGGTCGGACATGCTCGCGTCCGAAGCTTTCCAGACCCTCGATTTCAGGCAGACGATCCGCCGGGGCGGCAGCGTCGAGCTCGAGGCTCTTCGCGGTCCCTTGCGGCTCGACGGCCAGACCCTCAAGAGCGACCGTGCGGCACCCCAACTCGGCGCCGACCGCGACCGCGTGCTGCGAGACCTGCTTCCCGACCCGGTGCCGGCGGGACGCGACTTGGAAGGACAGGCCCGATGACGGGCGACAAACGGCACATCACCAGGGAGGACCACATGTCAAAGACACTAACGAAGGCGCTCATGGCTTCTGCGCTCGTTCCGCTGCTGGCGGGACCGCTGGCGGCCGAGGCGCATTACGGCGATTTCGCCGGTGAGACCCTGCGCGTGAAGCTCATCGGCGGCGCGCAGTACGAACCGCTCTATGCCGAGATCTCGAAATGGGAGGAGATGACCGGCGCGACAGTCGAGATTCTCAGCCGCAAGAACCACTTCGAGCTCGACCGCGAGATCAAGCAGGACATCGCGGCGGGTACGCTCGACTGGTGCGTGGGCTCGAACCATACCAGTTTCGCCCCGCAATACGGCAACATCTACGTCGACCTGCGCGAGCATATCGACGAGGAGACGCTGGCGGCGTTCGTCCCCCGCGTGCTCGAGCACTCGACGGTCGGCGGGCGGCTGGTGCAGCTGCCGCGTCATTCGGACATCTCGAATTTCTACTACATCGAGTCGCTCTTCGAGGATGCCGGCAACAAGGAGGCTTTCGAGGCGGAGTACGGCTACCCGCTGGCTCCGCCTGACACGTGGGACCAGGTCGCCGACATGGCGAAGTTCTTCGCCAATCCGCCCGACTTCTTCGGCTTCCAGTTCGTCGGCAAGGACGAGGCCGTCACCGGCCGGTTCTACGAGATGCTCGTGGCAGAGGGCGGACAGCTCTTCACCGAGGACTGGGAGCCGGCGTTCAATTCCGAAGCGGGGGTCCGCGCGCTCGACTTCTTCGTCGACCTCTACGAGTCCGGCGCCGTGCCGGTGGGCGTGCCGAACTATCTCTGGGACGATACCGGCCTCGGCTTCGGCTCCGGCACCGTCGCGATGAATCTCGACTGGGCGGGCTGGTCGGCCTATTTCAACGACCCTGCCAACAGCCAGATCGCGGGCGACGTGGGCCTTGTCCGGGCCCCCAAGGGCAGTGCGGGAGATCGCACCGGCTGGTCGGGGTCCCACACGTTCTCGATCACCGAGACATGTGACAACAAGGAGGCCGCAGCTTCGCTCGTCACCTTCCTGACGGACCATGACCGGCAAATGGTGGAGGCCCGGACCGGCCTTCTGCCCACCCGGACCCAGGTCTGGGATGATGCCAAGGCCGAATTCGAGGCCGATGGGCGCGACTTCATGGTCGAGGTCTTCGACACCTACGCGGTCTCGATGGCGGAGGATTCCTTCACCCCGCCGCTCATCCCCGAGTGGATCGAGGTTTCGAACGCTCTGTGGCCGCGGCTTCAGGCGGCGATGGTCGGTGACCTGACGTCCCAGGAGGCGCTCGACGAGGCCGCCGAGGACGCCCTGATCGTCATGGAAGACGCCGGCTACCGCTAGGACCCAAAAGGGCGCGGCGGCCATCGCCGCGCCCCCCACACCCGGGAAAATTCCACTTGATCCGTGCGCTCAAGAAAAACCAGGCGGCGCTGACGCCATTGCTGCTGCTGTCGCCGGCGATATTCACCATGATGTTCGTGGTGGCGATCCCGCTCGTGTTCTCGTTCTACACGTCGCTGACCCCGTACCGGCTGACGCGCCCCGAGACGATCGAGACCTTCATCGGGTTCCGAAACTACGTCCGGCTTTTCGGCGACGACCAGTTCTGGGCGGCGTTCTGGAGAACGATCCTGTTTCTCGCGATTGCGCTAAACGTCGAGTTTCTGCTGGGCCTCGGCATAGCGCTTCTGATCAACAAGATCACCTGGGGCCAGAGGACGCTGCGCACCATCATGATGTTCCCGATGATGTTCTCGCCCATTCTCGTGGGCTTCCAGTTCAAGTTCATCTTCAACGACAACATCGGCATCCTGAACAACGCACTGCAATCTCTCGGACTGACCGACAGGGCGATTCCCTGGCTCGTCGACGCGAAGCTGGCGATGTTCTCGATCATCTTCGCCGAGGTCTGGATGAGCACGTCGGTCTTCGCGATCCTCCTGCTCGCCGGCCTGTTTGCGATGCCCCGCGACCCCCTCGAGGCCGCCAAGGTCGACGGCTGCAACGCATGGCAGACATTCCGTCACATCACGCTGCCCTTCATCATGCCGTTCGCCTTCATCGCGATGACGATCAGGTCGCTCGATGTCGCGCGGGCCTATGACATCGTGCAGGTCATGACCGACGGCGGCCCGGCGGGCCGGACCGAGCTTCTCTGGACCCTGCTCGCGCGGGTCGGCTACGAGAACGCGCGCATGGGGCAGGCCAACGCCATGGCCTATGTCTCGACACTGCTCTCGGTCGCCTTCACCTACTTCTTCTTCACGAAACTCATCGCCGCCCGTCGCTACATGGGAGGTGCCGAATGAGCCGCGTCCTGAAGAAACGGCTCCGCGCCGTCGGCCTCTGGCTGCTGACCTTCCTGCTTCTGGTGGTGATCTGCGTGCCCGGTCTCTGGGTGGTTCTCTCGGCGTTCCGCCCCAACAGGGAGATTCTCGCGAAACCGCCGATCTGGATACCCGAAGAGCTCACGCTCGGCAATTTCGCCAAGATATTCGGGTTCGGACAGGAACAGGTCGCGATTCCGGTGCTGTCGTACTTCTGGAACTCGCTGGTGATCGCGACGACGTCCACGCTGATCGCGCTGATGATCGGCATGGCCGGCGGCTATGCCTTCGCGCGCTTCCGCTTCCGGTTCAAGAACGCGTGGTTTCTCGGCCTCATGCTCTTTCGCACGGTGCCGGGCATCGCGCTGTCGCTGCCCGTCTTCATGCTCTGGTCGCGACTGGGGATCATCGACACCCAGCTCGGCCTCATCATCGTCTACGTCTCGCTCAACGTGCCTTTCACGATCTGGCTGATCGACGGGTTCTTCCGGCAGATCCCCATGTCGCTCTCCGAGGCCGCGCAGGTCGACGGATGCACGCGCTGGCAGGCGTTCTGGAAGATCGAGTTTCCGCTCGCGCGGTCGGGGATCGCGGCAGCGGGCGTCTTCGCGTTCCTCACGAGCTGGAACGAGTTCGCGCTCGCCTCCCAGCTCACGCGATCGACCGACAGCAAGACCCTTCCCGTCGGGCTGATGGATTTCACCTCGCAATTCACCATCGACTGGGCGGGCATGTCCGCGATGGCGGTGATCATCATCGTCCCCGCGCTGATCCTGACATTCCTCGTCCAGAAACACCTGATCGCCGGGCTCACCTTCGGCGGAGTGAAAGGCTGACCATGGCAGGCATCATGCTCGAAGGCGTGGTCAAGCGCTACGGCAAGACCGAGGTCGTCCACGGCATCGACCTCGAGATCGCCCACAACGAATTCGTCGTGCTCGTCGGCCCCTCGGGCTGCGGCAAGTCGACGACGCTCAGGATGATCGCGGGGCTCGAAGACATCTCCGACGGCGACATCCGCATCGGCGACCGGGTGGTCAACGACCTTCCGCCGCGCAAGCGCAACGTCTCGATGGTGTTCCAGAACTACGCGCTCTACCCGCACATGGACGTGCGCGCGAACCTCGGCTTCGGGCTGAAGATCGCCGGCCAGTCGAAGGATGAGGTGGAACGGCGCGTGCAGGAAGCCGCCGAGATACTCGGGCTTTCGGAACTACTCGACCGGATCCCCGCGGAGCTTTCCGGCGGCCAGCGCCAGCGCGTCGCGATGGGCCGCGCCATCGTCCGCCACCCCGAAGCGTTTCTCTTCGACGAGCCGCTGTCGAACCTCGACGCCAAGCTGCGCGTGCAGATGCGCACGGAGATCAAGAAGCTGCACAACACGGTGCGCACCACCGTCGTCTACGTGACCCACGACCAGGTCGAGGCGATGACGCTGGCTGACCGTATCGTGGTGATGCGGGACGGCTACATCGAGCAGGTCGGCAGGCCGATGGATGTCTTCAATCACCCCGTCAACACCTTCGTGGCAAGCTTCATCGGCTCGCCGCCGATGAACCTTCTGCCCGCCCGGATCGAGGGCGCGCGCGTGGTTTTCGAGGATGGCGCTTCGGTGCCCGTGCCCGAGCGTCTGACGAATTTCGTCGCGGATGGTCAGGAGGTGATCTTCGGCATCCGCCCCGACGACCTCTCGCCCATCGGCCACGGCATTCACGAAGCGCGCGAGACCACCGAAATCGACCTCGAGGTCGAGCTCGCGGAGCTTCTCGGCACCGAGACGCTGATCTACACCACGCTCGCCGGGCAGGAAATTCAGGGCAAGATGTTCGACCCCCGCGATATCCGTCCCGGCGAGCGGCTGACCTTCCGGCTCTCGCTCGACAAGGCGCATGTCTTCGACGCGGGGACCGGACAGTCGGTGAGGCCGCACTGATGGCGCGGATCGTCGACATCGAGATCCTGATGGTCGACCTGCCCCCGGCGGTGAAGCGGGTGGATGCGATCCAGTCCTTCGTGAGCCAGGAAACCCCGATCGTCCGCATCACCGATGCCGAGGGGGCGGTGGGCACCGGCTATTCCTACACCATCGGCACCGGCGGCCCGGCGGTCGTCAGCCTGCTCGAGCGCAGCCTCGCGCCGCTCCTCGTCGACCGCGAGGCCGAGGAAATCGGCGGCATCTGGCGCGATCTTCTCTTCGCCACCCATGCCACGGCGGTGGGGGCGATCACATCGCTCGCACTCGCCGCCATCGACACCGCGCTCTGGGATTTGCGTTGCCGCCGGGCGGGCCTGCCGCTCTGGCGCATGGCCGGCGGGGTGCGGACTTCGGTGCCGCTCTACACCACGGAAGGCGGCTGGCTGCATCTGTCGCCGGAAGACCTCGCCCGCGACGCCGCCGACATGAAGGCGAAAGGGTTCACCGGGGCGAAGATCAAGATCGGCAAGCCCCTGATCTCCGAGGATCGCGCCCGCCTTGCCGCCGTGCGCGACGCGGTAGGCGACGACTTTCGCATCATGGTCGATGCCAACCAGTGCTTCGATCTCGCCGAGGCCATGCGCAGGTCCGACATGCTGGCGGAATTCGGCGTCGACTGGTTCGAGGAACCCCTGCCGGCCGACGATGTCGGCGCCCACGCCCGCCTCGCGGCGCATTCGCGCGTGCCCGTCGCCGTGGGCGAGAGCATGTATTCGCTCGCGCAATTCAAGGATTACCTCGGGCAGGGGGCCGCCAGCATCATCCAGGCCGATGTCGCGCGCATCGGCGGCATCACCCCCTGGCTGAAGGCGGCGGCTCTCGCCGAAGCCTTCTCGGTTCCGGTCTGCCCGCATTTCCTGATGGAGCTGCACGTCAGCCTCGTCTGCGCCGTGCCGAATGCGCCGACACTCGAATACATCCCGCAACTCGACGCCATCACCACCTCGCGCCTCGATATCCGCGACGGCCGCGCCCATCCGCCCGAAACGCCGGGCCTCGGGGTCGAATGGGACTGGCCGGCCATTCACGGCCGCATCGTCGAAGGCACCCACCACCGGATCAGCAAGGGAGGATCGCATGCAGCGCATGGGCATGGTCATCGGCTTGAAGCCTGAGGATATCGCCGACTACAAGCGGCTCCACGCCGAGGCGTGGCCCGAGATCCTCGACATGATCTCGAAGTGCAACATCACCAACTACTCGATCTTTCTCAAGGAGCCCGAGAACCTTCTGTTCGGCTACTGGGAATATACCGGCGATGATTTCGAGGCGGACGCCGCGAAGATGGCCGCCGACCCGAAGACGCAGGAATGGTGGGATATCTGCATGCCCATGCAGGCGCCGCTCGACACCCGCGCCGACGGCGAGTGGTGGGCGATGATGGAAGAGGTTTTCCACCATGACTGACGCCGACAGGGCCGTGCGGTTCGAGAGCTGCTATACCTCGGTCGTCCACGACGTCCTGCGCGCGCGGGGCCTCAGGAACTTCACGCTGCCGCCCCGGATCACGCCGCTACAGCCCGACCGCCGCATCGCCGGCCCGGTCTGGACGGTGGAGGGCCGCATCGACGAGACGGCGGAGGCGCACGAGACGCTTCTCGCCTGGACCGGCCTTCTGTCGAAGGCGCCTGCCGGGCATATCTGGACGGCGCAGCCGCACACCCACGTGGTCGCGCAGATGGGCGAGCTCTCCGCCGAAACGCTCCACCGCAAGGGCGTGCTCGGCTGCGTCGTCGACGGCGCGCTCCGCGACACGAACTTCCTTCTGGACCTCGGCTTCCGCTGCTGGGGCACGCACCACACGCCGCGCGATGTCGTGGGCGTCTGGCTGCCGACGAGGACGGACGAGGAGATCATGATCGGCGAGGTCGCCGTTGCGCCCGGCGACTGGCTGCATGGCGACCGGGACGGAATGGTCCGCGTTCCGGGTGCTCTGCTCGACGAGGTCATCGAGGCCGCCGTCGCGGCGATGGAGACCGAAAGCAAGGTGCGCCGCGCGATCCTCGACGGGGCCGACCCGCAGGAGGCCTATCTCGAACACGGAAAGTTCTGACGATGCGGATCGAGGCTCTCGATATCCGCGCCTGCCGCCACGACGCCGCCGCTATCGGCGCGGGGGCCATGCGCGACGGACAGGCGCGGCCGGGCCTCGAATTTCTCGTCTATACCGTGCGCACCGAGGACGGGGCCTCTGCGTCGATGTTCGGCTTCGCGGGTCGCTCCGCCCTCGGCGCGGGCCATCTCGCCGCCGCCTCGCTCCGCCCTTTCCTCGTCGGCCGCGACGCCCGCGACCGCGAGGCGATCTGGCATGACTGGCGCACCGCGGACCGCTGGTGGCACCACCTGCCGATCTACAGCTTCGGCCCCGTCGACTGCTGCCTCTGGCTTCTCGCCGCCGAGGCGGCGGGCCAGCCCTTGTGGCGCTTCATCGGCGGCGCGCGGGCGGAGGTGCCGGCCTATGCCTCGTCGCTGGTGCTGCCCGATGCCCGGGCCTATGCCGACGAGGCGCTCGCGGTGAAGGCGGCGGGCTTCAAGGCCTACAAGATCCATCCGCCCGGCCGCGACATGGCCGAGGACCTCGCGATCCACCGCGATGTGCGCGAAGCCGTGGGCGATGATTTCACGCTGATGTCCGACCCCGTGCAGCCCTACACGCTCGAGGAGGCCGTGCGTTTTGGCCGCGCGCTGGAAGAAATGGGCTATCTCTGGCTGGAAGAGCCGCTGCCGGACGAGAACTTCTCCGCCCTGCGCGAACTCACCCGCATCCTCGACATTCCGGTCGTCGGCACGGAAGTGCTCGCCAAGCATCCCTATTCGGTGGCCGAATGCATCGCCACGAGGGCGGTCGATGCCGTGCGCGCCGACGCAAGCTGGACAGGCGGTGTGACCGGCACTCTGAAGACCGCGCGGCTGGCCGAGGCGTTTCACATGAATTGCGAACTTCACACGACGATCTTCCACCCGCTCGAAATGGTGAACCTCCACCTCGCCGGGGCGATCCGCAACAACAGCTACTTCGAGGTGCTCTGGCCGATGGAGACCTTCGCCTTCGGGCTCGACCGCGCGCTTCCCGTCGAGAACGGCATCGCGCGTCTGCCTGACACACCCGGTCTCGGCGCGGGGCTCGACTGGGGCCTCATCGACGCCACGACGATAGCGGAGATCTGAAATGGACGAACGCCTTCTCCTGCTCGCGCCCGGCGACAACGTCCTCGTCCTGCGCGGTGCGCTCGAAGCGGGCGATACGGTTGCGCTCGAAGAGGGCAGGGCGACGGTGGAGACCCGTCTCGGCCTCGGGCACAAGATCGCCCGCCGGGCGATCCCCGAGGGCGGGCGCATCGTCAAGTACGGCGCGCCCATCGGCACGGCGACCGAGGCCATCGCGCCCGGCGCTCACGTGCATGTCCACAACGTGAAGAGCGACTACACGCCGACCTATGCGCTCGCTTCGTCCGAGGAGGTTCCGACATGACGGGTTATCTGCGCTCCGACGGCCGGAAGGGCATCCGCAACGTCGTCGCGGTGGCCTATCTCGTCGAATGCGCCCACCACGTCGCCCGCGAGGTCGCGAGCGGTCACCCGGACACCCATCTGATCGGGTTTCCGGGGTGTTTTCCGAATGTCTACGCCCAGAACATGATGGAGCGGCTCTGCACCCACCCCAATGTCGGCGGCGTGATCCTCGTCTCGCTCGGCTGCGAGAGCTTCGACCGGCACCGGCTTGCGGAGACGATCCGTGAAAGCGGCCGTCCGGTGGAAACCCTCGTCATCCAGCGCGACGGCGGCACCCGCGCGACAATCGAGGCGGGCCGCGCCGCGGCGCAGCGGCTTCGCGACGACATCGCCGATGTGCCGCGCGTGGAGATGAGCGTCTCCGACCTCGTCATCGGCACCGTCTGCGGCGGCTCGGACGGCACGAGCGGCATCACCGGCAACCCGGCCGTGGGCCGCGCGTTCGACATGGCGGTCGAGGCGGGTGCGACCTGCATCTTCGAGGAGACGGGCGAACTCATCGGCTGCGAGGACATCATGACCGCGCGCGCGGCCACGCCGGAGCTTGGCCGCGAAATCCGCGCCTCGGTCGAGAAGGCGGCGCGCTACTACGCCACGCTCGGCTTCGGCAGCTTCGCCGCCGGCAATGCCGAGGGCGGGCTGACCACGATCGAGGAAAAGTCGCTCGGCGCCTACGCCAAGTCCGGCCAGTCGCAGATCTCCGGCCTCATCAAGCCCGGAGACATTCCGCCCCGGGGCGGGCTCTACCTGATGGACGTGGTGCCCGACGGCGAGGTGCGCTTCGGTTTTCCCAACATCTCCGACAATGCCGAGATCGTGGAGATGATGGCCTCGGGCGCGCACATGACGCTCTTTGTCACCGGGCGGGGGTCGGTCGTGGGCTCGGCCCTCGCGCCGGTGATCAAGATCGCGGCGAATCCCCACATGTACGAGCGGCTGAAGGACGACATGGACGTCAACGCCGGCCGCATCCTCTCAGAAGGCGCTTCGGTCGAGGAGGTCGGCGCGGAAATCTTCGAGCTCTTGGCCCGCGTGGCCGAGGGCGAAATCACGAAATCCGAGGATCTCGGGCACACCGAGTTCATCCTCACCTACAAGAGCTTCGAGCCGATCGGGCCGGCCTGCCTGCCGGTCTGATCCGAGAACAGGGAAAAGACGATGGGACGATTGAGCGGAAAGACATGCCTCGTGACGGCGGCGGGGCAGGGCATCGGCCGGGCCTCTGCGCTGGCGATGGCCGCCGAGGGGGCGCGCGTGGTGGCCACCGATATAAACGAGGCGGCGCTTGCATCGCTCGAGGGTGTCGAAACCCGCCGCCTCGACGTGCTCGACCCCGGCGACATCGCGGCCGTGCGGGATGCGCTCGGCGCGCCCGACGTGCTCTTCAACTGCGCGGGCTTCGTCGCCAACGGCACGATTCTCGATTGCGACGAGGAGGAGTGGGACTTTTCCTTCGATCTCAACGTGAAGGCGATGTACCGGATGATCCGCGCCTTTCTGCCGGCGATGATCGGGGCGGGTGGCGGCTCGATCATAAACATGTCGTCGGTCGCCTCCTCGATCATCGCGGCGCCGAACCGTTTCGTCTACGGTGCGTCGAAGGCGGCGGTGATCGGGCTGACGAAATCGGTCGCGGCCGACTTCGTCGGCCAGGGCATCCGCTGCAACGCGATCTGTCCGGGCACGGTCGAGTCGCCCTCGCTGGAGGAAAGGCTGCGGGCCACGGGTGATTACGAGGCCGCGCGGGCGGCCTTCACCGCGCGCCAGCCGATGGGGCGGATCGCCAGCGCGGAGGAAATCGCGTCGCTCGTCGTCTACCTCGCCTCCGACGAGGCATCATATACAACCGGCCATGCCCATGTCATCGACGGCGGCTGGTCGAACACCTGAAGGGGAGAACCATGAAACTCATCCGTCACGGCGAGCGCGGTCGCGAGCGCCCCGGCATCGTCGCGCCAGATGGCAGCCTGCGCGACCTCTCCGGCATCGTGAACGATATCGGCGGCGATGTCCTGTCGGAAGCGGGCCTCGACCGGCTTCGCGCGACCGACCCCGCCGACCTGCCCGAAGTCGCCGCCGGCACCCGTCTTGGCGCCTGCGTGGCCGGCACCGGCAAGTTCATCTGCATCGGCCTCAACTATTCCGACCACGCCGCCGAGTCCGGCATGGAGGTGCCGCCCGAGCCGATCATCTTCATGAAGGCGACCAGCGCCATCTGCGGCCCGGACGACCCGATCATCGTGCCGCGCGGGTCGGAGAAGACCGACTGGGAGGTGGAACTCGCCGTCGTGATCGGCACCCGCGCGAAATACGTCTCGGAAGCGGACGCGTTGTCCCATGTCGCCGGCTACGCGGTCACGAACGATGTTTCCGAACGCGCCTTCCAGATCGAGCATTCCGGCCAGTGGACGAAGGGCAAGAGCTGCGACAATTTCGGCCAGATCGGGCCCTGGCTCGTCACCCGCGACGAGGTCGCCGACCCTCAGTCGCTGCCCATGTGGCTGAAGGTCAACGGCGAGACCATGCAGGAGGGTTCGACCGAAACGATGGTCTACGGTGTGGCCCATCTCGTCAGCTACCTCAGCCGATTCATGACCCTGCACCCCGGCGACGTGATCTCGACCGGCACGCCCCCCGGCGTCGGCATGGGACAGAAGCCGCCGCGCTACCTCAAGCCCGGCGACCGGGTCGAACTCGGCATCGAGGGGCTCGGCGCGCAGGCGCAGGACGTGATCGCTGACCCGGAGGGATAAGAGCATGACCGATCTCATCGACACCCACATGCACCTCGTCTACCCCGATGTCGCGGGGTATTCCTGGACGGACGGGATACCGCCGCTGGCGAACCGGGCGTTCACCATCGAAGACTACAAGCGTCTCACCGAAGGCTCGGGCGTCGTGGGCGCGCTCTTCATGGAGACAGCCGCCGACGATACCGGCATCGAGGCCGAGACCCGCCATGCCGCGCGTCTGGCGGAAGATCCCTCGAATGGAGTTGTCGGGCTGATCGCGACCGCCCGTCCCGAAACCGACGAGGGCTTCGAAGACTGGCTCGCGACCTCGAAGTCTCTCGGGGCGGTGGGCATAAGGCGCGTTCTGCATGTCGTCGACGACGAGATGTCCAGGAGCGAGACGTTCCGCGCGAATGTCCGGAAGATCGGCGCGGCCGGGATGACGTTCGACATGTGCTTTCTCGCCCGTCAATTGCCGATCGCGCGGGAACTCGCGGTCGCCTGCCCCGAAACGCGGATGATCCTCGATCATTGCGGCGTGCCCGATATCGCCGGGGGCGGGCTCGACCCGTGGCGTGACGACATGAGGGCGCTGGCGGAGCTCGACAACGTCACCTGCAAGCTCTCTGGCCTGCTGGCCTATTGCGCGCCCGGCAACGCGACTCACGAGGCCATCGCGCCTTACGTCGATCATGTGCTGGAGACCTTCGGCCCGGACCGCATGGTCTGGGGCAGCGACTGGCCGGTGGTCGACCTTGGCGGCGGGCTGCCGGCCTGGCTCGACGTGACGCAGCGGATACTCGACGGGCTTTCGCAGGACGAAGCGGCCCGGATCGGATCGGGGACCGCGCGCGAGGTCTACGGCCTCTGATCCGTGCCGTTCTGACCTTCAAGAGAAGGGTGAAGCGGCCGGAGACCGCGGCGATGTCCGCAGGTGAAGACCGCCGTGGTCTGCGGCAAGGATGATCCCCGCGCGGGGGTGCGGGCTCCGGCGCGGTGAAGCCAAGACCGCGCCCGGCGCTTTTCAGAGAGAGGCGCGGACAGCATCACGCAGCTCGGCGTGCAGGATCCAGTTTCCGGGCCCTTCATCGCTTGACGTTTCGCCGCGGTAGCCGAGGAGCGAGGTGCCTTCGGGATTGCCCGAAGTGTTCATGGAGCTTGCGTCGAGAGAGAGATAATCGGCGATCAGGAGTCCGGCGCCCGCGAAGGACCTGTTCGCCGAAGTCTGGGACTTGTAGCCTGCCATCTTCGCCATGCGGGCGTCGGTCAGCCCGTCCTCGCCGGCCAGCGAAAGGGCCGTCAGCATGGCGCGCTGCGGTTGCGAGAGGGCGACCTGCCGGATCGCTTCGTCGTATTCCTCGGCGCTCGGCACGGCCACGCCGGTGTGGGTGTCGGTCCGGCGCTCGTCCGTTCTCCTGGTCTCTCTCGCGTCGATGATCTCGTGCAGGGCGGCGATGGCGGCCTCTTCCGTCGCGCCTGTCGCCTCGGCGATAAGCCCGCGCGCCTTCGTGGGCGGTTTGGGGAAGGCCCTCGCCACGTATTCCCCCGCAAGGCGACCTGACTTGATCTGGTACCTGCCGTGCTCGCCCACGAGGATCGACGGTGCGGCCGCCTTCGTGGTTTCCTTGTCCTTCTTCTTCGTCATGCCCTTGAAAAGGTCGCGGCTTGCTGCACTGGAACGTGTCATCGGAAGTCCTTTCGTCGATCGCGGGTTTCGTCTGTTCGTGTGTCGGGACCTATCCCGGAAGCCGTCGCGCCTCGCCGAAGGACACGAGCCTTCGGCCTTCCTCGTCCCAGAGCGTCAGCCTGGCGCAATGCAGGCTTTCGCGAAGGGTCAGCCGCCGGACGTTGGCGAGAATGTCATGGTCGCGAAGGACCTCGCCCAGGCGGTAGAATGGAATTCGGCTGGCCAGATGGTGGACGTGGTGAACGCCGATATTGGCCGTGATCCAGTTCAGCACCGGCGGCAGCACGTAGTGCGACGAGCCGTGGAAAGCGGCCTCCTGAACCGTCCAGCCGGCGTCGCGGTCCCACGACGTGTCCTCGAACTGATGCTGCACGTAGAAGAGCCACATGCCGACCGAGGCCGCGAGCAGCATCATCGGCAGGTAGACGAAGACGAGGACAGGCCAGCCACCCAGCATGTAGAGGGTGCCGAGCAATGTGAGGATCGCCGCGTCGGTTCCGAGCGCGCTGACCCAGAAGCGCCAGCCCGACCGCATGGCGCCCACGGGCAGCCGGCTTTGCAGGAAGAACATGTAGGACGGAGCGATCCCGAAGAGCACCACGGGGTTCCGCACCAGCCGGTAGAGGACCCGCCCGAGAAGCGGTCTCGCGCGGTACTCCGCGACCGTGAGCGTCGGAATGTCGCCCATGCCGCGCCGGTCGAGATTGCCGGTGGTGGCGTGGTGGGTCGCATGGCTCCGGCGCCAGACATCGTAGGGTGTCAGGGTCAGGACACCGATGGCGCGGCCGACCCAGTCGTTCAGGGGCCGGCTGCCGAAGAAGGAGCCGTGGCCGCAATCGTGCTGGATCATGAAGAGGCGAACGACGAAGGCCGCGTTCGCGAGCGACAGGGCGACGGCGATCCATGGGCTGACGGAGAGCGCCGCCCACGCCAGCGCGAAGAGCGCGGCGAAGGGGAGGGCCGTCACGGCGAGTTCGAAGAGGCTGCGTGCCAGGATGGGGCTGCGATAGGCGGAGAGGCGCCGCGTCCATTCGCTGGCCGCTCCGGGGGAGGCGGTCATGGCGGGCTCGATGGTTTGTGGCATGAGTGGGGTTTGCGGGTCTGTTGCCGGGCGCCCTTGCTGGCGGCCGGCAACAGTCGATTCAGGCGAGCGAGAGATTTGTTGCACTCTCGCGACCGTCGCGGCCCGACTCGAGCTCGTAGGTCACCTTCTGATCATCGGCCAGTCCGGTCAGACCGGCGCGCTCGACGGATGAGATATGGACGAAAACGTCCCTGCCGCCATCAGCGGGCTGAATGAAGCCGAAGCCTTTGGTGGTATTGAACCATTTCACGGTGCCATTGGCCATGTCCGTGGTCTCCTGTTCTGGGCGCTGCCCGCGACACGCGGCAGCCCGGCAAAGTCAGTCTTTGGTCGATCAACTGAGAGCCGGATGAACGGAAAGCAGAGGCTCGAAGAGAATAACAATCGCCTTCAATAGCTAGTCGCCCCCCGGCCGGAACACAAGTGCGGGCGGATGAGGGCACCGGGCGGAGTGAAGGGTCGAAGTTCGCGCGCTCATGCCCGTTCCCGCAGTTGGCGTCCCCGCCGTGACCTTCACTAACAGGCAACCGGAAGGGTCGATTCTTTCGACGACTGACAGCGCCAATCGCTGCCGTCTCGGGGTCGGTCAAACGGGCCCGAAGCGCGTCCTTGCAGCGCCAGGGGCTCCCTGGTGCTCCCCCAGGCGGTCCCCGGCCATTCGCTTGAGCGTCGTCACGTGGCGGCCGGCCGAGGCAATCGCCCTGCCACGCTGCCCTGCCACGCTGCCTCGATGCAGCGAACCGAAAGACTCGACAAAACCGGAAATATGGTTATGTTGGCTGCATGACCATGATCAGCCCCACCGCCCGCGCCCTGGCCGCCCTCGGCCACGACGCGCGCCTTTCGATCTTCCGCCTGCTCGTGAAGGCGGGCGACGAGGGCCTGCGCGTGAGCGATCTCGGCAACCATCTCGGTCTCGCGCCCTCGACGCTCGCCCATCATCTCTCGTCGCTGGTCGACGCGGGCCTCGTGGTGCAGGAGAAGCGGGGCCGCGAGGTGTTCAATCGCGTGGATTATCCCGCGATGCACAATGTTCTGGATTTCCTGACGTCGGAATGCTGCGCCGGCGTTGTCCTGCAAGTCCCGGAGGATGCGGCATGATGTGCCTTGCCCTCTTTTCCGCCCTGAAACAACCGGAAATCCGGAGATGTGGTGATGTCTGACACGATTCTCTCAACTCCCGGGCCCCGGTCCGTTCTGCGCAACCTCTGGCAGGATCAGCGTGTCTGGCTCGCCTCCGCGCTGATCCTCGCGGTCCTCGCGGTCTTCGATCCCGCGCAGGCCGGTGAGAGCGTTCTCTTCGCGGGTGGGGCGCTCCTTCGCACGGCGCCGTACCTCGTGCTGTCGATCGCCATCGCCGCCTGGGCGGGGGCGACGAGCGCCGACAACCTGATCGCGAAGGCGTTCACCGGAGCGCCGCTTCTGATGGTCGGGCTCGGCGCGCTCGCGGGCGGTCTCTCGCCGTTCTGTTCCTGCGGGGTTATTCCGCTCATCGCGGCCCTTCTCGCCATGGGCGTGCCGCTCTCGGCGGTGATGGCCTTCTGGCTCGCCTCGCCGATCATGGACCCTTCCATGTTCGTCCTGACCGCCGGCGTTCTCGATGTGGAATTCGCGGTGGCCAAGACCTTCGCGGCCATCGGCCTCGGGGTCTTCGGCGGTCTCGTGGTGCATCTCATGGCCCGTGGTGGCGCCCTTGCCGACCCGCTCCGGGAGGGCATCGGCAACGGCGGCTGCGGTGGCGCGAAGGTGCGTGCGCCGAAGCCCGTGGTGTGGCGTTTCTGGCAGGAGCCCCAGCGGCGCGAGAAGTTCGCCGCGACCGCGTGGAACACGACGCTCTTTCTCGCGAAGTGGCTGACGCTCGCTTTCCTGATCGAGAGCCTGATGCTGGCGTGGATTCCCGCCGAAACCGTGACCTCCGCGCTCGGAGGCGAAGGGCTTCTGCCGATCGCCATGGCCACGCTCGTCGGCGTGCCGGCCTATCTCAACGGCTACGCGGCACTGCCCTTGGTGGGAGGATTGATCGACCAGGGCATGGCGCCCGGCGCCGGCATGGCGTTTCTCGTCGCCGGCGGTGTCACCTCTATTCCGGCAGCCATGGCGGTCTGGGCGCTGGCGCGGCCGCCGGTTTTTGTCCTCTACATCGCATTGTCGCTCTCGGGCGCCTTCGCGTCGGGCCTCCTGTTCCAGCTCTGGGGCCTCGCGTGAACCATCCGGCGGCCGGTCTGCGGCGCAGGTCCGCTACAGACTGAGACTGCCGGCCGGCTGGTTTCACGGTTGCCCGAGCCGCTCATTCGACGGCAGCGGGAAGGGGCCGCCGCGAACCCTGACGGAAGCGGAACGGTCCGCACCCGGCAGCCTCCCTTCACAGCGCCGTGCCGCCGGGGGGCGCCTGCGCTCCGCCCGTTGGCCCGGCCGCAGGCCTCACCCGCGACCCGTTCAGGGGCGTGCCAGCGCCTGCATGTCGACGGGAACCCGCTCCGAGAGGCTTTCGAGGGAATCGTGAAGGAGTTGAAGAAGATAGGCGGGGTTATGAACGTAACCGCCGGGATCCTTCGCGGCGACCTGATAATTGTAGGCTGCCTTGAGAAGGCGCGGGGTCCAGCTCTGGTAGCGGTTGGGGAAGTTCGCTTCGTCCTCACCGATCGTCCCGTCGCCGTCGGTATCGGCAAAGAAATACGGAAAGCTGTCCTTGGCGTAGCCGATGGGAGCATCGGCGACCTCGGCCCCATATGCCTGTATGGCTTCGTAGAGCCGGGCGTGCAGGCCGGTGATTTCGGCATGGATGCCGCCGGAATTGTCGCCGTCGCCATCGAAGTCGGCGTTGCGCATGCGGATGTCGCGAATGTCGTCGACGCCGCGGTGACAGGTGAGACAGCCGTCCTCCTCGACCGCCGTGGTATGGGGCTCGTGGCAGGCGACGCAGGTGTCGGCGCCGGGGACATGGTCGAACCCTCCCGCGTAGTCGCGGCCCGCATAATGGAAACCCGCGCGGCCCTCTGCGCCCTGCATGACGGCCGCCGCCACCCCATAGTGCACGTTGATGAAGCCGAGATCGGGCCCGACGGTGTCTTCTCCGATGTCCGATGTGGCGGCGGCGACGGTGTCGCCGGAAGCGCGACCGGAGTGGCAGACCGTGCAGGTGGCGTTGGAGCCCAGATCCGTGAGTGCCACGCCCGAGGGAAGGGTCACGGTGTCGAGGTCGTGGCCCTCCGAGGTATGGCAGGTGGCGCATCCGAGCACCGCGTTTATCGCGGCCGGGTGGTTCACGACGCCCGGCTCGGTGCCGTCGGCGCCGAGGAAGTCGAGCATCCCCGGCTGGGAATGGCAGGCCGCGCAGTTCTCGGGCACGGCGCCGTCTTCGTTCCAGTGCGTGAACGAGGGCGACGAGTAGTCCGCATGCGGCGAGGCGATCCAGGCCTCGATGATGGCGGCGAGTTCCGCTGTGTCCTGGGCCGCCGCAGGGAATGCGAGGGCGCTGACGGCGGCGGCGGCGAGGTGGCGAAACGGGCGAAACAGGGTCATCGGCGGGCCTCGGTTTGACGGGTTTCCATCCTGCAGAATGCCATGGAAGGCTGCGCGATGCCTTGACAGCGGTCAAGGCGACAGGCGGGGATGGCATTAGGAATGATGAAGGTCGGCTGATGGAGAGGAGTGTCATGGCCCCAACGAAGGAGGCGCCGGCGTTCCGGCTCCCGCGGCTGGGCGGGCGCGCGCTCGCCGCACTTTATCTTGCCGTGGCGCTCTTGCCGCTCGCGCTGGCCGCGGGGCGGCAGGTGACGCCGTTCGACCCTTGGGAGAAGGTCGGCGCGGGGGCGGGGCTCGTCGCGCTCACCGCGATGGCGGTGCAATTCGTCACGTCGGGGCGATTCGAGAAAGTGTCGGGACGGCTCGGCATCGACAAGATCATGACGTTTCACAAGATCGCCGCGTGGTGGGTTCTGGCTGCTCTGATCCTTCATCCGCTCCTGTATGTCTTGCCGACCTGGCTCGAAGACCCCGACCTCGGGGTCCAGCGCCTCGTGGCCTATCTCGTTCTTCCGCGATACCTTACGGGCGTGATCGCGCTGGCGGCGCTGGTGCTTCTGGTGGTGAGCTCGGCTTTGCGCGAGCGGCTGCCGGTGCCCTACGAGGTCTGGCGGGCGAGCCATGTTCTTCTCGCGATCACGGCGGCCGGCACGGGGCTTCACCACGCGCTGACCGTCGGGCGGTTCAGCGCGCTCGGTGCGGTCAACGCGTGGTGGTGGGTTGTGATAGCTTCGCTCGTCGTCGTCATGGGCACGCTCTACGGCTGGCGCTGGCTGCGGTTGCACCGGCAGCAATGGCGGCTTCGCTCCGTCACGAGGATCGCGGACCGGACATGGGAGCTCGACATCCAGCCAGCGCCCGGCACTCCGGATCTTCCCTATGACGCCGGACAGTTCGTCTGGATGACGGAAGGCACGCGCCGCTTCCCGCTGTTCGACCATCCCTTCTCGATCGCCGATACGCCGCTGCGCCCGGGCATCAGCCTGATCATCAAGGAAGCGGGTGACTTCACCGGGCGGATCGGGTCTCTCGAACCGGGTACGCCCATCGGGGTCGACGGACCATACGGCGACTTCTCGATGAACCATCATCCGGGCCGGGCGATTCTTCTGGTGGCGGGCGGCGCGGGGATCGGCCCCATCATGGGTCTTCTTCGCGATCTTGTGGCGCGCAAGGACCGGCGGCCGGTCCGCCTCGTCTACGCTGTCGGGAAACCTTCGAACCTCGCATGTCTGGAGGAAATCGAAGCGGCGGCAGAGGTGCTTGATCTCGATGTGCTGCTCGTGAGCGAAGCCGCCGAAGAGGGGTTCGGCGGTGTCGTCGGGCGGGTCGACGGACCGCTGCTGGACCGCGTCCTCGAGGGCCTCGACCCCCGCGAGACCGTCTCCATGATGTGCGGGCCGGGGCCGATGGTGGTCGCGGTATCGGACCTCCTCGAGGACAAGGGCCTGCCGCGGGGCCATGTCGTCTACGAGCGGTTCGATTATTCCGGCGGTGCGGCCTCGCGACAGGACCGCCGGCGTTTCACGCGGTTCCTGTTGGTCGGAGCGGGTCTTGCGGCAGGCGTCGCGGTTTTCGCAGCTGTCCCGTTCTGAACGGGTCGACCAGCTTCACCGCCGCGCTGCTGCCGGCTGTGCCGGAGAGAAGTCGCGGTCAGATCCCCTCGCGGAGCCGTGCGCCCTCGGCGGCGGTCGTCAGCGGGAAGAGAAGGTCGATGAACCTCTGCGCCGTGGGCTGTGGTTCATGGTTCGCCAGCCCGGGGCGCTCGTTGGCCTCGACGAAGGTATACTCCCCGTCGCTCGGGCTTGTCACGATCAGGTCGATTCCGGTCACCGGGATGCCGATGGCCCGCGAGCACTTGATGGCGGCATCGATCAGGTTGGGGTGAGTGATGTCGGTGACGTCGATGATGCGCCCGCCGGTATGGAGGTTCGCGGTCTTGCGCACGCAGACCCGCTCGCCCTCGGGGACGATGTCGTCGTAGCCATAGCCCGCCTCGCGCAGGCAGCGCTCGGTCTCGTCGTCGAGCGGGATGCGGCTTTCGCCCGAGGTCTGTGCCGACCGCCGCCGGCTCTGGGCCTCGATGAGATCGCGCGCCGTGCCCGCGCCGTCACCCGTGATCACCGGCCGGCTCCGGATCGCGGCGGCGACGACGCGGTGGTCGATCACGACGAGGCGCAGGTCGTCGCCGGTGACGTATTGCTCGACGATGATGTCCGACGACACCCGGCGGGCGCGCTCGACCGCAGCCTCGACGTCTTCGGGGCTGCGCAGGTCGACCGAGACGCCGTCGCCCATCTCGCCCCGGGCGGGCTTCACGACAACGCTGCGGTAACTTTCGAGAAACGCCGCCCGCGTCTCGGGGTCGTCCGCCCCGGCCTGTTCGGCGACCCGCACGCCGGCCGCATTGACGATCCGGCGGGTGACGCGCTTGTCCTCGCAGATCGACATCGCCACTGCCGTGGTCAGCTCGCTCAGCGCCTCGCGGCACTTGATGCGGCGACCGCCGAGCGAAAGTTCGAAATAGCCTCCCTCCGCGTCGATGATCTTGACGTAGATGCCCCGGCGGCGGGCTTCCTTGACGATGATCCGGGCATAGGGATTCAGCCCCTCGTCGGAGGCGGTGCCGACGAAGAGCGGCTCGTTGATCGGGTTCTTGCGCTTGATGGTGAACGCGGGGATGCGCCGGAAGCCGAGCTTTTCGTAGAGCGCGATGGCCTCGTTGTTGTCATGGAGTACCGAGAGATCGAGCGTCGCCGAACCGCGGCCCTTGAAGTGTTCGGCGAGCCTCCGGACCAGCGCCTCGCCGATGCCGGGGTAGCTCGCCTGCGGCGACACTCCCAGGCACCAGAGCGACGAGCCGTTCTCGGGGTCATTGTAGGCGCGGGCGTGATCCACGCCCATGACCGTGCCGAGGATCCTCCCCGTCGCCTCGTCTTCGGCGACGAGCACCGTGATCGCCCGCGCGTCGCGATGCGACCAGAAGAAGTCGGGCGGCACCGGCACCATGCCATGCGCCTGGTAGATGGTGTTGATGTCCTCGGCGTCCTGCTCGGTGGTCAGCCGTCGGATGAACACGCCCGACTGCTTGCGATGCTTGGCGCGGTAGGTGGCGAGGTCGAGCCGGAAGGTGTGGGAGGGGTCGAGGAAAAGCTCCTGCGGCGCCTCGGCGAGAACCACGTGGGGGTCGTTGACGTAGAATGCGATGTCGCGCCGGTCGGGCCCTTCGGCCGCGAGCGCCCGGGCGAGGTCCTTCGGTTCGGAGAAGGTATTGCCGAAGATGAGGCGCCCCCAGCCGCAGTCGATGCTGGCGCCGGGCGTGATTTCGCTGTTTTCCGGCCGGTCGACGGTGCCCGCCTCGCGGCGGATGCGCTCGACCCGGTGGGATTGCCGGCGCATCTGCTTCTGGCGCGGGTTCCGCGTCATCCCTCGACCCCTTGTGCCTGCAGCCAGAGTTCGAGGATCGCCACCTGCCAGAGTTCGGAGCCGCGGAGCGTGGTGATATGGTCCTTCGGCGCGGAAAAGAGCGTGTCGAGATAATCGCGCCGGAAGAGACCGCGCCTCGTGGCCGCCTCGTTGGTCAGCGTCTCGCGGACCATCTCGAGGTACGGCCCCTCGATGTATTTCAGCGCCGGCACGGGGAAGTATCCCTTCGGACGGTCGATCACCGCATGGGGCACCACCCGGCGGGCGGCATGTTTCAGGATGCCCTTGCCGCCGTCCTCGAGCTTCAGCGCGGAAGGAATCCGCCCGGCGAGTTCCACCACCTCGTGATCGAGAAACGGCACCCTGGCCTCGAGGCCCCATGCCATGGTCATGTTGTCGACCCGCTTCACCGGGTCGTCGACGAGCATGACGTTGGTGTCGAGCCTCAGCGCCTTGTCGACCGGATCGTCGGCTCCCGGCCGTGCGAAATGCTCTTCGACGAACGCGAGGCTCTCGTCGCGATCGGCGAGGTAGTCGGGCGACAGGTGCCCGGCGAGCCGGGCATGGGTGCGGTCGAAAAACGCGGCGGCGTAGCTCGACACCGGGTCGTTCGCGTCGGCGAGCGGCGGATACCAGTGATAGCCGCCGAAGACCTCGTCGGCCCCCTGTCCGGATTGCACGACCTTGATGGTCTTGGAGACCTCGCGCGAGAGCAGGAAGAAGCCGATGTTGTCGTAGGAGACCATGGGTTCGGACATCGCGGCGATGGCGTGCGGAAGGTTTTCCTGCATCTCCGACGACGGGATGAAGATCTTGTGGTGGTTGGTGCCGTAATGCTCGGCGATGAGGTCGGAATAGGAGAACTCGTCTCCCTTCTCGCCATGGGCCTCCTCGAAACCGATCGAGTATGTCGCGAGATCCTTCTGGCCCTCCTCGGCCAGCAGCCCCACGATCAGCGAGCTGTCGACCCCGCCCGACAAGAGCACGCCCACGGGCACGTCGGCGACCATCCGGCGGCGCACCGAGGCGCGCAGCTCCTCCAGGAGAAGCGATTCCCAGTCTTCCGCGCTGCGTTTCGCATCCTCGGGCGAGCGCTTGAAATCCGGCGTCCAGTAAGTCGCGTCGCGCATCGTCCCGTCTGGTTCGATGGTGCGGATCGTCGCCGGAGGCAGCTTTCTGACGCCGGCGAGAATGGTGCGCGGCGGCGGGACGACCGCGTGCCATGTCATGTAGTGATGGAGGGCCACCCGGTCGATCGAGGTGTCGATTCCACCCGCGCGCAGGACGGCGGGAAGGGTCGAGGCGAAGCGCAGGCCGGAGGCGGTTTCGGCATAGTAGAGCGGTTTGATCCCGAACCGGTCGCGCACGAGGTGAACCCGGCCCGAGTCCCGCTCGTGGATGGCAACGGCGAACATGCCGTTGAAGCGGCCGATGGCCTCCGGCCCCCATTGGGCCCAGGCCTTCAGCACGACCTCGGTATCGGCGGTGGACGCGAAGACGTGGCCCTTTGCCTGAAGTTCGTCCCGCAACTCCTTGTAATTGTATATGCAACCGTTGAACGCGATCGTCAGCCCCAAGCCGGTATCGACGAACGGCTGCGCGCCCGCCTCGCTGAGGTCGATGATCTGGAGGCGCCGATGGCCGAAGGCCACGCGGCCGCGGGCGACAAGCCCTGCGCCGTCGGGGCCTCTCGGCGCGAGGCAATCGGCCATTCTCGTCACGGCGCCCACGTCCGCAGGACTGCCGTCAAAGGTGATTTCACCGCAAATGCCGCACAAAGCTCCGGTATCCCTCGTCTGTCTGGTTTGCGCGGACCCTAAGGAGGGGGGGCGGCAGGGTCAAACAGAGGCGCGGTCCTGGAAGATCGCGCGCGGGATGGTGCAGGAGACGGCCCAGTTCGGCGCATCCACCACCTCGGAGACGGTGAGATCGGCGGCGACCGAGCAGAGCATGTAGGCATCGGCCGCCGAAACCGAGCGGGTGCGGGAAAGATGATCGATCATGCCGGAAACCGCATCGCGGCAGCATTGCAGCAGGTCCGGGCCGATACCGGTGGTCGCGGTCACGCCCGCGCGCCCGGTGTCGCCCGGCCTCGGCCCGTCGGTCTCGTAGCGCGGAAAGGCGAGGGGCACCTCGCGCAGAAGGTCGATCTTCAACGTGACATCCATGGCGCTTTCGATTGCGGTGCCGCAGACCTCTCCGTCGCCTTGCGCGGCATGGGTGTCGCCGACCGACAGCAGCGCGCCGTCGACCTCGACGGGAAGGTAGAGCACCGTGCCTGCGCGCATGTCGCGCGTGTCCATGTTGCCGCCGGTCCGGCGCGGGGGGATGACCGAATGCGGTCCGGGCTCGGCGGGGGCCGTGCCGATCGTGCCGATGAAGGGGGCGAGCGGAAGCTCGGCGAGCCGGCCGAAGGCGAGAGGCGCGCGGCCTCCGGTGTCGTAGGACCACAGGTGCAGCGCGGGGTCGGGGAACTGGTCGGCCAGAAGTCCGAAGCCCGGGAGGATGCCCGTCCAGCCGAAGCCCGAGGGCGCGAAATCGAGGATCGAGACGGCGAGGACGTCGCCCGGACGCGCACCGTCGACGAGGATGGGCCCGGTCAGCGGGTTCGCGCGTTCCGGGTCGAGCGCGAGGATCGTCGCGTCGGTCGACCCGGGCGTTATCTGCCCGTCGCCCGCGTCGCGGCAGGACACCGTCACGGTCTCGCCCGGGGCGACGGTGAGGCGGGGGGCGAGGGCGTGGTCCCATCCGTAATGGGCGTGGTCCGAATGGATCGTGCGGAGGCCGGGAAGGTTCATTGGCCCGCCCGGTCGAGCAGGAACAGGCGCAGCGCCTCGACGGCCGCCCCCATGTCTTCGGGGCTTGCGTATTCGTCGGGGTGGTGGCTGACGCCGTCCCTGCAGCGCACGAAAAGCATGGCCATGGGGCAGAGGTCGGCCATGGCGGAGGCGTCGTGGGTGGCACCGGACATGAGGCCGAGGGGGCGGCCGCCGGACGCCGCCACGGCCCGTTCGAGGCTGGCGCGGAGGGCGCTGTCGCAGGCGCGAGCGGGCTGTTCGTAGGTGCAGGCCATCTCCAGCGCGCAGCCGCGCCCCCCGGCGGCCTCGCGGGCGGCGGCCTCGACAGAGGAACGTACCGCGCGCCGGGTCGCGTCATCCGCCGAGCGCAACTCGACCGAGAGCGTGACCTTGCCCGGCACGGCGTTCACGACGTTGGGGCTGACCTCGAGCCGGCCAACCGTGCCCACGGCGTTTTCGGTCTCTCTGCAGACCCGCTCGACCGCGCCGACGAGTTCCGCGGCGGCGGCGAGCGCGTCGTGGCGGAGGTCCATGGGCGAGGTGCCGGCGTGGGCGGCGCGGCCCGTGATGGCGACCTCGTGGCGTTCGATGCCGCAGATCGCGGTGACGATGCCGACGGACAGGTCTTCGGCCTCGAGCACCGGGCCCTGCTCGATATGGGTCTCGATGAAGCCGATGACATCTTCGGGGTCGCGGGCGAGACCTGCCAGCCCGTCGGGGTCGCCGCCGAAGTCCGCCAGCGCGCTGCGGAGGCTGGTCCCGTCCCGGTCCTCGAGGTCGAGAACGCCGGGGTCGAACGTGCCCGCGAGCGCACGGGGGCCGAGCAGGGCGGTCGGGAAGCGCACGCCTTCCTCGTCGGCGAAGGCCACGATCTCGACGGCGAAGGGCAGGGGCCTGTCGCCGAGCATGTCGACCGCGAGAATCGGCAGCAGAACCCCCATCATCCCGTCGAAGGCGCCGCCGTTCTTCACCGAATCCTGGTGCGAGCCCAGCAGGAGGGTGCCCGCGCCGGGGTCGGTCCCCTCGCGCCGGCCGATGATCGTCGCGGCAGCGTCGCGGCGGGTCGCGAGCCCGGCATCCCGCATCCAGCCTTCGATCATCTCGGCGGCCCGCGCGTGCTCGGCGGTGAACGGCAGGCGCGTCACCCCGGGGCCGGGCTCGGAGATTTCCGCCGCCTCGGCGAGCATGGCCGCGGCCCGGGCGCCGACGTCCTCCTTCACATCGCTTCGGGGGTCGTGCGCGTGGGCAGGGTGTCGAGCCATGAGTTGTAATCCGTTTCGTTGGTGCGGTCGTGGAGGGCGGAAAGCCGGTCGACGGGCGCCTCGTCCCAGTCGACCCGGAGCGAGAGCGGCGGCCGGTCGAGGCCGATGACGAGGAGGGCCGCCGAGAGCGTGCCTCGGCTGTCGCTGCCCGCATCGACCCCGGCCCGAAGCGCCGCGAGAAGCCTTCGGGCGAAGCCGTCGCCGGCGGCGAGATAGGCCTCTGCCGCGCGGTCGAGAACCGCAGGGGATGTCAGCCAGTTTCCCGACGCGAGCCAGCCGTCGCCGTGGCGATGCCCGGTGTAAGGGTGGTTCTCCGACCCGTCGAAGGCGGCCACGTCGCCGCCCGCGGACAGCACGCCAAGCTGGCGCACGGCGCGGCCGGCATCGGCCGAGGTCACCTCACCGACGATCTCCGCCGGGGCCAGCCCGTGCCGGAGAAGGTCCAGCGCATCCTCACCCCAGAGGGTCGAGGGTGTCTTGCCCTGAGACGCGGTGAGCCCCCCGCGCGGGTCGCCGCGCAGGACCCAGGCGCCGACGCAGAGATTGCCGGTCGCGGCGATGCCGCCGAGCGCGCCGCTCTCGGGGTCGCGGGCGATGAGGGAAAAGGTCAATCCGTCCTCCTTGCCTGAAATTATCACGATAAATCTTCCGGTTTCAAATTTTTCATGATAATTTATCACCTATTGAACAGGGAGCCTGCCAATCATGAATTCGCTCACAATCACGAGGCGCGCGCTCGGTGCAGCCGCGACAGCCGCGCTCATCTCGCTGCCGTTCGGCCTGCCAGCCACGGCCCAGACCCCGCCCGGCGTCCTCGTCGTCGGCCAGATCGCCGAACCGAAATCGCTCGACCCCCACGCGGTCACGGCCGTCAACGATTTCCGCATTCTGATGAACGTCTACGACGGGCTCGTGCGCTACCGCGACGGCACGCTCGAGGTGGAGCCGGCACTCGCCGAGAGTTGGGAGATCAGCGAGGACGGTACCGAATACACGTTCGCCCTGCGCGAAGGCATCACCTTCCACGATGGCACGCCGCTCGACGCCGAGGCGGTGAAGTTCAATTTCGACCGGATGCTGAACGAGGAGCATCCCTACCACGACACCGGTCCGTTCCCGTTGTCTTTCTTCTTCTCGGCGATCG